>NZ_MUNF01000710.1 GCF_002154555.1 Streptomyces murinus
GCATGGAGTCCCCGGCCGGGCCGTACGAGGAGCCGCACCGCCCGGCCGTACGGCCGGGCGGTGCGGCTCCTCGTACGGCCCGGCCGGGGAATCCATGCGTGACAGGGGTGCTGAACAAGCGCTTAGATAGAAGGGCTCGGGTGCCGTTCCGCGCCCGGCTCGCTCCCCGACCCCGCCGGAGGACCCCGTTGTTCACGTCCGTCGACGACGTCAGCGCCCGCCTCGCCGAGACCGGCTATCTCGCCTCGCCCGCGGTCGCCACCACCGTGTTCCTCGCGGCCCGGCTGGGCAAGCCGCTGCTGGTGGAGGGCCCCGCCGGAGTCGGCAAGACCGAGCTGGCCAAGGCCGTCGCCCAGGTGGCCGACGCCCGGCTGGTGCGGCTCCAGTGCTACGAGGGCGTGGACGAGTCCCGGGCCCTGTATGAGTGGAACCACGCCAAGCAGCTGCTGCGCATCAGCGCGGGCCGCGACGAGAGCTGGGACGAGGCACGGACCGACATCTTCAGCGAGGAGTTCCTGCTGCCGCGCCCGCTGCTGACCGCGATCCGCGGCGACGAGCCGACGGTGCTCCTGATCGACGAGACCGACAAGGCCGACGTCGAGATGGAGGGCCTGCTGCTCGAGGTGCTCAGCGACTTCCAGATCACGGTGCCGGAGCTGGGCACGGTCACCGCGACCCGCCGCCCGTTCGTCGTGCTCACCTCCAACGCGGGCCGGGAGCTGTCCGAGGCGCTGCGCCGCCGCTGCCTGTTCCTGCACATCGGCTTCCCCGAGGAGGAGCTGGAGCGGCGGATCGTACGGCTGAAGGTGCCGGGCCTGCCCGAGGCGCTGGCGGAGTCGGTCGTCCGGGTGGTCGGGGCGCTGCGCGCGATGGACCTGCGCAAGGCGCCGTCCGTCGCCGAGACCGTCGACTGGGCGCGCACCCTGCTGGCGCTGGGCGCGGACACCCTGGACGAGGCGGTCGTACGGGACAGTCTCGGGGTGATCCTCAAGCACCAGGACGACATCCAGAAGGCCGCGGCCAAGCTCGACCTGGACGCGCTGTGACGGACCCCGCCGAGCGGATCACCGGCCTGGTCGGAGCACTGCGGGCGCACGGGGTACGGATCGGCACCGGGGAGACGGTGGACGCGGCCCGCGCGGCCGAGGCGCTGGGGCTCGGTGACCGGGAGCTGCTGCGCGAGGGGCTGGCCGCGACCCTGCTGCACGGCCCGGCCCAACGCGCCGTGTTCGACCCGGTCTTCGACCTCTACTTCCCGCGCGGGGTGGGCGCTCCGGACGCCGGTCCCAGCGACCGCGAGAGCCTGCGCGACCGGCTGGCCGAGGCGCTGGCGGCCGACGACCGCGCCCTGATGGCCCAGTTGGCGGCTTCGGCGGTCGACGGGCTCGGCGGATACGGGAGTTCACCGGGGTCGGACGGCTGGTCGGCGTACCAGACCCTCGAACGGCTGCGCCCGGGGACCCTGTTGGCACGGGTGCGGGCCGATGTACGGGCCGGGGCGGGCGCCGGCGGGCAGTTCGCCGACCGGTTGCTGGACGACGAGATCCGGCGCCGTATCGAGGAGTTCCGGCGGCTGGTCGGCGCGGAGGCGCGGCGCCGGGTCGCCGAGCGGCGCGGGCGGGACGAGATCGCCCGGCGCGGGGTGCGTCCGACCGCCGACCGGGTCGACTTCCTGTTCGCGAGCAGGGACCAACTGGCCGAGTTGCGCAGGGCCGTTCAGCCGCTGGCGCGCAAGCTGGCCACCCGGCTCGCCGCGCGCCGCCGCCGGGCCGCGCGCGGCACCGTCGATCTGCGCCGCACCCTGCGCTCCTCGCTGTCCACGGGCGGCGTCCCGATGCGCCCGGTGCTGCGCCGACGCCGTCCGGTCCGCCCCGAACTGGTCCTGCTCTGCGATGTGTCGG
This sequence comes from Streptomyces murinus, assembly GCF_002154555.1. Classification (GTDB taxonomy): domain Bacteria; phylum Actinomycetota; class Actinomycetes; order Streptomycetales; family Streptomycetaceae; genus Streptomyces; species Streptomyces murinus. The sequence goes on from NZ_MUNF01000710.1 coordinate 1,902, forward strand.
GCTCCGTGTCGGGCTTCTCCGACTTCACGATGCTGCTGGTGCAGGCGCTGCACGACCAGTTCAGCAAGGTCCGGGTGTTCGCCTTCGTCAACCGGCTCGACGAGGTCACCGGCCTGCTCGACCACGGCCGCGCCGACCCCGAGGGCCTCGGCGCCCGCATCCGCGAGG
>NZ_MUNF01000711.1 GCF_002154555.1 Streptomyces murinus
CCCGCCCCCGCACCGGCGCCCGCACCGGTCAGGCCCGCGGGGGCGGAGCGGGGGCGGGACCTCACCTGTGCCCTGATCGCGGCCGTGCCGGAGACCGGAGGGACCCACCGGGCGCGCCGCTCATGCCCGGCCCGATCGCGCGTCGAGTGCGGCGCCGACGTGGGGGCAGGTTCGGCGAACGGTGCCGAGGAAGGCGCCCAGCGCCGGGGAGCGGTCACGGCCGGCGAAGGACAGGACCAGATCGGGCAGCGCCGTCCTCGGCGTCACCTCGCAGAACCGGATCCCCGCTCTCGGCGCCTCCCGCATACGGGAGGGCCCGAGCCCCACACCGGCCCCGCAGGCGGCCAGGCCCATGATCGTGTGCACGTCCCTGGCCACGGTGGCACCGTCCAGCGCCGCGGCGTCCTCGCCCAGCAGGACGCGCAGGCAGGCGGCGACGGCGGGCTCGTCCTCCCCGGCGGCCACGATCAGCGGCTGCCGCCGCAGCTGCTCCACGCTCACCGACGCCTGACCCGCGTAGGGGTGCGCGCTGCCGACCACGGCGGTCAGATGATCGTGCCCGACCGGGACGGACACCAGATGCTCGGCCCCGGCGCCCCGGGGCGGTCCGAGGGTGACGGCGACGTCCAGTTCTCCGGCGATGAGAGCGGCGGCGCCGCGCCCGGATGCCATCTCGTGCAACTCCAGCCGTACACCGGGCCGTTCGCGGCCGAACCGCCCCAGGACGTCCGGGAGCGGATCGAGCAGCGCGGAGGCGACGAACCCCAGCCGCAGCCGGCCCGTCTCCCCGCGCGCCGCCCGCCCCGCGTCGGCCGTGGCCGCCGCCATCTCCTCCAGCGCCCGCCGCGCCCGGACGAGGAACGCCTCGCCCGCGGCGGTCGGGAACACGCCCTGGCGCGTACGGTCGAACAGCCGGGCCCCGGTCTCGCGCTCCAGGTCGGCGATCTGTTTGGACAGCGGGGGCTGAGCGATACCCAGCGAGCGGGCGGCCCGGCCGAAGTGCGCGTGCTCGGCGAGGGCGAGCGCGTACCGCAGATGCCGCGCTTCCATACCGCCCCGTCCCCCCCCCGCCGTCCATACACGCAAAGTATCGCCGCCCAGCCTGCCATATCTTCACCTGGATCGATCCGCCGTGGTCGCCTGAGATGGGAGCCATGCCTTCCTCCCCGGACTCCGCGAACCACTCCGCGAACCACTCCGCGAACCACTCCGCGAACCACTCCGCGAACCACTCCGCGAACCACCCTGCGATCCATCCGGCCCCCGGGCTGAGCGACACCGTCTTCGTCCTGGTTCACGGTGCCTGGCACGGCTCGTGGCAGTGGGCGGCGACGCAGCGGGCGCTCGCCGGCCTCGGTGCCGCGAGCGTCGCCGTCGACCTGCCCGGGCACGGCTTCGGCGCCCCCCTGCCCAGCGGATACCTGCTGCCCGGCCGTCCCGGTCTGCTGACCGAGAGGTCGCGGCTGGCCGGCATGACCATGGACGACTGCGCCGATGCCGTCCTGGACACGCTGCGCCGGGTCCGCCGCTACGGCCGTGTCGTGCTCGTCGCGCACAGCGCGGGCGGCGGTCCCGCGTCACTGGCCGCCGAGCGCGCCCCCGAACTGGTCGACCGTGTCGTCTACCTCTCCGCGTTCGTCCCCGCCGCCCGTCCCCGGTTCTTCGACTACCTGAACGCGCCCGAGAACGCCACCGCGCGCGGGCGGGGCCTCGGCCTCGGTGACCCCGGGGCGCTGGGGGCCGTGCGGATCGACCCGCTCTCGCCTGACCCCGCCTACGTCGAGGAGCTGCGGCAGACCTACTACCACGACACGCCCGCCGACCGCTTCGACCGCTGGCGCTCCGTGCTCAGCCCCGATCTGCCGCTGGCCGTCCCGGCGACCCCCGTCGTCCTGACCGCACCGCGGTGGGGCCGCCTCCCGCGTACGTACGTGCGCTGCGCGCAGGACCGGGCCCTGCCGGCGGCCGTGCAGGACCTGATGATCGCGGAGGCCGACCGGGCCCTGCCGGGGGAGCCGTTCACCGTCCGCACGCTGGCGGGCGGCCACAGCCCGTTCGCCGCCCGCCCGCGGGAACTCGCCGAGGCCCTGGCCCGGTGAACGGCCGAGGCTCCCTGCTGCCGGTGCTGCCGGTGCCGTCTCGGACCGAACCGTCTCCAGGGGAGTTCACGGCGCCGCGAGGACACGCCGTACCAGGGCCGGAAGGGTTGCCGGGTCCGCCGGACGGACGCCGCGCCAGGCGATGTGCCCGTCGGGACGGACCAGGAGCGCGGTGTCCGCGTGTTCGGCGTCGAGCAGATACGCCCACTGCCAGGGTTCGGCCTCCCGTCGCGAGGCGGTACGGACGGCGCGGAGCGCGAGGGGGATCCCCGCCCGCCGTACGGCCTCGGCGTGCGGCTGCCAGCGGGGGTCGTCGTCGGCCGTGAGCAGGGTGAGGCCGGGGCCGGTGAGGTCGAGGGTGGAGGTCACGTCCGAGGCGCCCGCGGTGGTGAGCCGGACGTGGGGCACGCGCTCTCCGGGCCGGCATCCGGGGCGGCAGCCGTCCGGGTCCAGGACGCCGGGGCGATCGGCGTCCTGCGGGCCGGGGACGACGGCGGCGGAGCGGTAGGCGGCGGTCAGCAGGAGTTCGTCGTCGATGCGGTAGCCGGTCCGGTTCGCCGCGTTGGCCGTGGAGATGTCGATGACCTGGCGGGCGAGCGGGCGCCGTTCGGCCTCGTAGGTGTCCAGGAGGGCGTCGCCTGCGTGTCCGGCGGTGACGGCGGCGAGTTTCCAGGCGAGGTTGTCGGCGTCGCCGATGCCGGTGTTCATGCCGTGTCCGCCCGTCGGCGGGACGACGTGGGCGGCATCGCCCGCCAGCAGGACCCGTGAGCGGCGGTAGGAGCCGGCGAGTTGCGCGTCCATGCGCCAGGTCATCGTGTCGCGGACCGTCACGTCCAGGTCCGGGACACCGGCCGCCGTACGGACGAGCCCGGCCAGGAACCGATGGTCCGCCACGTCCGCCGCCGTACCCGCGTCCACTGCCGTACCCGCGTCCACTGCCGCACCCGGACCCACTGCCGTACCCGGACCTGCCGCTGTACCCACGTCCGCTGCCGTTTCCGGGTCCGCGCCGAGCGGGTACTGGTAGATCCAGTGGCGGTCGTTGTCGACGGCCATGAACCCGCCCCGCCCGGGGACGGTGAGGAAGTACGAGGCGCTGACGCGGTCGGCCACCACCTGCCCCAGGGGCGCCTCGAAGCGGATGCTCAGGTACCGCCCCAGACCGGTCGGGCCCTCCATCGCGATCCCGGCCCCGGCGCGCACGGTACTGGAGGCGCCGTCGCAGCCGACGAGCCAGTCGGCCCGCAGCCGGTACCGGCGGCCGGGCGCCCGCTCCTCGACGACGGCCTGGACGCCGAGACCGTCGTCGAGGAAGGAGAGCAGCCGGGTGCCGAACCGGACGCGGGGGCCGGCCAGTTCCCGGGCGCGCCGCGGCAGCAGGGGCTCCAGGACGTCCTGGGAGCAGATGAGTCCCGGTGACGGCGTGTGCTCGGGCCCGCCCCCGCCGGGCTCCCGGGCGGGGCCGGTGCGGACGTAGTCGGGGTCGACCAGGTCGCGGCCCCGGTAGAAGGAGACCTGCTCGGCCGGCAGCCCCGCGGCGCGGACCGCGTTCTCCAGCCCCAGGCGCCGGAAGATCTCCATGGACCGGGCCGAGACACCCCGGGCCCTGGGATGACGCGAGACGGCGGGGCGGGACTCGACCAGCACATGGTCCACGCCCTGACCGGACAACAGGCAGGACAGCACCAGCCCTACGGGTCCGCCCCCGACGACCAGCACGGACGTGTGCGACTCGGCCACAGAGGCCCCTCTCTTCCACCTGCACCATCAACCAGTAACGCCTAAACCGAATTTAGACGTTACCGTGGCGGGAGGACGCCGCCCCCTGAAGCGGGAGAGACCCATGGACCACCGGCTCGCCGACGACAACCCGCGCGGCCTGTACTTCCTGACCGACCTGGTCAACACCGTCCGGGACGGCGGCGCAGCCACACCGCAGGAACTCGAAGCCGTGGTGGCGGCACACGGCGGCCCGCCCCTGCGGCTGACCGAGACCACCGCCGCGGAAGTACGGGAGGCCGCGGCGGTCATCGCCGGCATCCTGGACACCGGGGACGAGGACAGCGCCGCCGAGGCGATCAACGCCCTGCTCGACCGGTACCCCGCCCGGCCCCGGCTGGTCCGCCTGCCCGAACGCCGCTGGTCGCTCCACACCGCGACCCCCCACCACGGACAGCCGGCCCGGTGGCTGCTGTCCACCGCCGCGCTCGCCCTGGCCCTCTGGCTCAGCGAACGCGGCTACTGCGCATGGGGCCGCTGCGCGGCACCCGGCTGCGACCGCTACTTCATCGACACCGGGCGCCGCGCCCCGCAGCGCTACTGCTCCACCCGCTGCGGAACCCGCGTCCGGGTCGCCGCCCACCGCGACCGCGGCCGATGACCGTCCGGCGCGCGCTCCGCGTGTCCGCGGTGCGTGAGGCGGGGGAGAGGGGGAACCGTCCAGGGCACACGGCGCGCACATGCCCCTCACTCCATAGAAGTAACTCATATTTTGTGTGCTTGTAGGAGTGAAGTAAGGGCATCCGGTGGCCAGGAGGTCGATAACGATGGTTCCCCTGATTCTTGTTCTTCTTCTGGCCCTGATCCTCTTCGGCGCGGGCTTCGCGCTGAAGGCACTGTGGTGGATCGCGGTGATCGTGCTCGTCGTGTGGCTGCTGGGCTTCGTCGTCCGGCCCTCCGGGAGCGGCGGCCGCCGGGGGCGTTGGTACCGGTGGTAGACGAGAGAAGACGGCGCACCGTCCGGCGCCATGCGGGCATGGCGCCGGACGGGTAACGGCGGGCGCCTCACCTCGCTGACCGCGCGGGCGACCGGTGCCGGTCAGGACGCGAACGCGTCCACCCCGGTCAGTTCGGCCGACAGCGTCCACAGCCGGGCCGCCTGCGCCGGGTCGATCGCCCAGTCCTTGACGCCCTCGCGGGCGTCGGTGTCCGGGGCGGGCTCGGCGATGTCGCAGTCCTCCAGGTAGAGGCCGCCGAGACCGTCGAGCTGCGGGGAGGTCGCCGCCCAGACCTGGGTGGCCGCGCCCTGCTGCGGGGTCTTGAACACCTCGGGGTGGAGCAGGTTGCCGTCCTCGTCGATCCAGCCGCGCTCGACCATCTCCTCCTGGGCCAGGTGCCGTTGGAGCGGCGTGAGGATGCCCCCGGGGTGCAGGGCGAAGGCGCGGACCCCGGCGTCGCGGCCGAGCTTGTCGAGCTGGACGGCGAACAGGACATTGGCGGTCTTGGCCTGGCCGTACGCCTCCCACTTGTCGTAGCCCCGCCGCCAGTGGATGTCGTCCCAGCGGATGCCGGCGGCGTGGTGGCCGCGCGAGGACACGGAGACGACCCGTGCGCCGCCCGGCGCGATCGCGGGCCACAGCCGGTTGACGAGGGCGAAGTGGCCGAGGTGGTTGGTGGCGAACTGCGCCTCCCAGCCGTCGCCCACCCGCGTCTCGGGGCAGGCCATGATCCCGGCGCTGTCGATCACGATGTCCAGGCCGCGTCCGGAGGCCAGGAACCGTTCCGCGAACCGGCGCACGCTCTCCAGATCCCCGAGATCCAGCTCGTCCACCTCGACACCGGGCAGCCCGGCCAGCGCCTGCTCCGCGGTCTCCGGACGACGCGCCGGTACGACGACCCGGGCGCCGGCCTTGACGAGCGCACGTGTGGTCTCCAGCCCGATCCCCGAGTAGCCCCCGGTGACCAGGGCCAGTTTGCCGGTGAGGTCGATGCCCTCCAGAACCTCGTCGGCGGTGCTGGTGGCGCCGAATCCGGACCCGATCTTGTGCTGTGCAGTACTCATGCCCGGAACGCTACGAATTGGAGTGCTCTCTAAGTCAAGCGGCACACGGCGTCGTCGTCCCCGCACGCCCCAGGCGGCCCCGCCCGGACGACCCGCGCCGGCGCGGCACCAACTGCCCGGCACTCTAAGGTGATCGCCATGCCGATACCCGTACACGCCCTCGCCCACCGGCCGTTGACCGCGGAGGCCGTCGCCGAACTGGTCGCCCTGCCGTACGTGCCCCTCGTGGACGAGGACGACGACGCCGCCGTCGAGGCGGAGCT
>NZ_MUNF01000712.1 GCF_002154555.1 Streptomyces murinus
GGTTGCGGCCGGGGCACGGTTCCTCGTCAGTCCCGGGTGGACGGAGGGGCTGCTGGCGGCGATGCGGGGGTGCGGGGTGCCGTTCCTGCCGGGGGTCTCGACCGCTTCGGAGGTCGTGGCGCTGCTGGAGCGCGGGGTGCGGGAGATGAAGTTCTTCCCGGCGCAGGCGGCGGGGGGTACGGCGTATCTGCGGTCGCTGGCCGGGCCGTTGCCGCAGGCGCGCTTCTGTCCGACCGGCGGGATCGGGCCCGGGAACGCCGCGGAGTATCTGGCCCTGCCCAACGTCGGCTGCGTGGGCGGGAGTTGGATGGTGCCGGCGGATGCCGTGGCGGCCGGGGACTGGGCGCGGATCGAAGCGCTCGCGCGGGCTGCGGCCGGGCTGCGCGGGCCGGCGTCAGCGCAGGTGTGAGGTGTCGTTGAAGAGGCGGACGCTCGCGTTGCCGTCGGCGTAGTACGCCACCGCGGAGAGCGAGGCGGCCGAGAGTTCCATGCGGAACAGGGACTCCGGCGGGGCGCCGAGGGCGAGCCGGACGAGCGTCTTGATCGGCGTCACATGGGTGACGAGCAGGACGGTGCGGCCCGCGTGCGCGGTGACCAGCTCGTCCTTGGTGACGGCGATACGGGCGGCGACCTCGGCGAAGCTCTCGCCGCCGCCGGTGGGACGGGCGGCGGGGTCGGCGAGCCAGGCGTTCAGGTCGTCCGGGTAGCGGTCGCGGACCTCGCCGAAGGTCAGGCCCTCCCAGGCACCGAAGTCCGTTTCGCGCAGGCCGTCCTCGAC
>NZ_MUNF01000713.1 GCF_002154555.1 Streptomyces murinus
ACAACCCGAAGGCCCCGTTCGTCGAACGGGGCCTTCGGGTTGTGGCTGGGGCCGGGGTCGAACCGGCGACCTATCGCTTTTCAGGCGATCGCTCGTACCAACTGAGCTACCCAGCCACGAGGTTTCACGTGAAACCTCAGCGGTCCTGACGGGATTTGAACCCGCGGCCTCCACCTTGACAGGGTGGCGAGCACTCCAAACTGCTCCACAGGACCAAGCTGTTTGCGTGCAACAGTGTCGCACACGGTCTTGCGTGCCCCCAACGGGATTCGAACCCGTGCTACCGCCTTGAAAGGGCGGCGTCCTAGGCCGCTAGACGATGAGGGCTATCGGCCCGCCTGGGCGCTTCTCAGCGCGTCGGGGACGTGAGAAGCATATGGGATGGCGAGGGGGATCGCCAAAACGGTTTACGGGCGGCGTGCGGAGCCCCCGTTCCCGGAGGGCGAAGGGGCGGTCGACGGGGGTGTCACGGCGGGCCGGTTGTCGTCCGCCAGATGGCGGCTGACCTCGGCCGTCGTCAGTCCGAGGCCGCCCAGCCGGATCGCGTCCCACGCCTGGAGCCGATGGCTGTCGCGGTCGAAGTAGAGCACCGACGCCTCGATCGGCGCGGGGTACTTCCCCTCCACCGCGCGCAGCCCGCTGCCCCCGGTCGAGCCCTCCATCCGCAGCCGCGTCCCGTACGGCAGCTTCTCGTCCCCCTCGTGGTGCAGATGCCCGCACAGCACCAGCGGCACCTCCCCGTCCGTCTCCCGCGCCGCCACCGGCTCATGCGTGATCGCCACGTCCACCGGTGTCCCCGCGGCCCGCTGGGAGCGCAGCGCGCTGTCCAGCCGGTCGCCCGCCAGCCGCTCGGCGGCGTCACCGCCCGGCACCACCGCGCGGTCCGGGGTGAACTGCGGATCGCCGATGCCCGCGAAGCGCAGCCCGCCCACCGTCCGCGCCCGACCGTCGTCCAGCACCCGGACGTTCTTCATGCGCTCCAGATAGCGCTGGGTGGTCCGGGAGTCGTGGTTGCCCCGCACCCAGACGTACGGCACGCCCAGCTGGGCGATCGGGTCCAGGAAGCCGTTCTCCGCCGCCGTGCCGTGGTCCATCGTGTCGCCGGAGTCCACGATCACATTCACCTTGTACTGCTTCACCAGCGAGGCGATGATCTTCCAGCTCGCCGGGTTCAGATGGATGTCCGAGACGTGCAGGACCCGGATGGTGGAGGGGTCCGGCTGGTAGGTCGGCAGCGTGGACGTGACGTCGTACAGCTTGGTCACGTTCGTCACCAGGCGGGCCAACTCCTGCTGGTAGACGTCGAAGTCGCTGACGATGCCGCGCGCGTTGCCGATCACCGAGGGCGCGGAGGACAGCAGTCCGGAGAACCTCGGCTCCAGTACCGACTTGGGGTTCCAGGTGGCGTACGCGGAGACGCCCGAGGCGGCCAGCAGCGCGAGGGCGAGCCCGCCGGCCGTGAGCGCGCGGCGCGGGCGCCCTCGGCTTCGCTGTCTACCGGCGCCCGCGCCGCGCGCGTTGCCGATCACCGAGGGCGCGGAGGACAGCAGTCCGGAGAACCTCGGCTCCAGTACCGACTTGGGGTTCCAGGTGGCGTACGCGGAGACGCCCGAGGCGGCCAGCAGCGCGAGGGCGAGCCCGCCGGCCGTGAGCGCGCGGCGCGGGCGCCGGTAGACAGCGAAGCCGAGGGCGCCCGCGCCGACCACCACGGCGACGCCGGAGCGCACGGCGAGGTCGAGGGTGCCGTGCTCCACGTCGTGGACCACC
>NZ_MUNF01000714.1 GCF_002154555.1 Streptomyces murinus
CGCGGGCGAGCCGAAGGAGGCCAGCCGCTCCGCCACCGCCGCCGCGTCCCCGACCAGCCGCCCCGAGCGCCGCCCGGCCGCCACCCGCGCCTCGATCAGCACCAGCCGGGCGTGCGTCTCCCACCACAGCCGCCGCTGCGCCGCGAACAGCCGTACGGCGACGGCCGCGCGGGCGATCGCGGTGTGCGCGTCCCCGGCCGAGCGGGCCGCGCGGGCGGCGGCCAGCAGCAGCTCGGCCTTGCGGGTCGACTGCCCGCCCAGCCGGTCCAGCAGGGCGATCGCCGCGTCCGCCTCGGCCAGCGCCTCCGGGGCGAGCCCCGCGGCCATCAGCACCTCGCAGCGCCGTACCGACAGCATGTAGGTGGGCGTGCCGAGCTTCGCGTACCGCTCCTCGGCCTCGTCGAGCAGCCGCAGCGCGAGGGGGATGTCCCCGGAGCGGAACGCGGCCAGGCCCCGGCTCTCCACCGCGTCCGCCTTGTCGTGCTCCTGGCCCGTGGTGTCCCACAGCCGCTCCGCCGCCGTGAAGTCCGCGTCGGCCCGGTCCACCGCGCCGAGCGCCAGATGCACCGTGGCCCGCAGGGTCAGCGCCCGCGCGGTCCAGATGTCGTCCCGCAGCTGCCTGAGCACCGGCAGCGCCCGCCGTACGTCCTCCAGCGCCTCCGGGTGATGCCCCAGCACCCACCAGACGTACGCCCGCCGGTACAGCACCCGGGCCCGGGTG
>NZ_MUNF01000715.1 GCF_002154555.1 Streptomyces murinus
CACCCGATGATCACCGCCCCGGCCCGCTCGGGGCGGTGATCATCGGGTGAACACAGGGAGTCATGAAGGGGGTCCGGGGCAGTGGTGTCGGAATGTTTCCGGACGATTAAATAACCGCTGATTTTCGGCCAATTGACGACTTCTCAGGGGCCCGTGCCGCCCAGTTCCAGGGCTCCGCCGTTCGAATTCCGTGACTTCACGCCACTGCTTCAACACGAAATGTTACCGAAACCTGTGGGGTCGATGTGTGTTTCCGGCAGGGACTCGGCAGAGTGGCGCTCGCCGCTCCGACGTCCTACCGGAAACGGAGCCGGCACCCGTCTAGTTCGAGCGGAAGGATGCACACCATGCGGAACACCGCGCGCTGGGCAGCGGCCCTCGGCCTCACGGCCGTCGCCGTCTGCGGACCCCTGACCGGGGCCGCCGTCGCCGCCCCGGACGCCGCCCCGGCCTCGCTCTACGCCCCCTCGGCGCTGGTGCTGACCATCGGCCACGGCGGCGAAGCGGCCACCGCGACTCCCGAACGCGCCGTCACACTCAGCTGCGCCCCGACCTCCTCCGGCACCCACCCGGCCGCCCCCGCGGCCTGCGCGGAACTGCGCGGTGTCGGCGGTGACTTCGCCGCCCTCAAGGCGCGCGACGACGTCTGGTGCAACAAGCTCTACGACCCCGTCGTCGTCACCGCCCAGGGTGTGTGGCAGGGCCAGCGGGTCAGCTACGAGCGCACGTTCGGCAACTCCTGTGAGCGGGATGCCGTCGGCGGCAGCCTCTTCGCGTTCTAGCGAGGGCTGCACAAGGACCGGGATCGCAGGGTCTCCGTGCACACCGGATCAGGACCGTGACTGGGGAGTGCGGACCTCTCGGAACGGGGAACCCGCGATCTCGCGCCGGACCGCCGGGCGAAGTGGGGTCGCCCGCCGGTTTGCCGGCACACAGAGCCGCTCCCCGGACAGGCCCGTGGGGGGCCTACCGGGGAGCGGCGAAAAACGAACGGTGCTCAGGCCTTGCGCCGATGGCTCGTGTCGCACCAGGGGTAGCGGCGACTGCGCCGACAGGTGCACAGAGCGACACGGAAGCGGTCCGAGGACACCGTCGTACCGTCTTCCAGTTCCACCTCCACCGGACCTTCCACCAGCAGCGGCCCCCGCCGCCGCACGGTGATCCGGCGGGCTCGATCAGCGGGTTCGTTCGGCACGGATCACCACCAGCTCTTCCGTTCTCTCGTGCGGGGCGAGCAGTCCCCGGCGGCGCAGCCACTCCTCCCGGGAGCGCAGCACGGGGCCCAGCGCGAGCCGGCGCCGCCGCACCACCGCGGCCTTCAGGCTCGCGCAGCGCAGCAGTTCCAGGGTGCGCCCGGGATCGCTGAGCGCCGACTGCACGATCAGTACGACGCCCCGGGACGTCAGCAGTGCGGGCGCCTCCCGGCAGATCCGGTCCAGCAGCAGCCGCCCGTCATGGCCCGCGTCCCAGGCCCGGGACCGGCCGCGCGGGCCGCGCCCGCCGTGCGGGGCGGGGACGTAGGGCGGGTTCGCGAGGATCAGGTCGTACGACCGTCCGCGCGCCGGTGCGAAGAGGTCGCCGCGCCGGATCCGTACCGGCAGCCGGAACAGCAGGGCGTTCAGCCGGGCCGTCCACACCGCACGCCGGGACACGTCCACCGCGGTCACCTCGGCACCCCGCCGGGCCGCCGCGAGTGCCAGCGCCCCGCTCCCGGTGCCCACGTCGAGCACCCGCGCCCCGCCGGGCACCGCCTCCTCGCGCAGGGCCTCGGCCAGCAGCGCGGTGTCGTCCTGGGGGGCGTAGACGCCCGGTATCAGCAAAGCGATCACGTGACGCGAGTACCCGGACATGGCAGAAATATGGGTTATGTCGCGCTCGGCTGTTGCAGCGCGTCCGGCTGGGCGAGGGGGACGCGCAGCGAGGACCGGCCCGCGCGCCAGTCGGCGAGCAGCCGCCGGGCGAGCCGGTCCTCCAGATACTCGGTCGCGTCGATGCCGAAGGCGATGTCCTGGGCCAACTCCGGTTCCTCTTCCAGCAGTCCGCCGATCACCTCGTGCCGGACCACCTGCTCGTGCACCGCGTCCGCCTCCACGTGCTCGTCGTAGAAGAACTGCGCGGCCGCTCCCGCGCCGGTGCGGCGCAGCGCCTCGGCGAGCCGCCGGGAGCCGGGGGAGGAGGTGATCTCCACGTCCGCGAAGTGGCCGACCAGCGCGCCCCGCAGTGCGCGGTGCAGGCCGAACAGCGACATCAGGTTGACGACGGCCAGCATCTCGGCGGGCGCCGCGTCCAGATGGCGGCCGTACGCGGTGTCCAGGCCCAGGTCCCGCATCAGGTCGGCGAACAGGCGTGCGTGCACCCGCTCGGCCCGGCCGCCGCCGAACTCGTCGTACTCCACCGCCGCCATCGCCGCCTTCGCCCGGCCCCACAGCCGGGGCAGCACCCAGGCGTGCGGGTCGGCCTCCTTCAGGTGGTACAGGGAGCGTTGCGCCGCGTACTCGCGCAGCTGCCACAACTCGCCCTCGGCGCACAGGAAATGTGTGACGCCGGTGCCCTCGGCCGGTTCCACCAGGAGGGCGCCGAGCGCGTCGTCCAGGCTCGCGTGCCCCGGGGTGCCGGCGCGCAGCGCGGCCAGGAAGCGGTGCTCAAGCGCGGCCCGCAGACGCAGCAGGTCGGGGTCCCACTCGGCCTCGTCGGGCACACCCGCGAAGCCGCGGTAGTGCAGCTCGTAGCAGAGGTACAGGGCGAGCTGCGGGTCGTCCCCGTAGGGGTCCCCGGAGTCGGTGGGGCGGGGGAGCGGTCCGGTGCCGCGCAGGTATTCGAGGAGCGCGGCGGACAGCGGGCCCCGTGCGGGCGGCAGCTCGGGTCCTCGTGGGTTCATGGCGGCCGGGTACCCGGATCCGGGCAGGTCAGTGGCGCCGCCTGGGTGCCGTCCGGTCGCCGGCCGCCTGTTCCTGGGCCCGCGTGTTCGGGGAGATGGCATCCCCGGCCTCGCCTTCGTCGTGGCGCTTCTCGCCGCGCAGCTCGGCCTGCTCGGCCTCGTGCAGCACCTCCTCCAGCGCCGTCTCGGGCCGCTTGCCGTGGTCGTTCCCGCCGGACATGGCGTCTCCTTCCCGTAGGGGGCATCCCTGTAGGTGTCTTCTGATCTGCATCCGATTACCCGGTACGGCCCGGCCCACGCGCGGGCTCCGGGCGCGGGCCGGACGCGGGCCCCGGCGTGCGCCCCGCGCCGTCCCCGGGACATGGGCGAGGGGCCACCGTCTCCCTGCGGACGGCGGCCCCTCGGCTCGGGTGGCCTCTCGGCTCGGGTGGTCCCTCGGCTCGGGCGGCCCCTCGGCCCGGTGGCCTCTGGGCTCGGGTGGCCTCCTGGCCGGATGGCCCTCGGCGGCTCCGCCGGACCAGGTGGCCTCGCCTGTGGCCGGGTGGCCTCACATATGGACGACCGTCGCCGCGCCCGCGTCCTGCCGCGGCACCCCGCGCCGGTAGAGCAGGAAGGCCAGCACCGTACCCGCGGCGAAGAAGCCCGCCGACCACCAGAAGGCGGTGGTGTAGCTCTCGATCGTGGCCTGCGCCTGGACCAGTTTGCTGGTGGCGTCACGACCGGCCACGTAGTGCGTGGCGGCGCTGGTCGCGAGGGTGTTCAGCAGGGCCGTACCGACCGAACCGCCCACCTGCTGCATGGCGTTGACGCTCGCGGAGGCCACGCCCGCGTCCTCGGCGGCGACCCCACCGGTGGCCAGCTGCATCGCGGGCGGCATCACGAGACCGAGGCCGAAGCCCGTCACGATCAGCTGCGGCAGCACGGCGGCGCTGTAGTGCGAGCCGAGGCCGATGCCGGTCAGCCAGGCCATGCCCGCCATCGCGATGGCGAAGCCCAGCGGGATGACCGTCTTCGGGCCGAGCCGCGGCACCAGGAGCGTGGTGCCCAGCTGCGCCGCCACCATCAGCGCGCCGACCATCGGCAGGAACGCCACACCGGTCCTGGTGGGGCTGAAGCCGAGGTTGAGCTGGAGGTAGTAGGTGAGGAAGAGGAACACGCCGAACATGCCGGCGCCGGTGATCAGCACGGCGAGGAAGGAGGCGGACCGGTCGCGGTCCAGCAGGATCCGCAGCGGCAGCAACGGGTGCGCGGCGCGGGTCTGCCACCAGGCGAACGCGGCGAGCAGCAGGGCGCCGGCGAGCAGGAAGCCCCAGGTCAGCGGGGAGTGCCAGTGGTGGCTCTCGGCGTTGGAGAAGCCGTAGACCACGGAGAAGAGTCCGGCGGCGACCAGGACTGTGCCCGGCACGTCCAGCTTGGCGTGGCTCGCGTCGCGGTGGTTGCCGAGCAGGATCCAGCCGCCCGCGAAGGCGATGACCGCGATGGCCACGTTCACGTACAGCGTCCAGCGCCAGTCAAGGGCGTCGGTGAGCAGCCCGCCGAGCAGCAGGCCGACCGCGCCGCCGGCGCCGGCGATCGCGCCGTAGACGCTGAACGCGCGGGCCCGCTCGCGGGCGTCGGTGAACGTGGTGTTGAGCAGGGAGAGCGCGGCCGGTGCGAGCAGCGCGCCGAAGGCGCCCTGGAGGGCGCGGGCGGTGACCAGCATGGTGAAGCCGTTCGCGGCGCCGCCCAGCGCGGAGGCCCCGGCGAAGCCGACGACACCGACGAGGAAGGCGGGCTTGCGGCCGAACAGGTCGGCGATGCGGCCGCCGAGCAGCAGCAGCGAGGCGAAGGCCAGCGCGTAGGCGGTGACGATCCACTGCCGGTTGCCGTCGGAGAAGCCGAGGTCGCGCTGGGCGGAGGGCAGGGCGATGTTCACGATCGTGGCATCGAGGACCACCATCAGCTGGGCGACGGCGATCACCGCGAGGATCCACCAGCGCCGGGGCGAGGCGTCGTGCGGCGCCGCCCCGGTCCCCGCTCGGGGATCGTCGGTCAGGGTCTTCTGGGACATGGGGAACCACTCCAGGGAAGTCGTTCACGCGCGAGTCATACGGCGTACATAAACGAAACGGTTTCGTACGCGTCGAGGCTAGACCAGCTTGAGCGAAACGGCAACGTTTCGCTCTCGCGCCCGGAAGAGCGCACCGTGCGGCGACGCCACGGGCCCGCCGGGGCCCCCGTCCGCGCCGCTTCCACGTGCGCGGAGTATCCGGATGTGGCGCCCTGGATACACCGCGAGGTTCGGCCCAGGAGCTCGCGGATCCCGCACGCCGTCGCGATGAGGTCGCCACCATGTCCCACGCCCCGTCCCCCGCAGGATGGTCGAACCGCGCTCGGCCGGTGACGAAGTCCGGCCCGGCGGCGGATCCCGGCGCCCGGCCCGCCGATCAGCGGGCACCCCGCTCCACGGCCCTGGTGACCGGCGCCTCCTCCGGCATCGGCGCGGCCGTGGCCCGCCGGCTGGCCGCCGACGGCGACTGGCGGCTGGTGCTCAACGGCCGCGACCTCACCCGTCTGGAGCAGGTGGCCGCCGGGATGTCGGCGCTGACCGTCGCCGCCGACCTCAGCCGGCCCGGCGCCGACCGCCGGGTGACCGAGGCCGCCCTCGACCATCTGGGGCGCGTGGACCTGCTCGTGGCGGGTGCCGGTGTCGGCTGGGCCGGCGATTTCACCGGCATGCCCCGCGCCCGCATCGACGAACTGGTCGGCACCGATCTGCTGGCCACCCTGCACCTCGTCCGGGAACTGCTGCCCCACATGGTCGCGGCCGGCTCCGGGCGGATCGTGCTGCTCGGCTCCGTCGCGGGCAGTGTGGGCGTGCGCGGCGAGGCGGTGTACTCCGCGGTCAAGGCGGCCGTGGCCGCCTTCGCCGACGCGCTGCGCTACGAACTGCGCGGCACCGGCGTCGGCGTCACCCATGTGGTCCCCGGCGTGGTCGACACTCCCTTCTTCGACCGGCGCGGCGCCCCCTACCGGCGCACCTGGCCCCGCCCGGTGCCGCCCGAGCGGGTCGCGGACGCCGTGCTCACCGCCGTACGCCGCGGCACCGACGAGGTGTACGTGCCCGGCTGGCTGCGGCTGCCCGCCCGGGTGCGCGGCGCCGCGCCGGGGCTCTACCGGCGGCTCGCCGCCCACTTCGGGTGAGTGCCCGTGCTCGCCCTCCCGGTCGGTCTCGCCCTGTGCTCGGCCCTGGCGAACGCCGCCTCCTCGGTGCTGCAACGCCGGGCCGCCGCGGTGGACACCCCGGCGGAACCCGGCGGCCCCGGCACGCTGCTGCGGGGGCTGCGGCGACTGCTGCGGCGCCCGGACTGGCTGGCCGGCGTCGCCCTGCTGATGCTGTCCGCCGTCATGCAGGGCTGGGCACTGGCCGTGGGCAGCCTCTCGCTGGTCCAGCCGCTGCTCGCCACCGAGCTGCTGTTCACGCTGATCGTGGGCGGCCTCGTCTTCCGGCGCCGCCCGGGCGGCCGCACCTGGCTGGCGTTCGTCGCGCTCGCCGTCGGACTGGCCGTCTTCCTGCTCTCGGCCGCGCCACGCCCGGGCCGCGACGACGCCACCTCCCGGGCCTGGCTCATGGCGGGCGGGGTGGCCTGCGCCGTCATCCTGCTGCTGGTGCTGGCCGCCCGTACGGTACGGGGGCCCGCCCGCGCGGCGCTGCTGGGCCTCGCCTCCGCCGTGTCCTTCGCGACCACCGCCGCACTGCTCAAGGAGAGCGTGGGACGGCTGCGGCTGGGGCCGGGCGTGATGTTCTCCCACTGGTCGCCGTACGCCACCGCCGCCGTCGGGCTGGTCGCCTTCCTGCTGCTCCAGAGCGCGCTCGGCGCCGGATCGCTGGCCGCCTCCCAGCCCGCGCTCACCCTGGGCGACGCGCTCACCAGCGTGGCGCTCGGCTGGGCGCTGTTCGAGGAGTCCGTGCAGCTCGGGCTGCGGATGATCCCCGAGGCCATCGGCATCGTGCTGATCGGCGCGGGCAGCATCGGACTGGCCAACACGCTCTCCGCCGGGCGGGGCTGGGACGCACCCGCCGAACCGGACGGCAGTGAGGTCCGGACCCGCCGTGAGTGAACCCTGGCGGGCACCTCGGCCGTCGGCGCGCGCCCTGGGTACGGCCGCCGCGCTGCTGCCGCTCGGGCTGGTGGGCGCCCATGTCGGCCCGGCCGCCACCTGGCTGCCCGCCGTACGGCTGCCGCTGTTCCCCCGGCTCGCGGGCACCGGAGCGCCCCACCATGTCGCCCTGACCTTCGACGACGGCCCCGACCCGGTCGCCACACCGCGCTTCCTGGACGCGCTGGACGGGCTCGGTGTGCGCGCCACCTTCTTCGTGCTCGGCGAACACGCGGTGCGCCATCCCGCGCTGGTCGCGGAGACCGCACGGCGCGGGCACGAGATCGCGGTGCACGGCTGGCGCCACGACCGGCCCTGGCACCCCGCCCTCGCCCGCGAACGCGAGGGCGTCGCCCGCACCGCCCGCGCCGTCCACGACCTCACCGGCCGCCGCCCCCGCTGGTACCGGCCGCCCTACGGCATCCTCACCTCCCCCCGCTGGCTGGCCGCCCGGCGTGCCGGGCTGCGACCGGTCCTGTGGTCCGCCTGGGGCAAGGACTGGCGCGCGGACGCCACCGCGCGGTCGGTGCACGCCCTGGTCACCGCGCAGCTGCGGGGCGGCGGCACGATCCTGCTGCACGACTCGGACCGGCAGTCCGCGCCCGGCTGCTGGCGATCGGCCCTCGACGCCCTGCCGGGCATCGTCGGGGACTGCCGGTCCGAGTCGTG
>NZ_MUNF01000716.1 GCF_002154555.1 Streptomyces murinus
GCGCTGGCCGAGCGCACCACCGGTTACGTCCGCGGCGGGATCTCCCCGCTCGGCCAGCGCAAGAGGCTGCCCACCGTCCTGGACGACTCGGCCCTCGCCCACGCCACGATCTGTGTGTCGGCGGGGCGGCGGGGCCTGGAGGTGGAGCTGGCGCCGGGCGACCTGGCGGAGCTGACCGGAGCGGTGTCGGCGCCCATCGGACGGGGCTGAGGGCCTCCCGGGGGCTTGAGGGCCCCCTGGGGGCGGTGAGGGGTGCCTACTGGGGGGCCGGCGTGAGCGGCACCTCGCCCGGGTGCTCGGGCTCGGGGTCGCGGGGGCCGAACAGCGCGGTCAGGCCGAGATGGACCAGCACCGCGGCGAACGGCCAGGACAGCAGCGCGGCCTTGGCGCCCAGGCGCAGCGGGGCCGGGAAGGTGCCCCCCTTGCCGACCGCGCGGGCATGGGCGATGACATCGGACGTGGGGCCGAGCCACACACCGAGCCGCCAGGCCAGCAGGGAGCCGAGCAGTCCGCCGAGCGCCAGACCGACGACCAGCGGTACGCCGCCGCGCCTGCGCCACAGGAACGCCGCGAGGCCGCTCACCGCGCCGAACGCGAGCGCCAGCAAGGTGAACGTGCCGTCCACACCGACCGCCTGCTCCCCCTCGGTGTCCTTGAGATAGACCACCCAGCTGTTGCCCGACCGGTCGCCGACCAGCGGCACCTGGGGCGCCAGATGCCACCACAGCAGCCCGAGCAGCGCCCCGCACACCGTCACCAGCACGGTGAGCACGGCGGCCTCGCGCGCTTCGGTCTTCATCCCGGGGCCGTCCTCTTCGTAGGCGCCCGCCATCGGCGCCCCGGCGGGCGGCGCCTGCCAGACCTGGTGCGCGTTCGCGGAGTGGTCGTGCGGGGGCGGGGGCGGATTCAGCGGTGCGGTCACCCTGCCATCGTGCCAGGTCGGCCTGTGCGCCGCGTCACCGGACGGCGGCCCTGCGGTACGCCCACGCGGCCACGGCCAGCGAGATCACCCCGACCCCCGCGCACACCCCCAGGTCAGCGAGGACGACGGCCCAGTCCGGGTGGGTGTCGAAGGTGCGGGCGTACGCCTCCACGCCGTAGGTGGAGGGCAGCAGGTCCCGCGCCAGCCGGACGAGCTCCGGCATCCGGTCGGGCGGCAGCACCCCGAGCAGCAGCGCCCCCGACATGCCCAGCTGGCCGAGCAGCGTGGCCAGCTCGGGGCGGGGCGCCAGCAGGCCGAGCGCCGCGCCGAGCCCGGACAGCGCGGCCCCGGCGAGCGGCACGACGGCCAGCAGCACCCACAGGTTGGCCAGCGGCAGCCCGAAGAGCACACAGCCGAAGACGGCGGTCACCATGGTCCCGGGCAGCGTGAAGGAGGCGTACGCGGCCGCCGTGCCCAGCACCACCGCGGCCGGCGGCACCGGCAGCGTGGCGTAGTGGTCGAGCCCGCCGCCGGCCCGCAGCTGCCCGAAGTACTGGGCCAGCAGGTTCAGCGCGACGAAGGCGACGACCAGCACGGCCGAGCCGGCCACCACGGACCGCGCCTCGAAGCCGTTGTCGACGACGCCGCGCATCATCACGGTGATGCCGATGGACTGGAAGGTCGCCACGAACAGCAGCGGGATCCGCGCCACCCGGGCCCGGGACAGCTGCGCCCGGTACACGGCCACCAGCGACGGCCACAGCCGCGCCGCGGGGGCGAGCTCGGCCACGACGACCGGCCCCGCCTCCGGCACGCTCCGGGCTGTGTCCGGCAGAACCTGTACGGGTACGACACTCACGACGAGCTGCTCCTCTTCCCTACGGCAGTCGTACCGCTCTTCCCCACGGCAGTCGTACCGGCCGTGCCGCGTACGGCGGCCCGTGTGCTCATGCCTTCAGCGGCCGTCATGCCGTCACCGGCCGTCATGCCTTCACCAGCCCCTGCCGGGCGGCGCCGCCGAGGGCCAGATAGACGTCCTCCAGGCTGGGCGTGGCCAGGGTGAAGTCGTCCAGGGCGGCGAAGGCGGCGCCGCCGGTCACCGTGGCGACGGCGGCGCGGGCCTCCTCGGGCGCGAGCCGCAGCGTCCAGCGCCGGCCGGCCTCCACCGCGCGTTCGCGCAGCACGGCGACCTCGGGCACGTCCAGCGGGGCCCGCTCCCGCCACACCAGTTCCACCCGGACCTCGCCCGCGACCTGTTCCTTCAGCCCGGCGGGGGTGTCGCAGGCGATGACCCGGCCCCGGTCGAGGACGGCGACCCGGTCGAGGACGGTCTCGGCCTCGATGACGTTGTGGGTGACGAGGAGGACGGTGGTGCCGTGTTCGGCGCGCCGCCGGTCCACGGCGGACCAGACCGCGCGCCGGGCCACCGGGTCCATGCCGGTGGTCGGCTCGTCGAGGACCAGCAGCGGGCGCGCGCCGACGAGGACGGCGGCGAAGGTGGCGAGCCGGCGTTGGCCGCCGGACAGTTTCTTCAGCGGCCGCCCGGCGATCGGGGTGAGCCCCAGCTCCTCCAGTACGGCGTCGCGCTCGGCCCGGGCCCGCGCCGCGTCCAGGCCGCGCAGGCGGCCGGTGGTCTCGGCGGCGAGGGAGACGGTCAGCTCGTCCAGGGCGGTGGACTCCTGGCCGAGGTAGGCGAGGAGGCGGGCGGCCCGCTCGGGGTGGCGCACGATGTCGTGGCCGAGGATCTCGACGCTGCCCCGGTCGGGGCGCAGCAGCCCGGTGAGCTGTCGTACGAGGGTGGACTTGCCGGCGCCGTTGGGGCCGAGCAGCCCGAAGATCTCCCCGCGCCGTACCGTCAGTTCCAGGGCGTCGGTGGCGCGCACCTCGGGGGTGCCGGGTGCGCCGCGGCGGCCCTTGACGGCCGGATAGGTCTTGGCGAGCCCGCGTACGCGGACGACCTCGTCCTGCCGAAGTGCCTGCCCCACGCGCGTACTCACAAGGGAAGAGGGTACGGGGTCGGGACCTTTACCCGCCCTTGGGGCCACCCGAACCTCTGCCGCCGAACCTCTGCCGCCCCGAAGATCCACCCCGCCCTCCCCCGGGGCGCTCGCCGGTCCGCCGTCGGCTCACTCCGCCGCGTTCGCGTGCTCCGCGGCGGCCGGGATGTCGAACTCTCGCCAGAAGCCCGCCCGGATGGCGTAGCGGTCGTGTTCGTCGATCTGGTCGTCCTTGTGCGCGAGCAGGCCGAAGCGCGCGGCGTAGCGCAGCAGCTCTCCGTCGATGCGGTGCGGGATGCGCGGGTACATCTGGGACAGCCGCTGGAGATGGCTCTGGTCGCCGAGCCGGGACATCCAGCGGCGGGCGAAGACCTGCCCCACCTCGTACGGGTCGCCGCCGACCGTGGTGATGTCCTCCTCGCGGTCCGCCCAGCGCTGCTCGGCCGTGGTCAGCTGGGCGAGCGTCGGCATGGCGGCGGCCTCGGCCGGTTCGGCCACCGCGCCGGGCCGGTCCACCCAGCCCTTGTCGGAGGACCAGCGCAGGGTCGCGGTGGTCGGCTGCGCCGCGGGCTGGACGGCGCCGGGGGCGCGCAGCGCCGCGAGGTCCTTGGGGGTGGGGACGCCCTTGGCCGCGGGCACCCGCTCCTGGCCGCCGTTCTCCGCGGCGCCGGCCGGCGGATGCGGCTCCTGTTCGGCGGAGCGCTCGGCGGCCGCGGCGAGCGCGGACTCGGGCAGCGGGGCGGAGAGGATCGCGGCGATCTCGGGGCGGGGCACGGGCTGCGGGGCGCACACCCCGGTCAGTTCCTTGGCGCGGACGGCCTGGGTGATCCAGGCCCGGTCCAGGACGCGCCGCTCGTCGGCCTCGGCGACCAGGTCCTCGGACTGGTTGTAGTCGCCGTCGGCGGCCTGCACGGCCCACAGGTGTACGGCGACGCCGTGCTCCTTGGCCGCCATCATGCCCGGCAGCAGATCGCCGTCACCGGTGACGAGGACGACGTCGGAGCAGGCCCGGTTGCGGGCCAGCTCGGTCAGCTCGGCGTGCATGGCGGCGTCCACGCCCTTCTGCGCCCAGCGTCCGTCGCTGCGGGTGAGGGCGCCGAGGCGGACGGTGACCCGGGGCATCACCCGCAGCCGGCGGTGCTCTGGCTGGGGAACCCGGTCGGGGGCGCCGTCGAACCAGTAGATGCGCAGCAGAGGCCGTTCGGTGTCGGACTCGGCGCGGTCGCGCAGCGCCTGGATCAGTGCGGTGTGGTCGACGGTGATCCGGGACCGCGAGGGCTCGCCCGCGAGGAGACTGGCGGCTGCGCCCAGCAGATACCCGGCGTCCACCAGGACGATGCAGCGGTCCACGCGACTCACCCTCTTCCCGGGAGGTTTTGCTTCGGACTTCCTTCGAGTCTGCCCGACCGCGCGGGGGTTAACGGCCCGAACTCGATCTTCGGCGTGGCGTTTGCGGCTGTTACTCGCCAACCTACCCTGTCACACAGGGTAATTGTCCGACATGCGATTGATGTCAGCGTATGTGAATCTGAATCCGGCCCTGGCCCCTAGATCCCCCGCAGGAGGCAGATCACCATGGCCAAGAACAAGAACCGTAAGCAGGGTGGCTCGCAGAACCGCGCCGCGCAGCACGCCGGTCAGGCTCACGAGCAGGCGCAGCACACCACGGAGGCCCACGAGTCTCCGGTGACACACATCCAGGGCAGTTCCGGTGATACCGGGCGCGGCAAGAAGCAGAAGAGCTTCGGCCACAACTAATGGGCGATTGACGCCTGTTGCGTAAGAAAAGAGGGGCGCACCCCTGACGGGTGCGCCCCTCTCACGCTGCCGGGAGCCGGCTCAGCCCGCGAGACAGGACGGGCCGAGCAGCACCTTCAGGTCGCCGAAGAGCGCCGGATCGGGCTTGACCCGGTGCCGGTCCAGGCGCAGCACCGTGGTCTTGCGGGGCCCCTGGAGCTTGATCCGCACCTCGCTGTCGCCCTTGTGGTGGCTGAGGATCTCGCCGAGGCGGCTGACCATGGGCGGGGTGACCCGGGTCGCCGGGATGGTGAGGACCACCGGCGCGTTGGCGCCCGCGTTGGACAGGTCCGGCACCATCAGCTCCATGGCGACGAGCCGGGGCACGTCCTCGCGCTTGTCGAGACGGCCCTTGACGAACACCACGGCGTCCTCGACCAGTTGGGTCGAGACCAGCTGATAGGTGGCCGGGAAGAACATGCACTCGATGGAGCCCGCGAGATCCTCGACGGTGGCGATCGCCCAGGCGTTGCCCTGCTTGGTCATCTTGCGCTGGAGGCCCGAGATGATGCCGCCGATGGTGACCACCGCGCCGTCCGCGTGCTCGCCGCCGGTGAGCTGGGAGATGCCCGCGTCGGCCTTGTCGGACAGCACGTGTTCGAGGCCGAACAGCGGGTGGTCGGAGACGTACAGACCGAGCATCTCCCGCTCCTGGGCGAGCAGATAGGTCTTGTCCCACTCGTCGTCGGTGAACTGCACGTCGAGCCCGAAGCCGGGCTCGTCCGCGCTGTCGTCGCCCATGCCGCCGAAGAGGTCGAACTGGCCCTCGGCCTCCTTGCGCTTGACCGCGACCACGTTGTCGATCATCGGCTCGTACTGCGCGGTGAGGCCCTTGCGGGTGTGCCCCATGGTGTCGAACGCGCCGGCCTTGATCAGCGATTCGGTGGTGCGCTTGTTGCAGACGACCGCCTCGACCTTGTCGAGGTAGTCGGGGAAGGAGGCGTACTTCCCCTTGGCCTTGCGGCACTTGATGATCGACTCGACCACGTTGGTGCCCACGTTGCGCACCGCGGAGAGGCCGAAGAGGATCACGTCGTCACCCTGGGCGGCGAAGTTGGACTCCGACTCGTTGACGTTCGGCGGCAGCACCCGGATGCCCATGCGGCGGCACTCGTTGAGGTAGACCGCCGACTTGTCCTTGTCGTCCTTGACGGAGGTCAGCAGTCCGGCCATGTACTCGGCGGGGTGGTTGGCCTTGAGGTAGGCGGTCCAGTACGACACCAGGCCGTACGCGGCCGAGTGCGCCTTGTTGAACGCGTAGCCGGCGAACGGGACCAGCACGTCCCACAGCGCCTGGATGGCCTCGTCGCTGTAGCCGTTCTTGCGGGCACCGCCCTGGAAGATGGTGAAGTTCTTCGCCAGCTCCTCGGGCTTCTTCTTGCCCATCACGCGGCGCAGGATGTCGGCCTCGCCGAGCGAGTATCCGGCGATGATCTGGGCGGCCTTCTGCACCTGCTCCTGGTAGACGATCAGGCCGTAGGTGACGTCCAGGACCTCCTTGAGCGGCTCCTCCAGCTCGGGGTGGATCGGCGTGATCTCCTGCTGCCCGTTCTTGCGCAGGGCGTAGTTCGTATGGGAGTTCATGCCCATCGGGCCCGGCCGGTACAGGGCCGACACGGCGGAGATGTCTTCGAAGTTGTCGGGCTTCATCAGGCGCAGCAGCGAGCGCATGGGGCCGCCGTCGAACTGGAAGACGCCGAGGGTGTCGCCGCGCTGGAGCAGTTCGAAGGTCGTGGGGTCGTCCAGCGGCAGGGACAGCAGGTCGATGTCGAGGCCCTTGTTGGCCTTCACCATCTTGACCGCGTCGTCCATGATCGTGAGGTTGCGCAGGCCCAGGAAGTCCATCTTCAGCAGGCCGAGCGACTCACAGCTCGGGTAGTCCCACTGTGTGATGGTCACGCCGTCGGTGTGCCGGACCCAGACCGGGACGTGGTCGGTGATGGTCTCGCTGGACATGATCACGCCGGCCGCGTGCACACCCATCTGCCGGACCAGGCCCTCCACGCCGCGCGCGGTGTCGATGACCTTCTTCACGTCCGGTTCGTTCTCGTACATCCCCCGGACCTCGCCCGCCTCCGAGTAGCGGGGGTGCTGCGGGTCGGTGATGCCGGACAGCGGGATGCCCTTGCCGAGGACGTCGGCGGGCATGGCCTTGGTGATGCGGTCGCCCATCGCGTACGGGTAGCCCAGCACGCGCGCCGAGTCCTTGATCGCGTTCTTGGCCTTGATGGTGCCGTAGGTGCCGATCATGGCGACCTTGTCGGCGCCGTACTTCTCGGTGACGTACCGGATCACCTCGACGCGCCGGCGCTCGTCGAAGTCGATGTCGACATCGGGCATCGAGATGCGCTCGGGGTTGAGGAACCGCTCGAAGATCAGGCCGTGCGGGATCGGGTCGAGGTCGGTGATGCCCATGGCGTAGGCGACGATCGAACCGGCCGCGGAGCCTCGGCCGGGGCCGACCGCGATGCCGTTGTTCTTGGCCCACATGATGAAGTCGGCGACCACGAGGAAGTAGCCGGGGAAGCCCATCGAGATGATGACGTCCATCTCGTAGTCGGCCTGCTTCTGGCGGTCCTCGGGGATGCCGCCGGGGAAGCGGCGCTGCATGCCCCGGCTGACCTCCTCCTTGAACCAGGTGACCTCGGTGTAGCCCTCGGGGATGTCGAACTTCGGCATCAGGTCGCGCTTCTCGAACATGCCGGTGGTGTCGACCATCTCGGCCACCAGGAGCGTGTTGGCGCAGCCCTCCTGCCAGGCGTCCGAGGAGTCGATGGCGTACATCTCGTCCGTGGACTTCAGGTAGTAGCCGGTGCCGTCGAACTTGAAGCGGTCCGGGTCGGAGAGGTTCTTGCCGGTCTGGATGCACAGCAGCGCGTCATGGGCGGTCGCCTCATGGGCGTACGTGTAGTGCGAGTCGTTGGTGACCAGCGGGGGGATGCCGAGCTTCTTGCCGATCTCCAGGAGGCCGTCGCGGACCCGGTGCTCGATGTCGATGCCGTGGTCCATCAGCTCCAGGAAGTACTTGTCCTTGCCGAAGATGTCCTGGTACTCGCCGGCGGCCTTGAGTGCCTCGTCGAACTGGCCGAGGCGCAGCCGGGTCTGGAGCTCGCCGGAGGGGCAGCCGGTGGAGGCGACGATGCCCTCGGACCACTGGGAGATGGTCTCCTTGTCCATCCGGGGCCACTTCTGGAGCCAGCCCTCGGCGTACGCGTCGGAGGACAGCCGGAAGAGGTTGTGCAGACCGGTGCGGTTCACCGCCCACATCGTCTTGTGGGTGTAACCACCGGAACCGGAGACGTCGTCGCGCTTCTGGTGCGGCTGGCCCCACTGGATCTTGCGCTTGTTGCGCCGGGACTCGGGGGCCACATAGGCCTCGATCCCGATGATCGGGGTGACCCCGGACTTCTGGGCGGTGTGGAAGAAGTCGTACGCCCCGTGGAGGTTGCCGTGGTCGGACATGGCGATGTGCGTCATGCCCATTTCATTGCACGCGTTGAACATGTCCTTCAGCCGCGCGGCACCGTCCAGCAGCGAGTACTGGGTGTGGACGTGCAGGTGCGTGAACGGCGGCTTTGACACGGTTTGGCCTCCAACGGAGAACGTCAGGCGACGGGCGGGCGGACACTCTGGGGGACAGCGTCGAATCCTATGCCCTGGCACTGACAGCCGGAGTGGATCCCCGCGTACGGTCGGTCGGGAACCGGGCACTCCCGCGCCGCGTCGCCCGTTGGAGACGGCGAAAGCGCTGTCGTATCCATGGACACACAGTGACGCACCACTCCCGCACCAGGAGGCATCCCGCGATGTCGGTCCCTAAGCTCAGCGCCGAGCAGCGCGGCGAGGAGATCCTCGCCGTATTCGACACCGCCTTCGGCAGGCTCCTGGCCGCCGACCCGGCCGCGTTCCGGGTGAAGTTCCGGAAGATGGCGGCCTCGGCCTTCGCGTTCTACCGGGGCACGGCGTGCCTCTTCTACCACGACCTCGACGCCGAGCGGCGGGGCGGCCCCTACCTGGACGACCGCACCTCGCGGGTGTGGATCCACGGCGATCTGCACGCGGAGAACTTCGGCACGTACATGGACTCGTACGGCCGCCTGGTGTTCAACGTCAACGACTTCGACGAGGCGTACGTCGGCCCCTTCACCTGGGACCTGAAGCGCTTCGCCGCCTCGATCGCGCTCCTCGGGTACGCCAAGGCGCTGAGCGACGAGCAGATCACCGAGCTGGTGACGGTCTACGCGGACGCGTACCGGGAGCGGATCCACGCCCTGGCCACCGGTGCCAAGAGCGACGAGGTGCCGCCGTTCACCCTGGACACCGCGGAGGGCCCGCTGCTCGGCGCGCTGCGCGCGGCCCGCTCGCTCACCCGGTTCGAGCTGCTGGACTCGATGACCGAGATCCGCGACTTCGAACGCAGGTTCACAGCGGGCCCCGGCACCGTCGAGCTGGACGCGGCCGACCGCTACAAGATCCTCGCGGCCTTCGACGGCTATCTGGAGACGCTGCCGGACTCCTCCCTGGCCCGCCCGGACTCCTACCGGGTCAAGGACGTCGTGGGCCGCCGGGGCGTCGGCATCGGCTCGGCCGGGCTGCCGTCGTACAACATCCTCCTGGAGGGCCACAGCGACGCCCTGGAGAACGACGTCGTGATCTACATCAAGCAGGCCCAGACCCCGGCCGTCTCCCGGCACCTCACCGATCCGGCCGTCGCCGGGTACTTCCAGCACGAGGGCCACCGCACGGTGATCTCCCAGCGCGCCCTCCAGGCGCACGCCGACCCGTGGCTGGGCTGGACCGAGCTGGACGGCGCGGGCCAGCTGGTCGCTGAGGTCTCGCCGTACGCGGTCGACCTGGACTGGAGCGATCTCGACGACCCGGAGGAGATCGCGCTGGTCGTGGCCGACCTGGGCCGGGCCACGGCCGCCATGCACGCGGCGGCGGACGACACCTCCGGCGAGTCCCTGGTGCCCTTCTCCACCGAGCGGGCCATCGACGCGGCGATCGCGGCCCACGAGGAGGGCTTCGCGCCCCTGCTGGTGGACTTCGCGCACATGTACGGCGCACGGGCCCGCGCGGACCACCACATCTTCGTGGACCTGTTCCGCAACGGCCGAATCCCGGGGCTGTAGGGCACCCCGCCGAAGCGGTAGCGTGCGCGTACTCACAGGCCCCCTTTAGGGGTCCCTTACTCCGGTTCGTGACAGACTCTGCTATCGCTATGGACATATCCGGGACCTACCTCAGAGCCGTTCGCGCGGTGCTGTTCACGGCCTTCGTCGTGACCCTCGGCACCGCGTCGCACGTGCTGCTGTCCCGGACCCCGCTGCCGGCCGCGACCGTGGCCGCGGTCGCCGCCGGCGTCTTCGCCGGCGCGTACGCGCTGGCGGGCCGCGAGCGCGGCTTCGGCCGGATCGCGGCCCTGCTGGTGCCGCTGGAACTGGCCGCGGACACGGTGTTCACCACCGGCCAGCAGACCTGTTACGGCCGGGCGGGCGGCCCGGTCGCCGGTCCCCTGCACGCCTTCGGCTTCGACCTGCTGTGCCACGGCGGCGCGGTGGGCACCCCGCTGGCCCAGGTGAGCCGCGGCCAGGCCGCCGGGGTGCTGGCGAACGCCTCCCCGGCCACCGCCTGGCTGCTGCTCGCCGCGCACATCGGCGTGAGCCTGCTGGCCGCCGCCTGGCTGCGCCGGGGTGAGCGCGCCCTGGTGCAGCTGCTGCGCGCGGTGGCCGCCGCCTCCTTCCGGCCGCTGCTCCTCGCGGTGGCCGCGGTCGCCGTACGACGGCTGCCGGAGGGCCGCCCGCCCCGCCCGGCCCGGCGCCGGGCCGCCG
>NZ_MUNF01000717.1 GCF_002154555.1 Streptomyces murinus
CGCGGGCTCGGGAGCCGTGCGTCGTACAGGCCCGGAGGCCGCGCGGAGAAGAAGTGCGGGAGCCACGCGAAGCAGAGCGGCGGGAGCCGCGCGGAGTCGCGGGCTCGGGAGCCGCGCGGAGAAGAAGTGCGGGAGCCGTGCGTCGTACAGGCCCGGGGGCCGCGCGGAGTACAGGCCCGGAGGCCGCGCGGAGTAGCGGGCCGGGGGCCGTGCGGAGTAGCGGGCGACTCCGTTCGTATGACCTTGCCGCGAGGATTGCCGCCGCCATGTGTCATCGCCGCCGCTGACGGCCCGCCCCGGCGAACATGCCGGGCATGAGCATCCTCACCCAGCGCCTGCGGACGCTGTGTTCACGTGTGGGCGGCACCGGTGCCTCCTGGGCTGTCGTGGCCACGACCGTGCCCGCGCTCGCCCTCGGCCTCGGTGCCGTACCCGCCGCAGCGGCCACCCTGCCCGGCGGCCTCGGCCCCTGTGTCCCCGGCAGCTGCCCCGACCCGTTCCCCGGCATCAACAACGGCCCGATCGCCGGCCGGGACGCCGCGATCAACATCTTCGTCGGCCATGACTTCCTGGTGCGCGGCCGGGCCGCCGAGGCCGAGGGCCGGGTGGTCGTCCTGAACGACTTCGACCAGCAGAAGCAGGCAGGTGTCAGCGGCCAGTACAACCTCGGCATCGTCGGCGTCGGCTCCCGCGTGCCCCCGCCGAACGGCTCGGACTTCCTGACCACCGGCGGCGACGTGACCATCGCGAGCGGCCAGCGCCTGGACACCACCGGCGGGATCATCGGCGAGCAGGGCACCGTGCGCTACGCGGGCACCGAGAGCGGCCAGGTCACCGGGCGGCTGGTGCACGACCCGGCGGCGGCGCAGCCGTACACCGCCCTGCGCGGCGAGCTGACCGCGGCCAGCCAGTGCTACGCCCGCGTCGACGGGGCACACCGGCAGCCCACCGGAACGGCGGTCAATCAGGGCTCGCAGACGGTGTTCACCGGCGACGGCACCTCCGCGCTCCAGGTCTTCGACGTGGACTTCGACCTGGCGGGCCCGAACGGCGCCCAGCAGGGCATCGTCTTCCGCGGCGTCCCGGCCGGGGCCACCGTCCTGGTCAACGTCTACGGCGCGAACCGCACCATCAACACCTACAGCGGCGGCATCGACGACAGCACCGACCCGCTCAACGCCTACCGCGAGCGCCTGCTGTGGAACTTCCCCGACGCCACGACCGTCGATCTCGCCGGCACCGGGCAGATGCAGGGCAGCTTCCTGATCGGCGACCAGGCGTCCATGACCACGGTCACCCTGCCCGGCATCAACGGCCGCTTCTTCACCACCGGTTCGCTGACCCACACCAGTGCCGCGAGCGGGGGCGGCGGCCAGGAGTTCCACGCGTACCCGTTCAACGGCGATCTGCCCGACTGCGCGCCGACCCCGCCGGTGACCGGTGAGGTCCGGGTCCACAAGATCGACGAGGAGACGGGCGCGGCCCTGGCGGGCGCCGTGTTCCAGCTGTGGCGGGAGACCAATGGCGTTCCCGGGCTCCAGACCGGCGGCGCCGACCCGGACACGCATGTCACGGACTGCACCACCGGCGCCGACGGCCGGTGCGGCGCCACCACCGAAGCCGGCACCTACTACTGGCGCGAGACCGGGGCGCCGGACGGTTACGAGCTGCCCGATCCGGACGTCTTCGGCCCGCTCACGCTGAGCGCCGAGAACGCGTCGGCGGGCGTCGAGGCCACCGTCCGCGACACCCGTACACCGGTGCCGCCGGTGCCCGGAGCCATCGAGCTGACCAAGACGGACGCGGCGAACGGCGCCCCGCTGGCCGGGGCCGTCTTCGAGGCGTGGCGGGAGACCAACGGCGTCGACGGCCTCCAGACCACCGGCCCCAACCCGGACACCCGCACCGGCGCCGCCTGCACCACCGACGCCGCGGGCCACTGCGCCTTCGGCGATCTCCCCCTCGGCCTCTACTACCTGCGTGAGACGGCCGTGCCGGACGGCTACGTCCTGCCCGCCAACCAGGTCTTCGGCCCCCTCACCGTGACCGAGGAGAGCGGCACCACCCCGGTGCCGATCACCGTCGCCAACACCCGCCGCGAAGAGGGCGGCGAGTACGGCTACGACTACGGCCCGCAGGACAAGAAGTCCAAGCACTGACCCCATAAGAGCCACCGCCACCGGTCCGGCCGCCCAGCTGTGGGCGGCCGGACCGCTGTGTGCAGGCCCCCCGTCGAATATCCCCCCGTCGAATATCCATTGGCGTTCCCTCCACCCCCTCACTAAAATCCTCTCTCTTGCCCGCCTCCCTCACGGAGAGCTGCCGCCCGGACGGAAACCGGGTGGCGCCGTCGTACCGCCCGCAGCAGGCCCACCGGAGGCACCCCCTTGTCCACGTCCGCGCAGGAACAGGCCATCGACCCCGTAGGGGACCCGCTCTCCCGGGAGCGTTCCCACCTCGCCGACTCGCGGGCCGCGCTGCGTGCCATGCGGGAGGACGTGGAGGCGCTGGACATCCGGGACGTCACCGCGAACTGGGTCAACGCGGCGGTGCTCAGCCGCCAGATCGACGACCGCATCAAGGCACTGGCCGACCTCAGCGACACCCCGCTGTTCTTCGGCCGGCTCGACTACCTGCACGCGCCCGGCGAGGACCGGGCCGAAGGCGCGTCGGGCGAACAGTTCTACATCGGGCGCCGGCATGTGCACGACGCCGACGGCGACCCCATGGTCATCGACTGGCGCGCGCCGGTCTCCCAGCCGTTCTACCGGGCGTCCAAGAAGGACCCGATGGACATCGGGCTGCGCCGCCGCTTCGGCTACACCGGCGGGGAGCTGACCGCGTACGAGGACGAGCGGCTGTCCGACCCGGCCGAGGAGGCCACCACCAGCAAGCTGCTCCAGCGGGAGATCGAGCGGCCGCGCGTCGGCCCGATGCGGGACATCGTCGCCACCATCCAGCCGGAGCAGGACGAGATCGTCCGCAGCGGGCTCGGCGGCACCGTCTGCGTCCAGGGCGGCCCCGGCACCGGAAAGACCGCCGTCGGCCTGCACCGGGTGGCGTATCTGCTGTACGCGCACCGCGAGCGGCTGGCCCGCACCGGCACCCTGGTCATCGGCCCGAACAAGTCCTTCCTGCACTACATCGAGCAGGTGCTGCCCGCGCTGGGCGAGCTGTCCGTGCAGCAGGCCACCGTGGACGACCTGGTGGCACAGGTCGAGGTGCGCGGCACCGACGAGGCGCCCGCCGCGGTGATCAAGGGCGACGCCCGGATGGCCGAGGTGCTGCGCCGGGCCCTGTACTCGTATGTGACCCTGCCGACAGAACCGGTCGTGGTCGTGCGCGGCTCCCGGCGCTGGCGGGTACCCGCGTACGAACTGGAGGAGCTGGTACGGCAGTTGCTCGACCGGGAGATCCGGTACGGCGCCGCCCGCGAGGCCCTGCCGCAGCGGATCGCGCACGCGGTGCTGGTACAGATGGAGCGGGCCGGGGAGGCGCCGGACGACCGGGTGCAGGACGCGGTCGCGCGCAACAGCGCGGTGAAGGCGGCCGTGAAGGCGATCTGGCCCGCCGTCGACCCGGCGAAACTGGTGCTGCGGCTGCTCACCGAGCCGGAGTTCCTGGACGAGCACGCGGCCGGGATCCTGGACGAGGACGAGCGGAAGACGATCCTGTGGGCCAAGCCGGTCCGCAGCGTGAAATCGGCCAAGTGGTCCTCCGCGGACGCGGTGTTGATCGACGAGGCCGCCGATCTGATCCAGCGCACGCACTCGCTCGGCCATGTGGTCCTGGACGAGGCGCAGGACCTCTCCCCCATGCAGTACCGGGCGGTGGGCCGCCGCTGCACCACGGGCAGCGCGACCGTCCTCGGCGACCTGGCACAGGGCACCACGCCCTGGGCGACGCGGAGTTGGGACGAGGCGCTGGGTCATCTGGGCAAACAGGAGGGTGTGATCGAGGAGTTGACGGCCGGTTTCCGGGTGCCGACCGACGTCATCACGTACGCCTCCCGGCTGCTCCCGCACATCGCGCCGGGCCTGACCCCGGTGGCCTCGGTCCGGGAGAACCCGGGCTTCTTCGAGGTCCGTGCGATCGAGGGCGCTGACCAGGTCGTCGCCGCCTGCGAGGAGTTGCTGGCCCACGAGGGCTCGACCGGTCTGATCGCCGCCGACGCCCGGATCCCCGCGCTGGCGAAGGCGCTGACCGCGGCCGGGATCGGATACCTCGCGCCGGGCGAGGAGACGACCCGCGAGAGGCGGCTGACCCTGGTGCCGGCCTCGCTCGCCAAGGGTCTGGAGTACGACTACGTGGTGCTGGACGAGCCGGGGGCGGTGGTCGACGGCGAACCGGACGAGCGGACGGGCCTGCGGCGGCTGTACGTGGCCCTGACCCGTGCCGTCTCCGGCCTCGTGGTGACCCACACGGCGCCGCTGCCGGAGCAGCTGGCCGGGTCTGTGCACGTGCTGTGACCTCCTGCCCGTTGGTGCACGGGCCGAGGAGGGCTATCGTCGGAATCCTGAGGCCAGCGCGAGGAGGACGGCCGGTGATGACGCAGGACGAGGCCGTGATCGGCTGCACGGGGAAGGTCCTCATCGGAACACGTGGATCCGCGGGACCCGGCGAGGTGCTGGTCCGGGTCCGTGGTGGCTCCGAGACGTTCCTCGCCTGGTCGGAGGATCCCCTGCCGCCGGGTTCGACGGTCCTCGTGATCGAATCACGGGGATGCCGCGAGGTCGGCGTCATCGAGTGGGCCGATCCATTGGACGCGCTCGGCGGCGACGCCGTCGACGCCTGCTGAGGAGTACAAGAAAATGTTCGGATACCGCGTACCCGCGCCGGACGAGGCGATGTTGATCTCGGGCGGACGACGGGGACTGGGGGGCGCGCCGTTCCGAGTGGTGACGGGCCACGGCAAGTTCGTGGTCCCGTTCTTCCGCAAGACCCGCTTCCTCTCGCTCGCGATGTGCGAGTCGGAGGTCACCGAGACCTGTGTGACCAAGCAGGGCATCGCCCTGCATGTGCGCGCCGTCATCGCCTTCAAGGTCGGCAATGACGCCGAGAGCATCATCAACGCCGGTCAGCGCTTCCTGTCCGACCAGGACCAGATGTCGGTGCTGACCGGCCGGATCTTCGCCGGTCATCTGCGTGCCATCATCGGCTCGATGACGGTCGAGGAGATCGTCACCGAGCGGCAGAAGCTGGCCGCCGAGGTGCTGGACACCTCCAAGACGGAGATGGCCAAGATCGGTCTGATCGTGGACTCGCTCCAGATCCAGTCGATCGACGACGGCGACACCGGTTACATCGACGCGATGTCCGCCCCGCACAAGGCGGCCATCCAGCGCCAGGCGCAGATCGCCCAGGCGCAGGCCACGCAGGCCGCGGTGGAGGCGGAGCAGGAGGCGGCCCGCCGGCAGGCGGAGTTCGCCCGGCAGACCGCCGTCGTCAAGGCCGAGTACTCGGCCGAGGTGGACCGGGCGGAGGCCCAGGCGGCGCAGGCCGGTCCGCTGGCGCAGGCGCACGCGCAGCAGGAAGTGCTGGACGCGCAGACGGAGTTGGCCCAGCGTCAGGCCCTGCTGCGGCAGAAGCAGCTGGTGTCGGAGGTCGTCAAGCCCGCGGAGGCGGAGGCCGAGCGGGTCAGGATCCTCGCGGCGGCCGAGGCTCAGCGGATGAAGATCCAGGCCGAGGCGGCGGCGTCGTACGACCGGGTCGCGCTGGACCGGATGCTGATCGACCAGCTGCCGCAGATCGTGAAGGAGGCGGCCGGTGGTCTCGCGGGCGCCAATGTCAACGTCCTGAACGGCGCGGACGGCCTCGGCGAGATCGCGGCCGGCCTGGTCTCCCAGGGCCTGACCATCCTGGACTCGGTCCGCCAGAACCTCAGCGGCCAGGACTCCGAGGGCAACCGCGACGAGCAGCAGCCCCGCGACAACGGCCTGCTCCAGCTCAGCGCCCGCCGCGAGAAGAAGTCGGACGACGGCCCGGTGGACGTCGACTAGTACTGCAACGGTGCTT
>NZ_MUNF01000718.1 GCF_002154555.1 Streptomyces murinus
CTCGTCGGCCCCCCGGCCGCCCGCCCCCTCGCGATCGCCGGCCTCGCCCGCGAGTCCGGCCGTACGGTCCTCGCGGTCACGGCGACCGGCCGGGAGGCGGAGGACCTGGCCGCGGCGCTGCGCTCGCTGCTGCCCGCCGAGGGCGTCGTGGAGTACCCCTCCTGGGAGACGCTGCCGCACGAACGCCTCAGCCCCCGCAGCGACACCGTCGGCCGGCGCCTGGCCGTGCTGCGCCGCCTCGCCCACCCCCGTGCGGACGACCCCGAGACCGGCCCGGTCTCCGTCGTCGTCGCGCCCGTGCGTTCCGTGCTCCAGCCGCAGGTCAAGGGCCTCGGCGACCTGGAGCCCGTGGCCCTGCGCACCGGTCAGAACGCCGATCTGAACGAGGTCGTCCAGGCCCTCGCGGCGGCGGCGTACGCGCGTGTGGAGCTGGTGGAGAAGCGCGGCGAGTTCGCGGTGCGCGGCGGCATCCTGGATGTGTTCCCGCCCACCGAGGAACACCCCCTGCGCATCGAGTTCTGGGGCGACGACGTCGAGGAGATCCGCTACTTCAAGGTCGCCGACCAGCGCTCCCTGGAAGTCGCCGAGCACGGACTGTGGGCGCCGCCCTGCCGCGAGCTGCTGCTCACCGATCAGGTGCGCGAGCGCGCGCGGCTGCTCGCCGAGGAACACCCGGAGCTGGGCGAACTCCTGAACAAGATCGCCGAGGGCATCGCGGTCGAGGGCATGGAGTCCCTCGCCCCGGTCCTGGTCGACGACATGGAGCTGCTTTTGGACGTGCTGCCCCAGGGGTCGATGGCCGTGGTCTGCGACCCGGAGCGGGTCCGTACCCGCGCCGCCGACCTGGTGGCCACCAGCCAGGAGTTCCTTCAGGCATCCTGGGCGGCCACCGCGGGCGGCGGGGAGGCACCGATCGACGTCGACGCGGCCTCCCTGTGGTCCATCGCCGATGTCCGCGACCGGGCGCGCGAGCTGGACATGATGTGGTGGTCCGTCTCGCCCTTCGCCGCCGACGAGGAACTGGACGCGGGCACCCTGAAGCTGGGCATGCACGCGCCCGACACCTACCGCGGCGACACCGCCAGGGCGCTCGCCGACACCAAGGGCTGGCTCGCCGAGGGCTGGCGCACGGTGTACGTCACCGAGGGCCACGGCCCGGCCTCCCGTACCGTCGAGGTGCTCGGCGGCGAGGGCATCGCCGCCCGGCTGGACACCGACCTCGGCGAGCTGAGCCCCTCCGTCGTGCACGTCTCCTGCGGCTCGATCGAGTACGGCCTCGTGGACCCCGGGCTCAAGCTCGCCGTGCTCACCGAGACCGACCTGTCCGGGCAGCGCACCGCGAGCCGCGAGGGCGCCCGGATGCCGGCCCGCCGCCGCAAGACCATCGACCCGCTCACCCTGGAGCCGGGCGACTACATCGTCCATGAACAGCACGGCGTGGGCCGCTACATCGAGATGGTGCAGCGCACCGTACAGGGCGCCACCCGCGAGTACCTGGTCGTGGAGTACGCCCCCGCCAAGCGCGGCCAGCCCGGCGACCGCCTCTACATCCCCACCGACCAACTGGAGCAGATCACCAAGTACGTCGGCGGCGAGGCACCCACCCTGCACCGCCTGGGCGGCGCCGACTGGACGAAGACCAAGGCGCGCGCCAAGAAGGCCGTCAAGGAGATCGCCGCCGACCTGATCAAGCTCTACAGCGCCCGGATGGCCGCCCCCGGCCATGCCTTCGGCACCGACACGCCCTGGCAGCGCGAGCTGGAGGACGCCTTCCCCTACGCCGAGACCCCGGACCAGCTCACCACCATCGCCGAGGTCAAGGACGACATGGAGAAGTCGGTCCCCATGGACCGGCTGGTCTGCGGCGACGTCGGCTACGGAAAGACCGAGATCGCGGTGCGGGCCGCCTTCAAGGCCGTACAGGACGGCAAGCAGGTCGCGGTCCTGGTGCCGACGACACTGCTGGTGCAGCAGCATTTCGGGACGTTCTCCGAGCGGTACGGACAGTTCCCGGTGAGTGTGAAGGCGCTCTCCCGGTTCCAGACCGACACCGAGTCCAAGGCCGTCCTGGAGGGGCTGCGCGAGGGCGCGGTGGACGTCGTCATCGGCACCCACCGGCTGTTCTCCTCCGAGACCAAGTTCAAGGACCTGGGCCTGGTCATCGTGGACGAGGAGCAGCGCTTCGGCGTCGAGCACAAGGAGCAGCTGAAGAAGCTGCGCGCCAATGTGGACGTGCTCACCATGTCCGCCACCCCCATCCCGCGCACCCTGGAGATGGCGGTCACCGGCATCCGCGAGATGTCGACCATCACCACCCCGCCCGAGGAGCGCCACCCGGTGCTCACCTTCGTGGGGCCGTACGAGGAGAAGCAGATCGGCGCCGCCATCCGGCGTGAACTGCTGCGCGAGGGCCAGGTCTTCTACATCCACAACCGGGTCGAGTCCATCGACCGCGCGGCGGCCCGGCTGCGCGACATCGTGCCCGAGGCCCGTATCGCCACCGCGCACGGACAGATGTCGGAGGCGGCCCTGGAGCAGGTCGTGGTCGACTTCTGGGAGAAGAAGTTCGACGTGCTGGTCTCCACCACCATCGTGGAGTCCGGCATCGACATCTCCAACGCCAACACCCTGATCGTGGAGCGCGGCGACACCTTCGGCCTCTCCCAGCTGCACCAGCTGCGCGGCCGGGTCGGGCGTGGCCGCGAGCGGGGGTACGCGTACTTCCTGTACCCGCCGGAGAAGCCGCTCACCGAGACCGCCCACGAGCGGCTCGCGACCATCGCCCAGCACACCGAGATGGGCGCGGGCATGTACGTGGCCATGAAGGACCTGGAGATCCGCGGCGCCGGCAATCTGCTCGGCGGCGAGCAGTCCGGGCATATCGCGGGCGTCGGCTTCGACCTGTACATGCGCATGGTCGGTGAGGCGGTCGCGGATTATCGGCGGCAGCTGGAGACGGGGGAGATCGAGGAGGAGGCCCCGCTGGAGGTCAAGATCGAGCTGCCCGTCGACGCGCATGTCCCGCACGAGTACGCGCCCGGCGAGCGGCTGCGCCTCCAGGCCTACCGCGCCATCGCCTCCGCCAACTCGGAGGAGGACATCAAGGCCGTCCGCGAGGAACTCACCGACCGCTACGGCAAGCTGCCCGAGCCGGTGGAGAACCTGCTGCTGGTGGCCGGGCTGCGGATGCTCGCGCGGGCCTGCGGGGTCGGCGAGATCGTCCTTCAGGGCACCAACATCCGCTTCGCGCCCGTCGAGCTGCGCGAGTCGCAGGAGCTGCGCCTCAAGCGGCTGTACCCCGGTACGGTCATCAAGCCGGCCGTGCACCAGGTGCTGGTGCCCCGCCCGAAGACCGCGAAGGTGGGCGGCAAGCCGCTGGTCGGGCGCGAACTGCTCGCATGGGTCGGGGAGTTCCTGGCCTCGGTGCTGGGGTCCTGACCCCGATCCCACCCCGGGTGTGAGCCGGCGCACGGACGAACGGTCCGTGCGCCGTTCTACGGCCGCCGCGTGCCCCACCTCACGCCCCGCTTGCCCCTGAATCCTCCCTTTGGGACCCATCTGCCGCTCCGAAGCGGGCAGTTACCGTAAGGGGCGGAACGATCCGCCCCGCTTCCGAGGGCGGACCCACAGGGCGAGCGAGGGGGGCGTGGCATGACGCGTCTGAAGAGTGCGACGGTCTGTGCGGTGGTCGTACTGGCCGCCGCGACCGGCTGCAAGTCGGGCCAGGACAAGGGGGCTTCGGGCCCCGAACCGAAGAGCGGCGGCGCCGTACTGACCGCCGCGAAGGCGCTGCCCGTCAAGGGCCGCGCCCCGAAGACCGGTTACTCCCGGGAGCGGTTCGGCAGCGCGTGGGCGGACACGGACTCCAACTCCTGCGACACCCGGGACGACATCCTCAAACGCGACCTGAAGGACGTGAAGTTCACCGGCGGCACCTGCAAGGTCACCTACGGGCTGCTGGACCCGGACCCGTACTCGGGCAAGGACATCACCTACCGGCGCGGTGCCAGCAAGGTCGACATCGACCATGTCGTCGCCCTCTCGGACGCCTGGCAGAAGGGCGCCAAGTACTGGGACGCCAACAAGCGGATCGCGCTGGCCAACGACCCGCTCAACCTCATCGCGGTCGACGCGAGCGCCAACCGCGGCAAGGGCGACGGCGACGCGGCCACCTGGCTGCCGCCGGACAAGGACTACCGCTGCTCGTACGTGGCGACGCAGGTGGCGGTGAAGAAGAAGTACGGCCTGTGGGTCACCTCCGGTGAGAAGGCGGCGATGGAGAAGGTCCTCACCGCCTGCCCGAACCAGAAGCTGCCCTCCGGCGGCAACCCGACCGAGGCCCCCGCGCGCTTCAAGGCCCGCTAGGCCCTCGGTCGAGGCGCATTCCCGCCGTCAGCGCACGCGCGGCGGCGGGGCCGGGCGGCCCGCCTTCTCCCAGCCGACGAAGGTGTTGGTGCGGGCGTGCACGAACGCCTTCACCGGGTCGCCGGAGTACGTCCACGGCACACTGCCGACGTACCCGCCGACCGCCCGGAACTGCTCCACCGCCTCCGCGTACCGCTTCTTCTCGAACAGCATCTTGGCCAGCAGATGCCGTACCAGCGGCAGCCGGTGGTGCCCGGCCGGGATCCGGGCCACGGCGTCCAGGGTGGCGTCGATGGCCGGGTCCACGAACGGCTGGTCGTACACGGGCCCCTTGGCCTCCCGGCAGGCGTGCTCGAACAACGCGTACAGGCGCAGCACGGGCAGCGGGCTGCCGGGCGGGGCGGCGGCCGCGGCCTGCTCGGCGAACGCGTACATCAGTTCGTGCGAGCCGCGCCACTTGGCGCACCAGTACTGGAGCGCGCTGACATGGGCGCCGAAGTGGTGCGGGTCGCGCGCGGTGATCTCGGCCCACAGGGCGCGGAAGTCGTCGTGCGCCCAGCC
Source organism: Streptomyces murinus (assembly GCF_002154555.1). GTDB lineage: Bacteria > Actinomycetota > Actinomycetes > Streptomycetales > Streptomycetaceae > Streptomyces > Streptomyces murinus. The sequence continues at coordinate 4,927 of NZ_MUNF01000718.1, forward strand.
GAGTCCGAGGGCGATGGTGATCTGCGCGATCCAGGGGCAAGGGTCCTCGGGCGCCATCCGGGCGGCCTCCTGGCAGGCGGGCAGCGCCTCGGCCAGCAGCCGGTGGAAGCCCTCGAACTGCTCGGAGGTGGTGTGCTTCGCCAGCTGCGCGCCGCGGACCTCGCCCGCGAGCGAGACGAGCGCGTCCGCGTGCACGAGCGCGGCGGACGGGTCGCCGGGGTACTCGGCGCGCCAGGCCTTCACCCAGGAGTCGTCCTCGACGGCGGCGTTGACCAGGATGCCGAGCCGGTACCAGCGCAGATCCCAGTCGCGGCCCGCGCCCGCGAGATAGCCGGCGGCCCGCCGCCAGTCACCGGTGAGCGCGGCCGCGGCCACCGCGTCGGCCTCGGGGTCGGGGCCCGCGTACCGCTTGTCGAGCTGTGCGGCGGGCACCAGACCGTAGGCGGCCGCGTCGATGGTGACCGGGGCCTTGGCCTTCTCCTCGGCCTTCTGGGTGCGCGCCTTGCGGATGTTGCGCGGGATGGTGACGGCCGCGTAGGCGAGGACGCCGACGCCGGCTATGTCGATCAGGACGTTCATGAACGGGTCTTCCGGTGATCGGGGCCGCCTGGGGGAGGCGGC
>NZ_MUNF01000072.1 GCF_002154555.1 Streptomyces murinus
CACGCGGCCTGTGGCTCGCTCCCCGCCCCCTCCACCTCGCGGGCTACCCCGACGACCCGGACGACACCCACATCGTGCGGGGCCTCGACTGATCATCCCCCCCGGTGCCGCACGTCGTCCACGGGGACGTGGGGCAGGCGGGGGGGCTACTCTCCCCAGTTGCATCCGGTCTGGAGTGCTTTGCTCGCGTCGTAGGGGACCATGTCGTAGTGCCAGGCCTCCAGGTCCCAGGTCGCACCGCCCCAGTGGCCGCCGTCGCCGTTGGGGTAGGAGTACGACGCGTGGCAGTACAGCTGCTCGTACGTCGAGTGCATCTCGCCCTCCGTGGCGTGCGGGAACATGAGCGTGTTGGACCAGACCTGCTTCCAGTCGTCCGCCGAGTCGCTGGAAGCGGTGTCCGAGCTCGACGTGCTCGCGAACGCGGCGTCGGTCGGGGTGACATGGGTGGAGCGCTTGTTCTGGTCCGCCAGGTTCATGTAGACCTCGGTCTTCTTCACCCACTTCGTGTTGGTGATGCCGCCGTAGCCGATGCAAGCGGTGTGGCAGCTTTCGAACGCGTTGGACTGGCCGCCGCTGTACAGGATGTAGCGCCCGGACTGGAAGTTCTGCCGTACGCCCGTGTTGTTGTCTTCGCCGCCTCCGACGTGGTTCTCGTTGAATTCGTCGGACGTCGGGTAGCCGTAGAAACCGCTCTCGTATCCGTTCTGTCCCCACCACCAGCCGGTGAGGCCGTGGACGGCGTGGGCGCCGCTGTACTGGCTCCAGTAGATGGTGCCGCCCTGGAACTGCTGGCGGACGCCGTAGCCGTCGGGATTCGTGATCTCGTCGGTGAGGGGGTAGCCGAGGTAGCCGCGCTCCCAGCCCAGGTCGGCCCAGTGCTGGCGGATCGCGCCCCACACGGCGTGTGCGCCGGTGTCGGGGGTCCAGTAGATCGAGCCGTTGTCGAAGGCCTGGAAGCGGCCGACGCCGTCGGGGGCGCCGAGTTCATCGGTGGTGGGGCAGCCCAACGACCGCTGGACGCCGGGGGTTTGGGTGTACTCGGTCCAGATGGCGCCGTCCACGGAGTGGGACCCGCAGAAGACTTCGGCGGACGCGGGGGTGGCACCGATGGTGAGGCCGGCGGTGACCAGGCCGAGGGCGACGATCGGGGCCGCCAGGAGTGTTCCGATACGTCCGAGAGAGGAATGCATGTCTGCGTTCCTGCCCCGGCCCCGGCTGCACGAAGCCCGCGACCGTCTTCGAGCCGGACTTCAACCAGATGACGACCGGCCCCCGTTCCTCGGCCACCACCCGCCGGTCGCACGGGGTCGCGGATCTGATGCCCGGCGGCTCACGCCTTGATGGGTGCGGCCGACCTGGCGGCCCGCTCGATCTTCGCGCGGTAGGCCGCACGGGCCTCCTCGTCGATCGGCCGCTCGTTCTCGGCGCGCACCCCGGTCCTGCCGTCGAGGCCCTCGCGCAGGATGTCGGCGTGCCCGGCATGCCGGATGGACTCGCCGAGGACATGGACCATGACGGCGAACAGGTTCGTGTTGGGACGGGGCTCGGGCCACCACGGCACATGGCCGGGGGCGTCGAGGGGAAGCTCGTCGATCGTCGCGTCCGAGTGTTCCCATGTACGCCGGTAGAACCCGACGATCTGATCGCGGCTCTCGTCCTCGGCCGCCCACAGATCGCTGCCGTCGTGGTCCTGCCACCGGGGCAGCGGCTTCGGGGAAGGGCGGTCGAAGACCTCGCCGAAGTACCTGGCCTCGACGGTGGCCACGTGTTTGACCAGGCCGAGGAGGTTGGTACCGGTCGCCGTCAAAGGCCGGCGGGCGTCGTAGTCGGACAAGCCGTCGAGTTTCCAGAGCAGCGCCTTGCGGTCCCGCCGCAGTCTTCCGTGCAGGCTGTCCTTCGCGAATTCATCGATCACGCGGCACGAGCCTGCCATGGCCTGCTCGTGGTCTCAAGATCCAGTACATGGTCCGCACCGGCCGGCGAAGCCGAGGGCCTGACCGTCGCCGCTCGTCCGATTCGAGGTTCTCCGTCCGCCGCCGAACGTGGTGGTGGCAGGGAGCACCGGGATCCGGTCCAGGTCACCGCCGGCGCACGACGCGTACGGTCTTCAGACGCTGGTCGGCGGCGTCGGGGAGGAACATGCCGGCCGCGACTCCGGTGGTCAGATAGTCGAGGACGGGCTGGGTGAGGCGCTCGCCGGGCAGGACGACAGGGATGCCGGGCGGGTACGGGGTGATCATCTCGGCGGCGATCCTGCCGGCCGCCTCGTCCGTGGGCACCTTCTCGTGCCCGGTGAAGTAGGCGTCGCGTGGCAGTTGGGCCTGGTCCATCAGCAGGTCGGCGGGGGAGGGGACGGCGACGTGAGGGACGTCCCGCAGATCCGCGGCGTGGGCGGCCAGATCGCGCAGGGCGGTGAGCAGGCGCCGGGCGGTCTCGGTGTCGTCCGCGTGGGTGAGCTGCGCGCTGATGCGGCGGTGGTCGAAGAGATGGGTGTCGATGTGATGGTGTTCGCGGAGCCAATCGGCCGCCCGGTATCCGCTCGTGCCCAGGTCGTGGATGTCCATGACGACCGGGAGAGGGTCGAAGTCGGCGGCGAGGCCAGGACCGCAGAAGTCGGCGGCGTCGTTCACGTGGATGCCGGCGATCGACTCGATCTCCGAGCGGACGCGGCCGGCCAGGTCGAGCGCGTGGCCGATGAGTTCGCGGCCGTGCTGGACCATCTGCCGGCGCCAGGCGTCGATCCCCGCGTAGAGCAGGGCGTTGGGGCTGGTCGTGCCGAGCAGGTCCGCGCGTGAGGCCAGTTCGGCGGGGTCGATGAGGTCGCCCTGGAGATGGAAGACGGACCCTTGTTCCAGGCCGCTGCCCATCTTGTGGATGCTGGTCACGCAGACGTCGGCGCCCGCGTCCATCGCCCAGGCCGGCAGCGCGTCGTGGAAGGGAAGGTGCGCACCCCATGCCTCGTCCACGATGAGTGGCTTGCCGCGGCGGTGGCAGACGTCGGCGATGTCCTGGAGCGCTGCCGCCGATCCGTAGGGGGTCGGGCTCGTGACAAGGGCTCCGTCGGCGTCGGGGCAGCGGGCGAAAGCCTCCTCGAAAGCGGCAGCGGAGGGCGGGTGGGCGATGTGCCGGCCGGCATCCCATCGGGGTTCCACCCAGACCGGTTCGACGCCCGAGAGGATCAGCCCGGCGACGACGGATTTGTGCGCGTCGCGCCCGACGAGGAGCCGGCTGCCCGGACAGGTCACCGTCAGCATGGCGGCCTTCACCGATAACGAGCTGCCGCAGGTCGAGAAGAACGTGTGCTCGGCATGCACGGCGTCGGCCATCAGCTGTTCCGCACGTTCCAGCACCCGGCTGCGGGCCAGCCGGTCATCCAGACCCCCGTTGGCCAGGACGTCACCGTGGAAGACGGCGTCCCCCAGCACGGCACGCGCACGCGGGTCCGCGCCCCGCGCCTGCTTGTGACCCGGTGGTGTGAAGCCCAGCTCGTCGGCATCGTGATACCGGGCGAGTGCGTCAAGGACAGGTGCTTCGTCGTGATTCGACCTCATACCCGTGCGGTGTTCCCCCGACCCCGAGCGACATACCCTCCCTTTCGGCCGCACGAGTACGCGAGGGGCGGCCCGGAGGCTCGTCGGAGGGGCGGCTCGGAGACTCGCCGCCGGCCAGGGCGGACGGCCCCCCGCTGATCCAGAAGCCGGTCGAAGCGGCGCGGAAGAGCGGCGGGGGGCTGTCCCGGGCCGGAGCCTTCCGCACGGCACGAGCGAGGTCTCGGTCTTCCTGGCCCGTTTCGTCCGAAACGCGGGTGGGGACCCGGCAGGGACGGCAGTGCCGGCTTGTCCGTCGTCCGGTGGGTAGGACCGCCGGAGAAGGAAGGGAGTGATCATGAAGGCCGCGGTATACGAAGGACCGCGTACGGTGACGGTCAAGGACGTGCCGGACGCGAAGATCGAGCACCCCTGCGACATCCTCGTCAAGATCACGACCACCAACATCTGCGGTTCGGACCTGCACATGTACGAGGGGCGTACGTCGTTCGAGACGGGCCGGAGCCTCGGCCACGAGAACCTCGGCGAGGTGGTGGAGGTCGGCTCCGCCGTCAGCAAGGTGAAGGTCGGGGATTACGTCGTACTGCCGTTCAATATCGCCTGTGGATTCTGCAAGCAGTGTGAGAAGGGCCTGACCAACTACTGCCTGACCATGCAGCCGGAACCCGCGCTCGCCGGAGCCGCCTACGGCTTCGCCGAGATGGGGCCCTACCAGGGCGGTCAGGCCGAGTACCTGCGGGTGCCCTACGGCGACTTCAACGCCCTGCGGCTGGGCGAGGACGCGGTGGAGCGGCAGAAGGACTACGTGATGCTCGCCGACATCTTCCCGACGGGCTACCACGCCACCGAGATGGCCGGTGTCGGCCCGGGAGACCAGACCATCGTCTACGGCGCCGGGCCCGTCGGTCTCATGGCCGCGTACTCGGCGATCCTCAAGGGAGCCGGAAGGGTGTGGGTGGCGGACCACCACCAGGACCGCCTTCGCAAGGCCGAGGAGATCGGTGCCATCGCGATCGACACGAGCAGTGAGGATCCGGCCGAGGTCGTCAAGGAGGCGACCCTCGGGCTCGGTGCCGACAACGGCTGCGAGTGCGTCGGATACCAGGCCCACGATTCCGGAGGTCACGAGGACGCCGCTCTCACGCTGAACGGGCTCATCGACAGTGTCCGCTTCACCGGGTCCCTGGGCGTGGTCGGGGTGTTCCTGCCCGAGGACCCGGGCGGCGCCAAGACGCAGGGCAAGCTGGAAGCCGAGGGCAAGATTCCCTTCGACTACGGCCTGATGTGGTTCAAGGGGCAGCACATGGGCACCGGCCAGGCGCCCGTGAAGCGGTACAACCGCGCCCTGCGCGACCTGATCGCCGGCGGCCGGGCCGAACCCGGCTTCGTCGTCTCCCACGAACTTCCGCTGGACGAGGCGGCGTCGGCGTACGAGCACTTCGACAACCGGGACGAGGGCTGGACCAAGGTGATCCTGCACCCCGACGGCCGGCGCTGATCAGGTGGGAGGGCCCACCGGTCGTAGACGACCTGCTACGCCGAGTGCGCCGTGCCGAAGAGCGGTCCAGGTGACTGTGCGGACACGCCGCGCCGCCGCGACGACGGGTCCGACGGACGATCGCCGAGGGCGGGGACTCGGCAGGAGAGCTGCGAAGGGCTGACCGTGCAACACGACGTACTCGGTATCTATCTGAACGACCATTTGGCCGGGGCCACGCTCGGCGCCGGCCTCGCGCGGCACCTGGCCCATCGTCACAGGCGTGGCACCCGCGCCTCCCTCCTGGAACGCATGGCCGACGAGATCGCCCAGGACCGGCGGACTCTCCTGACGATCATGGACGGGCTCGGCGTACCCGCCCACCGCTACAAGGTGATCGCGGGGTGGACCGCGGAGCGGCTGCGCCGGCTGAAACCCAACGGCGTCCTGCGCCGGCACTCCGGCCTCGACACGGTCATGGAACTCGAGACCCTGCGCCTGGGGATCGAAGGGAAGTCCCTGCTCTGGCTCACCCTGCTCGCACTGGCTCCGCAACGGACCGAACTGGACGGGGCACAGCTGCACGATCTGCTCGACCGCGCGCGCAACCAGCTTGACGTGGTGGAAGATCTGCGCCGTACGGCCGCAGCCGCCGTCTTCCACCCGGGCGCGCCGGGTGTACGACGGGTGTGATCCTGGGTCAGACCTCCGAACCACTCGCGTACGTCGCAGGGGAAGGCGAGCGCTTGGCGCAAGCCCTCGGCCTGCACCACACCGGCGAGAGGGCGGGCGAGCCCTGGGGGCGTCGTCTCGGCGGGCTTGAGCAGCTGGACCCTCATGTGTCGGTACGTGCGTTCGAGTGCCGCCTCGCGGATCCCGGCGGCCCGCGCGGCGAGATCCGCCGACGGCAGGGCGGAGACGGTGCCGGTCGGCCGGGCCGCGCCGGACGGGTCCGCGAGGGCGAATACCGGTCCAGCACCCCGTGCAGTCCCACGATGAGACCCGTGCAGTCCCACGATGACAGTGGCGTCCGGACCGGTATCACTCATGGTCGTACTCCTGGACCACGTGGACGGAAACGCCGAACCAGCACCGGCGGTTGTCGTTGCTCAGCGGTGGTACGCGGATGACGCGATCTCGATGAAGGATCGGATCAACGGGTTGGTGTCACCCTCGTTCCACACCGCCACCACTCGGCTCCGCGGCATGTCGGTCAGCGGTACCACGGCCAGCTCCGTGGGCAGGTCGTGTCCGAGCGGGGCCAGGCCGACCGTGCCGTTCCACAGCACGGCTTGCAGGCATTCCTGGACGGTGCGCACGACCGGGCCCTCGCGCGGCCTGCCACCGTTCCAGTACGACTGCCAGATCGGGTCGGTGTCCTGCGGGAACTGGAACCAGCGGCGGTCGCTCAGCTCGGCGAGCAGCAGCCCGTCGCGGTCGGCCAGCGGATCGTCGGCGCGCAGGACCACACCGACCGGATCGGTCCGCAGCGCACGCGCCGTCAGCGCCGTCACGTCGAACGGCGCCCGGGTGAGGGCGACATCGACCAGTCCGGCGCGCAGCCCGCACGTCGGGTCGGTCAGGTCCGTGTCGCGGACGCGGATGTCGATGCCGGGGTGGTGGCGGCTGAAGTCGGCGGCCAGCCTGGCCACTCCCGGGTCGGTGCCGTCGCCCAGGATGCCGATGGTGATGGTCGCGACGCCGGCCGCCGCGCTCACGCGTACCCGGACGCGGTCGGCATGGTCGAGCAGGGCCCGCGCCTCGTCGAGCAACACCGTGCCCACCACAGTGAGCGTGACACCGGCGGGCGAGCGGACGAGGAGCAGGGCGCCGACGTCGGCCTCCAACTGCTTGATCGCCCGGCTCAGGGGCGGCTGGCTCATGTGCAGCCGGGTGGCGGCCCGGCCGAAGTGCAGTTCCTCGGCGACCGCCACGAAGTAGCGCAAGGTCCGTAGCTCCACGCTGCGACGATACCCGTGAGGTATCGGCGTCGCAGGACAGGTCTTGGACAGCCCCGGGGGCTCGGCGGTGAACTCGTGGGCATGACCGAAGAGGCGAAGAGCAGCGAGCCGCAGCCCAGCCCCGCCGTGTCGGTGACGGGGCCCGGCGACGGCGAGGTGATCGTCCTGGGCACCACGCGCATGCGGATCCTGGAGGACGGCAGCAGCACCGGGCACCGCCTCGCGATCGCCGAGTCCGTCCTCGCCCCGCACACCCAGGGACCGCCGCAACACCGCCACGCCCGACACGACGAGGGCTTCTACGTCCTGTCGGGCACCGTGCGGTTCACCGTGGGGGACGAGGACTACGACGCCGGCGCGGGCACACTCGTGATGGTTCCGCCCGGCACCCCGCACACCTTCGCCAACCCGACCGACCAACCCGCCGTCATGCTCAGCACGTTCACCCCCGACCTGTACGTGCAGTACTTCCGGGACCTCCAGGCGGTACTCGCCTCCGGCCGCCCGCTGACGGCCCAGGCCAACATCGACGCGATGAGCCGCTACGCGACCGAGCCCGCCACCGACCTCAACTGAAGCCGCGGGCACCGCAGGGCGCCGGCCGTCGAGCGAACGCCGTCCGTACGATCAAGTTCGACAACTCGTTCGACTGTGACAGCGAGGGGCGACATGCCGGAGAACGTTCAATGGTTCGTGGACCGGTACACCTGGCAGGACCAGCGGGTCATCAGCTCGGAGGCCGACCTGCCCCGTATCCTGGCTCCGCTCATCGAACTCGTCGGGGGATCCGCCGACCAGGGGTGAGGAAAACCTGCGGCCCACCGGCTCCGTCCCAGGGGCATCAGAGGTGGCGAAGAAGGGGCGACCATCATGGCGATTCAGCGGATGGACAACGTCGGCATCGTCGTCGACGACCTGGATGCCGCCATCGCGTTCTTCGTGGAACTCGGTATGGAACTGGAGGGCCGGGCGGAGGTCGAGGGCCGCTTCGCCGACCGGTGCACCGGACTCGACGGCGTCCGCTGCGACATCGCGATGGTCCGGACCCCTGACGGTCACAGTCGGCTGGAACTGGCGAAGTACCGCAGCCCCGCGGCGGTCAGCGCGGGACCGCGCAACCGACCGCACAACGTTCTGGGCACGCACCGCGTCATGTTCGCCGTCGACGACATCGAGGACACCGTCGCCCGCCTGCGCCCGCACGGCGCCGAACTCCTGGGCGAGATCGCCCGGTTCGAGGACAGCTATCTGCTCTGCTACGTCCGCGGCCCGGAGGGCATCATCGTCGGACTGGCCGAGCAACTGCACTGAAGCGGAAGCGGAAGCGGAAAGGGAAGCACCGAACCCCGCGGCCGAACGAGATCACCGCCTTCTGAACCGCCGCCGGACGCTCTGGGCTCAGTGGCCCGACTCGCCTGACTCGCCCATCCCCGTGCCGCCGGGCCAACTCGCCCCCTGACACCGGAATTTGCCGGACCGCATGCGACAAAGCGGCGGTACACGCTCCCCCTGCGGACCGGTCCGTCGCGCCGCTGAGCGCGTGAGACGCGTGCCCCCGGGTAACCGGCGATGACATGAACGCGTTGAGGAAACGGCCGCTGAGGCCGCCGTACGGACATGACGGCGAAGCGCCGTCCATCGCCGGCACCGTCACCGTCGGACCGAGGAGGTAGACGTGCTCTTCCTGGTCGTCGCCCTGCTCCTGCTGGGCATCATCCTGGGCTCGGCCGCCTACCTGCCCTGGCCCGTCACGCTGGTGGTCGGTGCCGTGATCGTCGGCTGGCTCGTCGTGTTCGCCGGACGCGAGCGGCGTCGGCGCGGCCGGACGAGGAGGGCCTGATCATGCGGTTGACCGCACCACCCTCCGCGCACACGGGCCGACGGGACACCGAGGGCATGGCGGTGGCCTCCTTCGTCCTGGGGCTACTCGGACTGCTCGTCCTCAACCTGGTCCTCGGCCCCATCGCCATCGTGCTCGCCGTCATCGCCCTGCGCCGGGACACACCCCGCCGGTTCCGAGCCCTGCTCGGACTGGGGCTCGGCATCGCCGACCTGGTCGTCTTCGCCGTACTGGCGTCCGTCCACGGAGCCACGTCCTGGTCGATCTGGGGCGGCTGAGCACCCCGGGGCGCCGGTGCCGCGCCCGACAACGGAAACAGCGCCGGGAGCGGGATGCCGGGGCGGCCGACCGGCCCTGCCACTCGTCGCGCCCCGCAGGAACCTGCCCCCCGACTTGTCGTGCCGCCCGGCCGCGAAGGCGTCACAACAAGTCGGTCGCACTCTCCAGCGCGGGAACCTCGGACGCCGGACGCTCTGGGCCGCCGGCCGGGGCCGCGGCACGCAGCGCCGCTTCGACCCGGCGATTGCTGGTCATGGATGCCGTGACGGCCGTCATCGCCAGGAGGAGGACGGCGGCGGCGTAGAGCGGGGTACGGATGTCGCAGGCGGTGGCCAGCCAGCCGCCGAGGAAGGCACCGACGGGGGCGGCGCACATGGCCAGCATGCGGGAGGTGGCGGCGACCCGGCCCATGAGGTGGGCCGGGACGATCGCCTGCCGGAGGGAGGGCGCGAGCACCATGGTGGCCCCCATGCCGGCCCCGCAGACGGCGAGCGCCACCCCGGCCACGTACGGGTCCGGGGCGCAGGCGAGCCCGAGGACGGCAAGGCCTTCGACCGTGGCCGTACAGGTCAGCGCGGTGCCGGTGCCGAGCCGTCGGCCGAGCCGGGAGGCGATACCCGCGCCGAGCAGTCCGCCGGTGGCCTCCGCCGTGAGCAGCAGGCCGAAGCCGTAGGTGTGGACGCCGAGACGGTCGTGGGCGAAGAGGGCGAGGACGGTCTCCACGGCGAGGAAGGCGACGTTCCCGACCGCCGGGCGGAGCGCGAGCCCGAGCAGCACCCGGTCCCGGAAGACGTACGAGGCCCCGGCCCGCGCCTGCCGCAGCAGCGACTCGTGGGCCTCCGGGACCGGCCGGGGCAGGGCGGGCAGCGTACGTACGAGCAGCGCGGAGAGCAGGAACGACACCGCGTCGCCGAGCAGCGGAACCGCACGTCCGAGCGCGAGCAGCGCGCTGCCCGCCGGCGGCCCCGCGAAGCCGGACATGGCGGTCTGGGCGCCGCGCAGGCGGGAGTTGGCGCGCTCCAGGAGGGCGGGGTCGCGGCGGAGCAGATCCGGCAGATAGGCCGTGGCCGCCGTGTCGAAGAAGAGCCCGCCGAGGCCGAGCAGAAAGGCGACGGCCGCGAGCAGCCCGATGCTCAGCACATCGAGCACGGTGGCCGCCGCCGGTATCGCGAGCAGCGCCGCACGCGCCGTGTCCGCGGCCCACATGACGCGCCGGCGGTCCCAGCGGTCCACCAGCGCGCCGCCGAGCACGCCGAAGAGCAGCCACGGCAGCGTCCCCGCGGCCGTGACGACGGCGAGTGCCATCGGATCCCGCGTCAATGTCAGGGCGAGCAGCGGCAGCGCGGCATATGTGACTCCGTCGCCGAGCGAGGAGATCGTCTGCGCGGTCCACAGCCGCCCGAACCCTGTCGGCAACTTCACGACGTCCGCGGTCACTTGGCGTCTCCTTCGGCCTGCGCGCGGGATGCCGGGTGGAACAGCGCGAAGACGAGTGAGGCGTCCGGCAGCGATGGATCGGACAGCTCCCGGTACTCGTCCGCCAGAGCGTGCAGCCGCGCCGCCAACTGGGCGAACTGCTCCTCGGTGAGCCGCAGATGCGCCATCCGTACCTGCCGCTCGCCGTCCACCGGCGATGCCTCCAGGTCCGCGACCGCGTGCCGCATCAGTACGTCCGGCCCTCCCTCGCCCGGATCCGGCAGCACGATCGACCGCGCGGCCATCGCGTAGTACCGCTCGGTGACCCCCCGCACCTTCCGCGTCCGCACCACCTTCACCAGGCCCGCCCGCTCCAGGAGGCGCACGTGATAGCTGGAACTCCCCTTCGCGAGGCCGACCCGCTCGGCGATCTGCGTGATCGTCGCCGGCTCGAAGCGGAGTACGGCCATGATCCGGTGACGCGTCAGGTTGGAGACGGCGCGCAGCTGTTCGTCGGTGCTGACGCGAAGCGTCTCGGGAAGATCATCGGTAGGCATGCCAGCAATGGTCAACGTTTCTTGACCATTGAGCAAGGGATTTTCCGAACCCCGCCGGGATCGCCCGGTGTCCGAACGGGTGAGTGTTGCCGAGGTGACGGTCCCCGACGCGGGCCTGGTCCACGGTCCGCTGGAGCACACCCCGGACAGCAAGAGGGTGAAGCCGGGCGCCACCATGAAGGCCGAGGCTTGCGGGCGGCGGTCACGGAACCGCGCATTCCCCGTCTCCGTGGCTGACTCCGTGGCTCCGCTCAGGCGGTGAATCTGCCGCAGAGCCAGTTGCCCGGTTCCGTGGGGTCGTCGCTCGTCCAGAACTGGCGCCACAGCAGCGCGAACTCCCCGCGGTCGAGATGGCCGTCGCCGTTCGCGTCGAGCAGTTCGAAGATGCCCGTCAGGTCAACCGGGCGCCCGTTCCAGGTCTCCACGAGTCGCCGGTGCTCCTCCGGGCTGATGCGGCTGTCCCCGTCGGCGTCCACGGCGTCGAAGACCGTGTTCGCCGTGGCGGTGACCTCCGCCGCCATCGCGGGCAGTCTGTCGACCACGGTGAGCAGTTCGGGCAGGTCGACCGTCCCGCTTCCCCGGGCGCCCCCGGCCTCGCGCAGTGCCGACCACCACCCCATCAGAAGGTTCTCGACCCGCGCGCGCAGTTCCGTCCCCGGGCCCACCGCCGGCAGTCGGCTCCAGCGGGCGACCAGCGCCCTGAAGTCCTCCTCGCGCAGACAGCCGTCCCCGTCGGCGTCGAACGCGGCGAACATCCCCCTGAGCTTGCGCTCCTGAAACTCGCTGGCCATGAACGGCCTCCCTCGGCACCGAACCGAACCGCGGACCCCGGTGAACGCCCCGCGCAGCGGCGGCGGACCACCGGTCACTGTAGGTCGCGGGCCGGACGCTCCCAAGTGGGCACATGAGTGCGAGCGATCGGAGGCTCGTGGCCCCGATCCCGCTCGTCCCAACCGTCGCTCTGGGACGACCGGTTCAAATATTCGCAAAGGGTACGTGCCGCACTCCGGTCCGTCGCCCCGGCGTCCCCGGCGCTGTGCTGTCCGCCGGCCTCCGCCCCGCATGCAAAGGGTCCTTTTGGCATGGCCAACCATCCCTTATGGAATCGGGTCGGCATGTGACCACCGTCTCCGCTCCGCCGGGAACCGGAAGGGGCGTGAATTCGTCGCCCCGGGCCAAGCCCCTTGCCTGAAAGGCTCGTTGATGCAAGCCCGTTCCGAATGGTGAGATACGCTGAGTGACAGCGGTTGATGAAACGGTCCTCCGGCCCGACCTCCGGGGTGGACCGAATCCTCCGTACCCCCGTCGTGCCCATAAACCGCCGACGGGTACTCCTCTTCGAGCAGGAATTGATGCCCGTTCAATCATTGGCGGAGCTGGTACGCTTCGCGCGCCTCAACTCACCGTTCTACCAAGAGCTTTACTCGCACCTCCCCGACCAGGTCACCGAGCTCACGGACCTGCCGGTCGTGCCCCAGGCGGAATTCTGGCGGGCCAACTCACCCCGTGAGAACAGGCTGCTGACGGCCCCACTTCAGGAAGCCGTCGTCTTTCGCAGCGGCGGAACCACGGGATCCCCGAAGTTCTCCTGCTACACACGCACGGAATGGCGGGAATTCACCTCCGCTTTCGGCGCCGGACTCGTCAACGCCGGTCTGCGGCCGGGCCATCGAGTGGCCGATCTGTTCTACGCCGGAGACCTGTACGCGAGTTTCACCTTCATCCTGGATTCACTGCACCGTTCCCCGGTGGCCAACGTACGGCTTCCGCTGGGCGGCGCGACGCCCTGGGAATCCACCGCGGCCACCCTGGAGGAGTTCCGCGTCGAGGTCGTCGCCGGCACCCCGACCACCCTGTGCGCGCTCGCCGAACGCCTCACCGCGGCCGGCCGCACCCTGCCCGACGTCGAACTCCTCTTCTTCGGCGGGGAGTGCCTCTTCGGCGACCAACTCCCGCTGCTCGGCAAGGCGTTCCCGAACGCCGAGGCACGCTCACTGGGCTATGCGAGCGTCGACGCGGGCCTCCTCGGCGAGGCCGTACCCGGCGGCGACCCGCGGGTGCACCGCGCGTTCGTCCCGCACACGGCCGTGGAGATCCTCGACGACGAGGACGCGCCCGTCGAGGACACCGGCGTCCCCGGACGCCTGGTCGTCACGGATCTGCGCCGCCGGCTGATGCCGGTGCTGCGCTATCCGGCCGGCGACCGCGCGGAGTGGGTGGACCGGGAGGCGGGCGTCTTCCGCATCCTCGGCCGCGCCGAGGAGGGCGTACGGGTCGGCCCCGTCTCCCTCTACACCGAGGACGTGCACGACATCGTGCGCGGCGCCGACACGGCGGACGAGATCACCGGGCTCCAGCTCGTGATACGCCGTCAGGACGGCCGCGACGGCCTCGTACTGCGCCTCGCCACCGGCGAACCCACCGACCGGCACGGCGCGTTGGGAGCCGCCGTGGCCGCGGCCGTCCTCGCCCAGCGGCCGGCCTACACCGGCGCGGCGGACGCCGGACACGTGAACCCGCTCACCGTCGAGTGGGCACGGCACCAGGATCTCGCCGTCAATTCCCGTTCCGGGAAACTGGTACGGGTCGTCGACGAACGGCCGCACTCATGAGCGCGACCGCCCCGCGCGGCCGGCGCCTGCCGCTGGTGCTGCGCAACCCCTCCTTCGGCCGGGTGTGGACCGCTCAGCTCCTCACCCAGGCCGCCGGCCGGATGTTCCAGGTGGGCGCGGTCTGGTGGCTCGTCGGCTTCGCCGGGGGCGAGCGGCGCGGTCTGGAGTCGGGCCTCTTCCTGATGGTGAGCACCCTCCCCGCGGTCGCGCTCGCCCCCGTGGTCGCCCGTGTCGTTGCGCGCCACGCGCACCACACGGTGCTGGCCGTCGCGGCGGCCGTGGCGGGCGCCGTCGCCGTACCGGTGGCGCTCTGGGCGTACGCCGGTGATCTGCCCATGGCCGCGGTGTACGCCGTGGGCCTGGCGCTGGCCGCCTGCCAGGCGGTGTTCGACCCGTGTCTGACGACATCGGTGCCCGAACTGGTCGAGGACGCCGACATCGAGGCCGCCACCGGCTTCGAACTGTCCACCCAGTCGCTGGCCGGACTCGGCGGCGGCCTGCTCGGCCCGCTCCTGGTCGACGCGGGCGGCCTCCCGGCGGTCGTCGCCGTCTGCGGCACCGCCTATCTGCTCGCCGCCCTGCTGGTCGCCTCGGCCCGTTTCCGCCAAGCGACCGGCACGTCCGACGCGCCGCAGGACCCGCAAGACGGCTCTACGGCCGGAGGAGAACGGCACGGCACGCCGTCCGCGCCCCGGACGCTGCGCCAGATCCTGGCCGGGCTCCCGTTCATCCGCCGCGTGCTGCTCTGCTTCGCCGCGGCGAACCTGTTCACCACCGCCGTCTACGTCGTCATGCCGCTGTACACCCGCGGGGTGCTGCACTCCACCGGGACGACCGTCGCCACCCTGGAGGCCGCGCTCGGCGCGGGCACCCTCGTCGGCTCCTTCACCGGGGCACGCGTACCCGGGCGCCCCGTCGCCGTCGGCAGCGCCTGCCTGGCCGTGATGGCCGTGGCGCTCGGACTGCCGGGCCTGTGGGCCGGGCACGCGACGGCGATCGGCGCGCTGGCGATCGCCGGATGGTGCGTCGGCGTGATCGGCGTCCGCTTCGTGGCCCTGTTCCAGCGCCTGGTGCCCACGGCCGACAAACCCGGCTTCTTCGCGGTCATGCAGGCCCTCCTCGGAGCCACCTTCCCGCTGTCCTCCCTCGTCTTCGGCGCGCTCGGCGACCACCTGGGCGCGCGGGCGCTCTGCCTCGTCCAGGGCGCCGGACTGGTCCCGGTCGCGCTCGCGCTGTGGTGGCTCGCCGGCCGCGCGCGGCCCGACACGCCGCGCACCTCCCCGGGCGACACGGCGACGACGGCGCACCTCACCCCGGCGGGGGAGACGTCATGACCGTCGTCCTCGCCCCGGCGGCGGTCCAGGACATCGCCGAACTGCGGCAGTTGTACTTCGACGTGTACGGCCACGGCTACCCGGTGCCGCTCGGCAGCGACCCGGCCGTGATGCGCCGGATGATCACCGACGGCTCCGCCCACTGGCTCACCGCCCGTACGCCCCGCGGGAACCTCGTCGGCTCCGCCGTCGTGCAGACGGACGCGGGCAGCCGCGTCGGCAAACTCCTCGGACTCGCCGTGCACCCCGGGCACCGCGGCGGCGGACTGGCCTCCCGGCTGACCGGCGCGGTGTGCGAGGCGGCCCTCGCCACCGGTGTGCTCGACTCGCTCTACGCCACCGTGCGCGTCGTCACCGAGGGCCCCCAGCACGTCGTCGTACGCAACGGCTTCCGGCCGCTCGGCCTGCTGCCCAACGCCGTCGAGGTCGACGGCTGCGAGAGCCTCGCGCTCTTCGCCCGCTACGCCGACGGCGTGCTGGAACGGCGGGCTCCCGTGGACCGCGTGCCCGAGCGCCTCGCGGGGCTGCTGGCCGCCGCGTCCGCGGGCATCGGCATCGACTGCGCCGGCACGGCACGGGCCGTCGCCCTCGACAGCGCGCCGCGCCGGGCCTTCGGGGCCGAGCCGATCGAGCTGATCTCCGCCCCGGCCTTCGTACGGCGCCGCTTCCTCGAACGGTTCCCCCGCGCCGCCGACCGCTTCTTCCCCCTGCACACCCCCAACGCGCTGCTGGTCGCGGCCGACGGCGGCTTCGAGGCGTACGCCGACCTCGACCCGGTGGCGGGCAGCTGCGCGCTCGTGGCCGTCCACCCGCGCCCCGCGGCGCTGACCGGCGCCCTGGAGGCGCTGATGACCACGGTCACCCGGGCCGGCGCCGACTACGCCGAGACCCTGCTGCCGCTGGCCGACACCGAGGCCCTGGAGATCTTCCTGGCCTCCGGGTTCGTACCGAGCGCGGTCTACCCGGCGATGCGGCGCGTCGGCGACCGGCTGCACGACTACGTGGTGCTCTCCCGCACCAGCCGGCAGATCGACTTCCGTACGACGGCCGTGAGCCCGCTGCTCCAGCCCTACCTCGGCGCCTATCTGAGCGCCTGGGCCTCCACCTATCTGCCCCTTCACGAGGTGTCCCGATGAACCCCCATCTCGCTCCCGTCGAGGTCCCCGACCCGGCGGCGCTCGGCCAGGTGCAGCGCCTGTGCGACCTGGCGGACCCGTACGCGACCGGCGCCGAGGCCGACGGGCTGTTCGCCGCCGCCATGGCCGAGACCAACGCCTGGCACGCCGCACGGTCCCCGTTCTTCGCCGCCCTGCTCCAGGAGCAGCCCGAGATCCCGGCGCCCACCGTCGGCGACGGAGTGCGCACCCCGCTGGTGCCGGCCGCGTTCTTCAAGCGCCACGAGGTGCTCTCCGTCCCCCGCGACGAGGTGTTCCTGCACCTGACCTCCTCGGGCACCACCGGCCAGAAGTCCCAGATGTTCTTCGACCGTTGGACGATCCGCTCGGCCCAGCGCATGGTCGCCCGGATCTTCGACCACTACGGCTGGATCACCCCCGACCGGCCGGTCAACTACCTGCTCTACAGCTACGAGCCCGCGCCATCGCTGAAACTGGGCACGTCGTTCACCGACAACTACCTGTGCGACTTCGCCCCCGCCCGGCACACCACGCACGCGCTGCGGCACACCGGCTCCGGCCACGAGTTCGACGTGCACGGCTGCATCGCCGCGCTCCAGCGCTACGCCGACGAGGACGCGCCGGTCCGCATCCTCGGCTTCCCGGCGTTCCTGTACTTCACCCTGGAGCGGATGAAGGCCATGGGCATGGCCCCGCTGCGGCTGCCCGAAGGGTCGCTGGTGGTGCTCGGCGGCGGCTGGAAGGGCCACACCGACCGGCAGATCGGCAAGGACGAGTTCCGCGCCGCGGTCACCGAACGCCTCGGCATCCCGGCCGAGTCGGTCCGCGACACCTTCGGCTCCGTCGAGCACTGCGTGCCGTACGTCGAGTGCGCACACCACCGGCTGCACGTCCCCGTGTGGTCGCGCGCCGCGGTCCGCGACCCGGGGACGCTGCGCCCACTGCCGTACGGCGAACCCGGCTTCCTGCACCTGGTCAGCCCGTACATCACCTCCGTACCGGCGCAGAGCGTCGTCATGGGCGACCTCGCCTCGCTGCATCCGGGCGAGGAATGCCCCTGCCCGCTGTCCACCGACTGGTTCACCGTGCTCGGCCGTGCCGGGGTGAGCCGCAACCGCAGTTGCGCGGTCGCCGCCGCCGAAATGATGAAGGGAATGTCGTGACCGCTTCCGTACCCGTACTCCACCTCTGGCAGGGCGAGTTCGTCGACGACGCCGAGGCGGGACGGCGGCTGGCCGGTCTGCCGGAGACGGCCGCCCGCGTCCTGGAGCACCCGCTACCCACCGACGTCGTGCTCGGCGCCTGCGCGGCGGTCGCCGCGGACCTGGCCGACCCCGGCTCCGTCCTCCACACCCGGCTGGCGGCCCACCTGACCACCGCGGAAGCCGGATCCACGCTGGCCGAACTGGCGGGCGCGCTCACCCGGCAGGCACTGGAACGCAAACTGCGCCGGGAACTGGGCGGCCTGCGCCCGGAACGCCTGACCCGGCCGGACGGCCGCGAAACGGTGTTCGAGTCCTGGGCGCCGGTGGGGCTCCTGGTGCACATCGCGCCCGGCAACGCGGCCGCCGTCGCCCCGCTGAGCGTCGTGGAGGGCCTGCTCGCCGGGAACGTCAACGTCCTGAAGACGAGCGGCTCGGACACGGCACTCGCCCTCGACCTGCTCGCCGCGCTCGCGGCGGCCGACCCGAGCGGACTGATCGCCGAGCGGGTGATCGCCCTGCGCTTCCCCTCCGCGCGCCGCGACTGGCTGGAGACCCTGTGCGGACAGGCCGACGCCATCGCGGTCTGGGGCGGTGAGGAGGCGGAGAACGCGGTGCGTGAACTGGCGCCGCCCGGCTGCCGCGTCGTCGCCTGGGGGCACCGGATCTCCTTCGCCTACCTGACCCGCGCGGCGGCGGGCGAGGACGGCCTGCTGGACGCGCTGGCCGAGGACGTCTGCCGGTTCGAACAGCAGGCCTGCTCCAGTCCGCAGGTGGTCTATCTCGACACCGAGGACACCGAGGAGGTCTTCGCGTTCGCCGGCCGGTTCGCCGAGCGGCTCGCGAAGGTCTCCGGCGCCCGCCCCGCGCCCCGGCCCGGCCCGGCCGAACTGGCGGAGATCACCACCGTGCAGCAACTCGCCCGGCTCGAACAGCACTTGGGCCTCACCCGGGTGTTCACCGCTGACGACGGCTCCTGGCGGGTGCTGGCGGACACCCGCTCCGCGCTCGCGGCCTCCCCGCTGCACCGCAGCGTCTGGGTCAAGCCGCTGCCCCGGCACCGGATCACCGAAACGCTGCGGCCCATGCGCCGCTACCTCCAGACCGCGGCCGTCGGCGGCGGCCGGGCGGACGTGGCCGCGCTGTCCCGCGCCCTGTTCGCCGCCGGCGTCACCCGGGTCACCCCGGTCGGCTCCATGCTGGAGAGCTACGAGGGCGAGCCGCACGACGGCGTGTACGCGCTCCAGCGCTACAGCCGCCGGGTGAGCGTCCGGGCGGCGGACGCGGAGTTCGGGCCGGTGGCCTGCCTGGACGACCTGGTGTCCGCACCCGTCCTGCCCCCGGTCCCGGACGCGCCGCTGCTCGGCAAGGAGGGCGTACAGCGCGCGCTGGCCGAACTGGACGCGCGCCACGCCCACCTGTACTTCCGCAGCGGCGGTTCCACGGGCGCGCCCGCGCTGTCGGTGTTCACCGTCGACGACTACGACAACCAGATGCGGGCCGCGGCCGACGGGCTGCTCGCCGCCGGCTTCGACCCGGCACGGGACCGCGCGGCCAACCTGTTCTACTGCGGCGGGATGTACGGGAGTTTCATCAGCTTCTTCTCCATCCTGGAGCGGCTGAACGCCACCCAGCTGCCGATGGCCGCCGGACCCGACCACGCCACGGTCGCCGAGGCCCTGGTCACCCACCGGGCGGACACCGTGTTCGGCATGCCGTCCTACCTGTGGCAGCTGTTCCACGCCGAGGCCGACCGGCTGCGCGCGTACGGCGGCATCCGCACGGTGTTCTACGGCGGCGAGCACTTCACCGGCGAGCAACGCCGCGTCCTCATGGAGGAGTTCGGCGTCGAGGTGATCCGGTCCGCCGCGTACGGCAGCACCGACCTCGGGCCGCTCGGCTACCAGTGCGCCTCCTCCGACGGCTCCGTCCACCATGTGCTGACCGACCTGCACACCCTGGAGATCCTCGACCCGGGGGCCGACCGGCCGGTGGTACCCGGCGAACCCGGACGGCTGGTGTTCACGACCCGGGCACGCGCGGGCCAGCGGCTGGAACGCTACGAGATCGGCGACCTGGGGCGCGCCGTCGAGGGCCCGTGCGCCTGCGGCAGCCATGTACCCCGGCTGGAACTGCTCGGCCGCTACGGCGACGTCGTACGCGTCGGCACGTACTTCCTCAACTACCGGCGCGTCGTCGCCGCGGCGCAGGAGCGGCTCGCCTACCACGGCGAGGTGCAGCTCGTGGTCCGCTCCGGCGCCGGCCGGGAGGAGCTGACGATCCGCCTGGACGAGCAGTACGCCGACGACCCCGGAGCCGCGCACCGCGCGCTGGCGGCGGAGGTGCCGGAGCTGGGATCCGCCGAGGCGGAGGGCCTGCTGGCCCTCACCGTGGAGACGGTGCCGAGGGAGGCGTTCGAGCGCACCGCGACCAGCGGGAAGCTGCGCACGGTCATCGACCTGCGCGCGGCATAGCCGAGGGCACGGGCGGCGCGTCCGTACGACGCCGACGCGCCGCCCGCGCGGCGGCGCGTCCGTGTCAGGGGCGTGTCAGGGGCTCCTGTCAGTCTTCTTCCTGTGAACGGCACCGGGAACAACCGGGGCCGGGAGCAGGGAGAGGTGCCCGGAGTGGTTGATCGGGGACCGCCGAGTCCGTCTCGAGGTCGGGCCCTTCGGGGCCCACGCAGGTTCGAATCCTGCCCTCTCCGCCCACAGGGCCCGCGTACGGGCGGAAGCGCGGGCATGCGGGAACCGGCCGACCGCGAGATGAGTACGGACACTCAGGCGCACTGCCGCTCCATCGGAGACGATGAGGTTCATTCCGAGTGAACCGGAGAACCCTGTGCTCAGCCGCCTCGCCGATCATCTGGTCCCCGCCGTCGGACGGCTGACGATCACCGCCGACGACGACGCCGACCTCCCCCCGGCCGGGATCATCGCGGCCAACCACACCTCACTCGCGGACCCGGCGATCGTCCTGGCCGCACTGCACCGCCTGGGCGCCCGGCCCGTCATCATGGCGACCGCCGGCCTGTGGCGGGTGCCCCTGCTCGGCCGCGCCCTCGCCCGCGAAGGCCACATACCTGTCCACCGCGGCGACCCCCGCGCGCCCCAGGCGATCGACCTCGCCCAGAAGGCGCTGGAGCAGGGCCGGCACATCCTCATCTACGCCGAGGGCGGCCTGCCTGACCGCAAGGACGCCACCGAAGCCGCGCCGGGCACCTTCCGCCGCGGACTCGCCCGGCTCGCGCACCGCACCGGCGCGCCCGTGATCCCGGTCGGCCAGGCCGGTGCGCGCCGCGTCACCTCCGGTTCGGCCATGAAGCAGCTCGCGGGCCTTGCGACCGCACCGCTGCGGCGCCCCCGCCTGCACCTCCACGTCGGACCGCCACTGCTGCTCGACGGAGACGGACCGGCGGCCACCGCGCAGGCCCACCTCGCCGTCACCGCCGCCTGGAAGACCGCGGCCGCTCGGCTGGGCGAGCCCATGGCTCCGGCGGCCTGAGGCCCCGCGGCCGTACACCGGAACCCACAGTCGGCGAGGCTTGTCCGGTCCGTTCCCCGCCGCTCAGAATCTCCTTCGTACGTCATCCGGGGACAGCGGAGGGGGACTTGGTGACGATCGATCACGACGAGGTGCTGCGGGCCCGTGTGCTGCTGCTGGGGTCCGGTCGGCCGAGCCGGGCCCAACTGCTGGGCGCGTACCGGGTGCTGGCCGAGGTGAGTCCGAAGGCGTATGTGCCGAAGCTGGTCGACGCCCTGCTCGCGCTGCGCCATGAGACCCGGGACCCGGAGGCGGCGGTCGCGCTGGCCGCCGAGGCTTCCCGGGCCGCTCGCGGGATCGAGGTCGGGGCGCCGGACAGGGCGGAACGGTTGCGCCGGGCCTTGGACGCCTATCAGGCTTCCTTGTTCGCCCTCGGTCGCAGGGCGGAAGGACGCGCGATCTGCGCGGAGCTGGCCGCGGCAGGCCGAACCGGGCCCCTGGCGAACGTCCTGGCCGAGGAGGGGCGCTTCGGGGAGGCCGCGAAGCTCGACGAAGCGGCCGCCCGGAACGGGACCCCGGAGCACTCCTTCTGGACCATGGTGCGGTGGGCGGCGAACCTGGAGGGCGCCGGGCTGCATGACGCCGCGTCGACCGTATTCCGCGCACTCCTTGAGGAGACCCGGCGCGAGACCGCCCAACAGCGCACCGCTCTGGCGATACTCGCCTGGGAGTTGGTCCACTTCTCCCGGATGCGGGAGACCGCCGGGGACGGGGTGAGCGCCGCCGCCGCTCGGCGAGAGGCCCTGGACGTCCTGGAGGAGCTCGCGACCACGGGCGAGCCGAAGAACTGGAGTTGCGTCCTCGGGTGGTGGAGGACGCTTTTCGTCCTGTCGGGGCGGTCGGCCGAACCCGCCGCGAGCCCCGAGTCCCCGATGCCGCCGTTCGGCACGGCGCTCGGGTGGTCGCGCGACGTGCGGGACGGCTTTCTCGGCATGCTGCCGGACCTCGAAGCGGAGGCGACGCGACTGCGTGCGGCCGACCGGCTGCCCGAGCTGGCCGACGTCCGACGCCGGATGCGCATCCGCGTGGCCGTCCGCGAAGGCGACCGACCCCACCAGTTCCAGGAGCGGTTCACGCCGTACTTCGACGAGAGCGTGACGCTCGCCCGCCGACTGCCCGACGACCCCGCGCGTCTCGCCCGCGCCCTCATCGACCGGTCGATGTTCCTCGTCGCGGCACGATCCTTCGAACCCGCGCACACCGACTTCGCCGAAGCGGTCGCCCTCCTCCACGACCGCTGACCGGGCAAACCGCCGTCCGGAGGCACCCCGCTCGTCGATGCGATGCGATGCGACGTGACACGCTGCGCGGTCGGTTGGGCGAGTTGTTCCGCAGGCCAGCGGGCCGTACGGTCACGGTGCCGGGCGTGTCGGGGTACTGGTGGACCACTGCGGTGGCCGGCCCCCGGTGGCCGGAGCGGGAGCGGTCCGCAGGGCGGAGAGCCGGGCGGCGGTGTCCTCGGCGGCGGGTGAGCCGAGTCGGCGGTAGAGGGCGAGGGCGTCCTCCAGACCGGCCAGGGCGGCGGCGCTGTAACCGAGAGCGAGCGCGCAACGGGCGGCGCCTTCCAGGGCTCGCGCCTCGTTCAGCGGGCTGTGGGTGTCGTGGGCCAGCGCCAGCGCCTGCTGATGGAGGAGCAACGCCGAGCGCGGGTCCGCCGTCCGCTCGGTCAGCGCGCCCAGAGCGAGCAGGGCGCCGGTCTCGCCGACCCGGCTGCCGATCTCCTGGTAGAGCGCCAGCGCCTGCCGGTAGAGCGCGACGGCGTCACCGCTGTCACCCAGCGCGTCGCGGGCCCGGCCCAGGCCGAGCAGTGAATCGGCCTCTCCATGACGGCTGCCCGCCTTCCGGCAGGTGTCCAGCGAGCGCTGGTGCAGCTCGGCCGCGGCGCGGTGGTCACCGACGGCGTGCCGGACCCGGCCGAGTCCGCGCAGGGTGTTGGCCACGCCCTGCACGCTGTTGAGGTCCTCGTAGATCGACAGCGCCTCCTGATAGAAGTCCCCGGCGCCCTCCCGGTCACCCATGTCGTCCAGGACATAGGCCAGATCGTGCAGCGCGGCGGCCTCGCCGCGACGGTCTCCCATGGTCCGGTAGAGGGCGAGCACCCGCAAGGTCATCTCGACCGCGGCGGGGGAGTCGCCCGAGGAGTGCCGGGCCCGGCCCAGATCACACAGCGCGCGCGCCTCGCCCAGCCGGTCGCCGAGGGACCGGAAGGCGGCCACGGCCCGTTCGTGCAGCCAGGCCGCCTCCTGGATCTCTCCGGTCAGCAGCCGGATACGGCCGAGCTCGTGCAGGTCGTTGGCCTCGCCGTGCCCGTCGCCCAGCTTCTGGTGGATCGCCAGGGCCTCCTCGTACAACTCCGCGGCGGCCCGGTAGTCGCCGGTCGCGTGCCGGGCCCGGCCCAGATCGCACAGGGCGTCCGCCTCGCCGCGGCGGTCACCGGCGGCCGCGGCGACGGCCACCGCGGACCGGTGCAGCGCGGCGGCCTGGCCCCAGTGCCCCTCCAGCAGGAGGAAGGCAGCCAGGTCGGCGGAGATC
This sequence comes from Streptomyces murinus, assembly GCF_002154555.1. Lineage (GTDB taxonomy): Bacteria > Actinomycetota > Actinomycetes > Streptomycetales > Streptomycetaceae > Streptomyces > Streptomyces murinus. The sequence goes on from NZ_MUNF01000072.1 coordinate 23,438, forward strand.
GACACGGTGAAGGAGGGGAGGGGCACGAGGGCGGGGTGACCGAGGAGCGCGAGCAGGTTGCGGTGCTCGCTGCGCATCCAGGCCAGCGCCTTCGGCCGGTCGGTCAGCACGGGGAGGGCGGCCGGCGCCGCCGGCTCCGGGCGCCGGCCGGGGCGGGTACGGCGTGCCAGGTGCTCATTGGCCCGCGCGGCGGTGTCCTGGTAGTACCCGGCCAGCCTGCGCAGCGGGGCGTCCGGGTCCGTCTCCCCGGTCTCTTCTCCGGCTTTCGACCGGGCGTAGAGACCGACGAGGTCATGGAAGAGGTAGCGCCCCGGGGTGCGCTGGAGCAGCAGGTTGTGGTGGAGCAGGGATTCCAGCAGCCGCTCCGCGACGCGGTGGTCGATGCCGGCCAGGGCGGCGACGGCACAGGTGTCGACGTCGTAGCCGGGGAATCGGCCCAGCAGCCGCAGCAGGTCCTGTTCGTCGGGGGCCAGGGAGGTGAAGGAGCTCGCGAAGACGGCGGTCAGGCTCCGGTCCTCGTCGGTCAGATGAGCCAGGCGCTGATGCTCGTCGCGGAGCCTGTCCACCAGGTCCGCCGGGTCCAGGCCGCGGTGGTGGCGCAGCCGCGCGGCGGCGATGCGGATCGCCAGCGGCAGATGGCCGCAGAGCCGCACGAGCTCGTCGGTCGCCGGATGACCGGCGGGGACACGGCCGGGACCCGCGCCCTCGTGCAGCAGCGCGACCGCGTCCGCGGCCGGGAGCACGTCGACGGCGAGACTGTGTGCGTCGTCGAGGCCGGTCAGTCGCTTGCGGCTGGTGATCAGGACCAGACAGCCGGGCGTGCCGGGCAGGAGCGGGCGCACCTGCGCGCTGTTGGCGGCGTTGTCGAGGACGATCAGGGTGCGGGTGTCGGCGAGCCGTTCCCGGTACAGGGCGGAGCGGGTGCTCAGATCCTCGGGTATCTGCTGCGGCGGTACGCCCAGCGAACGCAGCAGCCAGTCCAGGGCGTCGGCGGGCGCGACCGGCGAGATCCCGGCCGTGTGGCCGTGCAGGTCCACGAAGAGCTGCCCGTCGGGGAACTGGCCGCGCGCCCGGTGCCCGGCGCGGATGGCCAGCGCGGACTTGCCCACGCCGCCCATGCCGTCGATCGCCGAGATCACCACCATCCCGCAGGCGCTGCCCGCAGGCGCCGACCTGGCCAGTGCCAGCAGTTGGTCGAGCTCCCGGGCCCGGCCGGTGAACAGCCGGGTGTCGTAGGGGAGTTGGCAGGGCGCACCCGGGCGCGGCCGCGCTGCCGTACGGGCGACGGCCGGGCGGGGCGGGGCGGATACGGTGCGCGCCGCCGCGAGCAACTGCTCACGGCGGCGCGGATCGAGAGCGAGGGCCTCGGCGAGCCGGCTCACCGAGGAGAGCCGCGGCTGTCGCCGCCCCGCCTCCAGCACGCTGATCGAGTGGGACGACACCCCTGACCGGTCGGCTAACTCGTCCTGTGTCCAGCTGGCCGAGAGCCTGCAATCGCGCAGAAGCTCCCCAAAGGCACTACCGCCCATTTCCCCCCCTGGAAACGGTTAGCCGTCGAAACGGCACAAGTCAGTCGAACCATTCTCGGTCAACAGCCGGTACGGGTTCAACTGCCGCTTGTCCTGGGGGAGGGCAAGTCTGCACCGGGCTCGCGGCCGCTCAGGCGGAGGGGAAGCGTGGTGCGCGGGTCCCCTGTTCGGCGTGCGGGCCCGGTTCAGCCGGGGTGGCCACCGGCGGTCAGGACGGCGGTGGCGTTGCGTACGGTCCGGGCGATGGCGGCCGGGACGGGAGCGAGTTCGGCGGCATGACGGGCGGCCGCCTCGGACTGCATGGTCCGTTCGACGGAGTACCAGACCGACAAGAGCCCGACCTGGCGTTTGCAGGCGACGTCCGCGCGGGCCACCGCCACCTCGCGGGGGCCCGCCGCGGGGACCGGGCCGGTCCCGCTGGGCGCCGTACCGACGAGCGCCTTGTCGCGGGCGGGCGCGGTCGGGTCCGGATAGCGGTACCCGGCCTGCCGCATACAGGCCGACCACGCGCGGAAGACCGTCTGGACCTGGGCGGTGCGCTGGGACAGCGCGTAGCTGTCATCGGCGATGGCGCGGATCACGTCGGGGAGGTCGACGCGGCCTCCCCGGCTGTCCAGGGCGCCGCGGGCCGAGCCGAGGCAGCCGCCCGCCGGTACGGGACGCCCGTTGCGCCCCTGGCGGGACTTGCCGAGCAGCGCGCCGTACTCCTCGCCGGTCGGGTTCAGGGCGCCGGCGCCGTCGGGGGCGGCCTTGCGCAGCATCCAGCGGTAACCCTGGGCCGCCTGGGCGTCCGTCACCGGTCCGTAGCGGAAGGCGTTGTGGTCGGGGCCCGGGTGCAGCCGCGTGGGCAGATCGGTGGAGTAACCCAGGTCGCGCATACAGGAGTTGGCCAGCGCGTAGACGGCGCCCTGGACCCGGGCGGACTGGGCCGGTGTGTACTGGTAGGCGTCCATGGGCAGTTGCCAGGCGGTCGGGGACGCGCCGACCGACGTCACCGGGACCCGGGCGGGCAGGGGCATGTCGGCGGCGCTGACCGTGGGGTGCCCGGCGCCGGGGTGGGGCCGAGCCGTCGGCGGGCCGTCGCAGGCGGTCGCGGCGCCCGTCAGTACGGCCGCGAGCAGGAGCGGTCCGGTGACGCGGCCAAGGCGGTGCGGCTTCGGGATCACGGGCGGGACCTCGGCTCCATCGTGATGCGGATACGGCAGGGAGGCGGCGGGGGCCTGGCAGGCCGGCACGGCGGCCACTCGCGTGGCACGCCGCGCCGACCGGTCCGCGACACCGGACGCCGACCGGCTCGCGGTCACGGAGGCCGACCGGTCTGTGCGTCCGGTGCGTCCGATTCAGGACGCCGGTGTCAGTTCCAGTCGGGCGTCCAGCTCAGCGAGTTGAGGAGCCCCAGGCCCTTGAGGTTGTTGCTTGAGGTCCCGGCGTACTGGATGTGCAGGTTCCCCTGGCCCCAGGCGCCGGAGTACATGTTGGCGTTGCGCCAGCTGTCGTTCTCCGCGCTCCAGACCTGACCGCCGGTGACCGTGACACCGTTGCTGAAGGTGATGCCGGAGGTGTCGTGCCAGGTCGCCCAGAACTCCTCGCAGGGCCCGGAGTAGCCGCTGAGGTAATAGGCCCGCAGGGCACCGTAGGAGTTGGAGCACTTCGGCGACACGTTCGCGGAGGGCGACCCGGTGGCGGCCTGCGCCTCGCCGGCGAACGCGAGCCCGGAGGCCAGCAGGCCGGCCGTCGCCACCACGGCGAGCTTTGTGCGGAACTGCATCGGAGCTGTCCCTTCTGCCGGCAGGAGGCGACGGGTGCCGGGCCGGCCCCTGTTCTCGCCCCTGCCGTTGCATCACATCCTCGGCGCCCCCGGTCGGCGTCTCCATGACGGCAGCTTGACGTTCGCCTGGCGTTCGGCCCCGGCCCGGTGGGGCCCCGGCGGAGGGGCACGGCCGAGGCGACGACGAGGGTCCGGACCGTCCACCGCTCCGCTGCCGGATCCGACTCAGGGCCAGGACCGGGGCCGCTGATCGCGGATCGGCCGGTACGGGTGGTCGCGCTCGCCGGTGGCCGACGGCGAGGCGCGCGTCAGGGGCGACGACCGGCGCGTCCGGGGAAGGCGTCCGACGGCTCGCCGGCGCTCCAGACGACCGCCGGGAGCCGCACCCGCCCGCACAGCGGACCGCCCTGGGCGTCGGTGAGAGCGAGCCGGGCCACCAGCACGCCGCTCAGCCGCGCCTCGTCGAGCACCCGCGGCGCGACCTCGTCGAGCATCAGCTTGGCGCGCCGGAACATCCGCGAGACCTCCTCGCCGGGCCGCCTGCCGAGCCAGGAGAGGTAGACGAAGCGCCCGCCGAGCCGGTTCTGCACGTACGGACCGCGCAACTCGCCGTCGGCGGTGAACGTACAGGGGAGCGTCCAGGTCGCCGTCGGCGCGTCGCCGGGCTGCGGATCGAGCAGCTCGGCGGGCCGGTCCTTGCGCTGGACCGCGACCTCGATCCCGCTGATCCCCGGGAAGCCGGGGCCGGGACCGCAGTTCCGGCCGGGCAGGGTGTGAGCTTCGATGTGCAGATGCATGCCACCAGTGTGGCTCCGGCGGACAGCGCTGTCCCGGCCGGCACCCGGCAGCACACCCGGCGCCCCCGGTTCCGCCCGCCCCACGACATCGCTCGCCGCGCCGGTGACGTCATCGCCCCCTGAAATCCGGTCCGCCGCTCTGGTCGACGGCGGACCGGATCGGAAATGGGTGCCGGGGATCAGCTGTTGTTCAGGCGCTCCGCCTGGTAGGGACTGCACGCGGAGGACTGGATGCCGTTGGCGGAGACCCAGTAGCCGGGCGGAGTGGGGGAGTCGGCGCAGGCGATGATGCCGTTGTAGGCCACGTTCAGACGGCCGCCCAGGTACTGGCCGCAGCTGCTGATCTGGAAGTTCGCGGTGATCACGTAGTTGGTCGGGATCGGCGAGTTGCCGCAGAACGTCATGCCGTCGGAGGCGGTGTTGAGCCGGGCGCCGAGATAGATGCCGCAGGCCGCGTTCTGGTAGCTGGAGGTGATCACGTAGTTGGCCGGAATCGGCGAGTTGCCGCAGACCGCGATGCCGTTGCTCGCGACGTTGACCGTCTCGCCGTACCACTGCGAGCACGTGCTGTCCGGTCCCTCACTGGTGATCACGTAGCCGCTCGGCAGCGAATCATTGGAGTTGCCGCAGATCCGCATGCCGTTGGTGACCGTGTTGATCCGGCCGGTCTGGTACGGGCCGCAGTTGTTGGTGGTGTAGATCGAGGTGACCGCGTAGCCGCTCGGGACCGGGCCGTTCAGACAGACGGCGAGACCGTTGGACGGCGGCTGGATGGTCTCGGTCAGGTAGCCGCCGGTACAACTCGCGGTGAGCGACTCCGAGGTGATCACGTAGCCCGGCGGCACCGAGACATTGCCGCATATGCTGGCGGCCTCGGCGGTACCGGAGAAGAAGACGACTCCGCCCGCGACCAGGGTGAGCGCGGATAACAGGCGCACCAGCCATGCGGTGGCGGTGTTGAGGGGTCTTGAAGAGGCCATGTGCGACTCGCTTCCGATCGAGTGGAAAGGCTGTTCGAGAGATTAGTGGCCGCGCCCGTCGCCCGGTCACGATTCAGCCGTGCGCGGTCGCGAGCGGCGCCCCGAGCAGCGCCGGCGCGGTCCTCGGCGTCCGCCGGGCCGGACCTCTGCCGCCCGCCCGATGTCCTCGAGGCAGACCGCGGCCCGCCCCTCGCGGGGATCGCTTTCGGCCGACGGCTATACACTCCTCGCCGGGATCGACTTGTGGGGGAGACGGCCGTCATGGGCACCGAGATATATTTCAGCAACAACCACCGCGACCTGTGCGTCCAGCAGGGCACCGGCGCGGGTTTCCAGTTCGAGTTCTCGTGCTCGCGCTGCTGGGACACCTGGCGTTCCCCGTTCGAGCCGTTCCGGGCCGGACAGATGGCGGGCTGGCTGTCCCGGGGTGTGAACGCCGCCTGGTCGGTCATCGGCGGCAGCACCGGCCAGAGCGTGACCAACGCCGCCGACGGGCTGGCGGGAGCGAACTTCGGCAGCCAGCGGGACGCCGCCTTCACCCGTGCCATCGAACGTGCCCAGGGGCATTTCAACCGCTGCCCGCGCTGCACCTCCTACGTCTGCGCCCGCTGCTGGAACCAGGGGCAGGGACTGTGCCTGACCTGTTCGCCGGACACCGCGGCCGAGGCGCAGGCGGCCCAGCAGCGTGGCCTGAACGACATGGTCGCCCAGCGCGCGTACGACGTCGGCCAGCAGCAGGGGACGGGGTACGACGTCACCACTCCCCGCCAGCTGGTCTGTCCCAACTGCCGTACCGAGACCCGGGGTGGCGCCTTCTGCCACGGCTGCGGCCACCATCTGGCCCAGCCCGTGAGCTGCTCCGCGTGCCATCAGAGTCTCCCGCACGACGCCGCCTTCTGCCCCTCCTGCGGAGCCAGGCGCTGACCCGGGTGTCCCCGGGCGCGATCGTCCGGGGACACCACACGCGCCGGCCCGGCCGAGCGGCCGGCGTCGAACGCTCCCGAGTCCGGGATCACCGATCGTCGGAGCCGAGCCGAGTGAACTCATAGGTTGCGAAGTCGTACACCGCCCAGTCGGTCACCCGGACGTATCCGAGGCGCTGATAGAGGGCGTTGCTCGTCGCGTTGGCCGCGTTCGTGAACAGGACGACGCTCTCGGCGCCCGTGGCCAGTGCCGCCCGGCTGACCTCCACCGTCACCGCGCCCGCGTACCCGCGCCCCCGGAACCGCGCCGGGGTGTAGACGGGGTCCACCTGGGCAGCCCCGGCGAGCATCGGGTTCACCCCCGCCATGGAAACCGGCACGCCGTCGGGCGACTCCCAGAACGTGTACCGCTTACGGGCGAAGCGCGTGCCCGCCCAGGTGCCCGCGTCGATGGTCACGTCCTCTTCGACATCGGCCGCGAACTCCCGGCACCACTCCATCAGTTGGTCACGGTCGCCGCTGTGCTCGCCGACAGACCGCCCGCGCCCCGCCGCAACCGGCCGCGGCGGTGTCAGCTCCCCGAGCCGGTACAGACACAGCCGCACCCGCACCGCCGCCCCCACCCCGGTATACCGCTGCCACGCCTTCGCGAACGCGGCCGCGGTGTCGCGGTCCGCGCTGACATAGGGCAACGAATAGCCGAGGCCGGCCAGCCGGGCGGCGAGAGCGTCCGCCCGCGCGGGGGAGAGCGGGGTGAGCCCGATGCCGCCCGAGGGCAGGTGGTAGAAGGTCCCGCCGATCTCACCGGCCCGCTCCGCCCACCCGAAGACGGGGACTCGCGTTCCGGTCACGGGGGTTTGCGCGCCGCCCGTGTCCGCTTCCCGCTCCCGTAGTTTCTGGAACGCGGACAGGGTGACGATGTGCCGTACCGGTCGCGCATGCAGGAACGTACCGGTCCGGTCGAGGAAGCCGTCGATGTCCTGGGTGAGATGCCAGTCATCCGCTCGCATGCCTCACCCTCCCCGACCCCCCGACCGGGAGGGAAGACCCGATCCGGCCCGGACGCGCTCCGCCGTCCCCCGCGCGTCTTCGTCGGTCCGGCTCCGGGTTATTCTCGCAGTCATGTCGCCTCGGGAATGCTCTATAACGGACACCTTGAGTCTGGTGGGGGAGCGGTGGGCCCTGCTCATCGTGCGCGAGCTCAGCCATGGTGTACGGCGCTTCGGGGGGATCGCGGCGAACACGGGTGCGCCGCGGGACATTCTGACCACCCGGCTGCGCAAGCTGGAGGCCACCGGCATCGTGCGCCGTGAGTTGTACAGCGCGCATCCTCCGCGTTACGAGTACCACCTGACCGAGGCGGGTGCGGAACTCAACGATGTGCTGCTGACCTTGATGGCGTGGGGTGATCGGCATCTGAACGCCGAGGACCCGCCGATGCGCTTCCAGCACGCGTGCGGGCACCGCTTCGAGGCGGCGGTGGTGTGCGCGCATTGCGGTGGCCCGGCCCGTGAGCAGCTCCATTCGCCTTCCGGCCGGGGCGTCATCACCGAACCGACCGGATAGACCGGGCGGCCGGTACGAGCCGGAGACGTGGACCGGCTGAGCCGGTTGGACCGGCCTCACCGGTGCCGGTTCACGGCGCTCACGCCGCGTCGGCCGGCCGCCCCTGGAGATGGTCGCGGGTGACCTTGGTGACCTCGTGCCAGAACGGGACCGCGGTCAGATAGAGACCCAACGCGCTGAGGATGCCCAGGGAGACGTCCACGCTGATGCGTCCCTGCCTGGCCCAGTACACGTCCTTGAGGTCGAGGAGCAGGGCGAACTCGTCGGCGATCAACGCCGAACCGGCACCGTAGAGGGCACCGATCCCGGGGTGGCCGACATAGGCGTCGTCGCCGCGGACCGCCACCAGTCCGATGCCCGCGAGCGTGGCGATGCCGAAGTTGTAGTGGTGCAGATGTGTCCGGCCGGCGGAGATGTTTCCCCAGGGCAGCCAGCCGCCCCGGATGCCGTGAGTGATCAGCCGTGCCGCGCCGAAGGTGCAGCCGAAGCCGAGCCAGGCAGCCATGAGTGAGCGCTGGGCGGGCACCGTGTGATCGTTCAGCGCCCTGCGCCAGCGTTCCCGCAGCGCAGGGCGCCGGAAACCGCTCGCGGGCCGGGACGCCAGGCTTGGGGGCATGCTCACTCCTGATCGTGGCCTGAGTGACCGGGAGGTCTCGCTCGCGCCCGGACACCGGTCAGACCTACCACCAAGAGGGCGGGCTGATGCCGGTGTGTCGCCCGGATGGCACGCGGCCGGACCGTTTCGGCGACGGAGCCGCTCGTGGTCGTCGTCGGTGTGCGGGGGCTGATCGACCCTGATGCCCGTCACACATCGGGGGTACCCGGCTCGGTATGGCACCGAAGACCGAACGTATCGAATTCCTGCGGGCCGTACGGCAGTTGCGCCGCGTCCGTTCCTTCTACGCCGCGGGTGTCCTGCTGTGGGCGGGGTCCGCCGTGTGGTCCGGCCGGCAGGCGCCCGGGAGCCGGGAGATGTGGGTGTCCGTTCTCCTGCTGGCCGTCTTCACCGCTCTCCTCGTCACCGCGGGCCTGTCCCTGAGGCGGCTCGCCGTCCCCGCGACGGGCCGGCCCGCACATCACGCCGCCCCGCACCGGGCGACAGGCTCCCGCCACGCCAGCGCCCAGTCCCACGCTCAAGCCCACGCCTGAGACCGCGTCGGCCGGGCATACGGGTTTCACTTCCTACCGAGAGGGGCTTGTCATGCTCGGCATCGTCGCGGCTGTGCTGTTCTTCGTGTCGTTCCTCGTCAACGCGGCCGAGATCAGCACCAATCACACGTTCTCGTCCGTCAACATCATGCTCCTGGGGCTGGCCGCGCTGGCCCTGCACGTCGCGGGGATCGGCAGCGGCTGGTCCCGCAGAAGGTGACGGGGGCCTCAGACTCCACAGTCCGCCGCGGCCGACCGGAGGGCCCCCGCCCCACCGTTGCCACCGCTCAGGCTGCGGGCCCGCAGGCGGACGGCGTGTCACTGGTGGGTCGGCTCAGGCGAGTCTGACGCACAGCGCCGTCTCGCCGAAGGAGTGGGTCCGCCAGCGGGACGTGTCGCCGAGATGGGAGGTGACCGCCCGGTCCGGGCCCAGGATGAGGTTGCCGGCGATCAGCGTCCCGCCGATCCGCAGCAGGCGGTGGAGTTCGCGGACGACCTCGCCGGTTGGGGTGAACCCGTCGAAGAACGCCACGTCGTAGGAGCCGCCCTCCAGTGTCTTCAGGACTGCCTCGGCGGTGCCCGGCAGGACGTCGATGCGATCGTTCATCCGGTGCGCGCTGATCTGTTCCCGGGCCAGACGGACGTGGCCGGGGTCCATTTCGATCGTCTCCACCCGCGCGCCCGGCGCCGCGTGGGCCATCGCGAGAGCCGTGTAGCCCAAGGCCGTACCGACCTCCACGATCCGCCTGGCGCCGACCGCCGCCACGATCGCGGCGGGCAGTGAACCCTCCCCGTAGGCGAACGCTCCGCAGTGGTGGGCGCGCCGGTGCCGCCGGGTTGCGGCCTGGACGTCGGCGAAGGGATCCGCCACCTCCAGGGGTCGGCGGACGGCGGCGATCGCCGCGACGGCCACCGGACGGAACCTGTTCACCAGCGTGCTCGGCATGGTCTGCTCCTGCGTCGTCAGTGGGCCGGTTCATCGCCGCGGCCCTTCGATACGGTGCCACGTGAGGCGAGATGCACGTGGAGGGGACGGTTCGTGGACGGACGTCTCCTCGCCGTCGCCGAGGCGGCCCCCGCACGGGGCCGGCCCCCTCGCCCCCTCCTTGTACGAGCTGTTGAGTCCTTTGCGTTCCGACGATCCCACGGCCAGTGCCGCACGAACGGCGCCGCACGAACGGCGTCGCACGAACCAGGCCGAAAGCCGTCGTCCGCATCGTCCCCGTTCGGTCAGGCCCCCAGGGCCCGGCCGGCCGCGGCCAGGGCGATGCGGCGCGGGGCGAGCCGGGCCGCCGTGGCCGATATGCGGTTGCCGAGCCCGGCGATGACGCTGGACGGGGTGCGGCGGCCCTCCAGGGCGCTGCGGGTCGCCGCCACCACGTCGGCGGCCGTGGCCATCCGGCCGACGATCGCCTTCCTGCTGCCGACGACATCGAAGAACTCGGTGGCGACCGGTCCCGGGGACACCGCCAGCACGCGCAGCGCGCTGCCGCGGCTCTCGTGGGCCAGTGCCTCGGTCAGGCTGAGGACGAATGCCTTGGTGGCGCCGTACACGGCCATGGCCGGAGTGGGCTGGTAGGCGGCCGTACTGGCGACGTTGACAAGGGCGCCGCGGCCGTCGGCGGCCAGCTGCGGCAGGAAGGCCCGGGTCAGCTCGGTAACCGCCCCTACGTTGAGCCGGATCATGCGCGCGATCTGCTCCGGGTCCTGCTCCGCGAAGGCGCCGTGGCTGCCGAATCCGGCGTTGTTGATCAAGGTCTGGACAGACCTGCCACGCGCGGCGAGTTCCTCCCGCAGCGCGACGCCGGCGCCCGGCTCGGCGAGGTCCATGGCGATCGGCGTGGCGGAGACGGAGTGCCGCCTCTCCAGCTCGGCGGCGAGGCTCTCCAACCGGTCGAGGCGGCGGGCGACGAGTACGACGTCGGCGCCGCGTTCGGCCCACTGCCGGGCGAACTCCTCGCCCAGGCCGGAGCTGGCGCCGGTGATCACGGCGGTGGTCCCCTGATAGGACATGGTGGGCATGGGAGGCGGCTCCGCTTCGGTCGGTCGGTCGTTCGGGGTGGGCCGGCCATGCCAATGTAGGCACGTGACATCATTGTAGTCAACTGACAACATCGGGAGAGAAGCATGGCCGAGGGCTCCTACCACCACGGCAACCTGCGGGCCGCTCTGCTGGAGCGGGCGGAGGAAGTGTTGGCCGAGAGCGGCGCCGTCGGGCTGTCCCTGCGCGGGCTGGCCAGGGACCTCGGTGTGAGCCATGCCGCCCCGACCCGGCATTTCCGCGACCGGCAGGCTGTGCTGGACGCGCTCGTGACCGACGGTTTCACCGACCTGAACCGGCGTATGGAGGCGGCTGCGGGAGGCCCCGGCCCCGTCGAAGGCCGGCTGGCCGCACTGGGGCGCGCCTACGTCCGGTTCGCGACCGAGCGGCCCGCGCTGCTGGAGCTGATGTTCACCGCCAAGCACGAGGTGGAGCCGGACGCCGAGATCCGGGTGCTCGGGCACCGCAGCCTGGAGATCGCGGCCGAGGTGATCGCCGAGGCCCAGCGGACCGGCGCCGTCCGTTCCGGCGACGCGGTGCGCCTCGCCCAGGTCGCCTTCTCCACCGTCCATGGCCTGGCCGTGCTCGCCGTCGGTGATCTGCTGGACGACACACCGGTCGGGGAGGCGACCGACCTGGCCCTGGAGATCCTGCTGACCGGCCTGCGCGGCACTCCGTGAGCGCGCTGGGCACTCCGTGACCGGCCTGCGCCGCGTCTCCGTGAGCGCGCTGCCGGAATGCTGGGCGGGGTTGAGGCGCGCGACGATCCCGCCGCGCCCCGCGACCGAAACCCCATGCCGCCGAGCCGCGCGGGGGCCACCGGCAAGAGTCCTGTGATGGGATGCCGCCGGGCGAGGACGAACCGGCCGCGGCGATGGCCGACCCGTCGCAGGCGCCGCGAGATCGGCCCCCACCGTGAACACCCGGCCCCGGTGAAGGACCGGCGCCACCACGGCACTTGGCCGATTCCGGCACCTGCCGCACCCGTGACCGAACCCGTCGCGCCGGACGCGGCCGGGGCGTGGCCGACCCGTGACGCCGGCGTACCCGTGACGCCGGCGTACGGTGCGCGAGGCCGGAGACCGCCGAGTTTCCCGCCGAAGCCGGCGATGCGACTCCGCACCGGTCCCGCCCCGGGCCGTTCACTGTTCGTCAGCCGACGGTCGGCGGCCGACGGAGCCGGGTCGGCGCAAACGCGGGTGGCACCCGGGTCACAGGCCCGGGTGCCACCGTCGGTCGAGCGGGAGCGGGACGGCTCAGTGCACGTCGACCCCGGTCCAGGCCGCCTCGACCGCCTTGTACTCGGCGCTGTCGGCGCCGTACAGGTCGGTCGCCGCGGACAGCGTGCCCTTGCGGGCGTCGGCGTAGTCGGTGGTCGACGTGAAGTACGTCGTCAGCGCCTTGTACCAGATCTGGAGCGCCTTGTCCCGGCCGATACCGGTGACGGTCGAGCCGTCCTTGGTCGGCGAGTCGTAGTCGACCCCGTTGACGGTCTTCGCGCCGCTGCCCTCGGACAGCAGGTAGAAGAAGTGGTTGGCGACACCGGACGAGTAGTGGACGTCCTCGTCGCCGACGGACGAGGACCAGTAGTCGGCGGAACCGCCGTCCTTGCTGGGCTTGTCCATGTAGCGCAGCGGGGTGCCGTCGCCGTTGATGTCGATCTTCTCGCCGATGAGGTAGTCACCGGGGTCCGAGCTGTTGTTGGCGTAGAACTCCACGCCGGTGCCGAAGATGTCGGAGGTGGCCTCGTTCAGACCGCCCGACTCGCCCGAGTACTCGAGGCCCGCGGTGTTGGAGGTGACACCGTGGCTCATCTCGTGGCCGGCGACGTCCAGCGCGGTCAGCGGGTCGTTGTTCCCGGAGCCGTCGCCGTACGTCATGCAGAAGCAGCTGTCGTCCCAGAACGCGTTCACGTACGAGTCGCCGTAGTGGACACGGGAGTAGGCGCCCACACCGTCGTTCTTGATGCCGCTGCGCCCGAACGTGCTCTTGTAGAAGTCCCACGTCTCCTGCGCGCCATAGGCGGCGTCGGCCGCGGCGGTCGCGGCGTTCGACGTGGTTCCGTCGCCCCAGGTGTCGTTGTCCTGGGAGTACAACGTGCCGGTGCCGTCCTGCTGGTGGTCCAGGTTGTACGTCTTGTGGCCGCCGCGGGAGTCGTCGGTGAGGGTGTACGACGAGCCCGACTGCGCCGTCGTCAGGTCGACCTTGCCGCTGTACTGGGTGTTGCCGACGCCGGTCTCGATGCCCTGGTACTGGAAGAGCTTCTTGCCGGTGGCCGCGTCGGTGATGACGTGCAGCTGGTTCGGCGTGCCGTCGTCCTGGAAGCCGCCGATCACGGTCTCGTAGGCGAGGACGGGCTTCCCGCTCGCCGCCCAGACGACCTTGCGCGGAGCCCGGTCGACGGCGGGCTTCGCCGACCGGCCCTTCTGCGCCAGGCTCAGGGCCTGCTTCCGCGCGGTGGCCGCGGCGATCCGCGGGGTGAGCGAGGCGAGCTTCAGCGTGGCCTTCGACGCTCTGGTCACGCCCTGCGTCCTGCCGGACTTCGAGGTGTGCACGATCAGGTCGCCGCCGAGCACCGGGAGGCCGGCGTAGGTGCGCTCGTACCGGGTGTGGACGGTGCCGTTGCCGTCCTTGACGACGTCCTTGACGACCAGCTTCTCCTGGCTGCCCAGGCCGAGGGCCCTGGCGGTCCCGGCGAGCTCGGCCTGCGCGTTCCGGATGAGACCGGTGTGGGCGGCGGCCGACAGGGCGACGGGCGCACCGGCCGGGCGGGCGGAGTCGGCGGTGGGCCGGGCGGCGGCCGAGGCGGTGAGCGAGGTGCTCAGCAGGGCGGCCGCGGCGGCGACGGCGGTGGCCACCGCGAGGGTCGTGCGCTGGTGACGTATGTTGCCGTGGGTCATGCAGGCTTCTCTTTCCGTGGGGGGATTTCCCGGTCGGTGTGGGGCCGGCCGGTGTGAGCCACATGAAGGACACACCCCGGAATGGCAGGGGCATGCCAATGCAGAGCGAGGCTCTACGGTCTTTCAATTCCCTTCATCACGTGGGGGGTTGGCAGTGACATGCAGAGAAAACCCCAGCAACGACCGCTTGCGCCATACACGTGGGTCACAAGCGACAACAACCCCACGCCTCCTTCACAGGCGACGCACAGCCTGTTCCGCATGTGTACGCCGCGCGAATTCCCGCGAAGGCGCGGGCATCGCTCGCACGGTGGACGGGGCGGGCCGCCCGGCCGGTACCCGGTGCGCTCCCGGCCCGCCCCGAGCCCCGGTTCAGGCCCTCGGGGCGGCCCCCTCGTCGACGGGCAGCGCGACGGGTTCGTCGGCCGGGAGTGTCCGCGCCCGCCCGGAGCCCGCGTCCGCGCCGGTCGCCGTACCCGCCCCGCGCGTCCGTGCCGCCCGGTTCGCGCGGCGCAGCGCCAGATGGAGGGCCGGGATCAGGGCGCAGGTGACGGCGGCCGACTGCCAGAGCAGGGCGTCGAGCCGGCCCGCCGCCAGACAGGCGCCCGCGGCCACCGCGGCCAGGGCGCACACCCCGCGGTCCACGATGCTCTCCACCGACAGCAGGGTGGCACGCGGAGCGTCCTTCGGGATCGCGTCGTTGATGAGCTTGCGCTGCACCGGGTAGCAGAAGCCGGTGATCGCGGCGAACACGCAGAGCAGAGCGGCCACCGTCCACGGGCCGCCGACGGTGGTGCCCGCCAGCGTGGCCGCGAGCGCGACACTCAGCAGGGACACCCAGGCCGTGGGCGACAGCCGGGAGCCCAGCCACTGGGGCCGCGCGGCGGCGACCGCCTCGGCGACCGTCATCGCCGCGAGCACACTGCCGGTGCTGCCCTCGCCGATGCCATGGTGCAGCAGCACCGGCTGGAAGAGGTTGACCTGGCAGATCCGCGACAGCGTGAAGACGGCCACGCCCTGCACCATGAGCAGGGCGAGCCACGGCGAGGCCCGAAGGGCCCGCAGCGCGGCGCCGGTGTCGCGCAGCAGCGCCGCCTCGCGCCGCCCGGAGGCGCGGCTCGCCCCGCTCGCCTCGCGCGGAGCGAGCCGTGGCAGGGCGAGGGCGCAGCCGAGCGAGCCCGCCGCGCTCGCCGCGCTCAGTACGTACGGAGCCTGCGGCGCCAGCACCATCAGCGGTCCGACGAGCGGCCAGCAGACCACCTTCGCCGCGAGCCCCAGGGCCCGCGCCGTACCCTCCGCGCGGAGGTAGTGCGCGTCCGCCCCTTCCGCGCGCAGCCCGTCGTAGAGGCAGGCGCTGGCCGCGCCCGAGGTCAGGGAGCGCCCCGCGGCGATGGCCAGGAAGTGGAGGAGGAAGCCCGGGTAGGAGGGGGAGAACACCGGCATCAGGTTCGCCGCCGTCATGACCACCGCGCCCGCCCACAGGCAGTTGCGCGCGCCGATGCGGTCGGCGACGAGTCCGGTCGGGATCTCGAAGAGGCAGAAGGCGATGTAGTAGACGCTCTGGATGCCGAAGATCTGGCCGTCGGACAGGCCCGCGTCACGCTGGTAGGCGTAGAAGACGGGCATCCACCACAGCAGATTGAACAGCAGCTGGAACCCGTTGTTGAGACGGATCACCCGGCGGGCCGCCGGGGTCAGGTCCTCGTGCGGAGCGCGGCGCCACGGCGCGGGCCCATGGCGCCTCATCGGGCGTACGGGCGGACCTGGACCAGCTGGAACGCCCCCTCGCCGGTCATCAGCCACTCGATGTCCAGGGCGTCGTCCGGGTCGTCCGTGCTGAAGTGGGACTGCAACAGGCGCCCCGCCAGGGCAAGTTCGGCCAGCGCCTGCCTCGTGTCCGCCGGCAGGTCGGTGCCCGAGGATCCGACGGCGACCGTACGGCCACCGCCCTCGACCGTGTTGTACAGGTACTGGTGGGGCAGGACCGTGCCGTCCACCACGCGCTCGGGCGAACCGGCCGTGCAGTTGAGGTACACGTTCCGGAAGTCCTCCCGGCGCGTCGGGTTGCAGGTGACCAGCACGCCCCCGAGGTCGGCCGGCGTGTACTCCTGGACGATCACCCCCATGTAGGTGTCGTCCAGCGAGATGCCGACCTGGTGCCGCATCCGCACGCTCCGCGGCGACAGCAGCGACGCCCACACATGGATGACGGCGTCCATCAGCTGCTCCGCGCCGCGTACCGTCGTCACCGAGTCGTAGATGCCCGCTGCCGAGAACCCCGGCAGATCCTCGGCGTTGGAGGAGGAACGCACCACCAGACGGCGACCGTCGGCCAGCAGCCGCGGCACGGCTCCGGTGATGGCTCGCGCCACCTCCTCGGGCATCGGCGTGCTCCGCATCAGGTGCTGGAGATCCAGCGAGAGCGGGTCGATCAGGTCGAGCGCGTCGAGTTCGAGCGCCAACTTCAGCTTGCCGATACCCTGTTGGAGCGCCGGCGACGAGGTCAGATAGAGATGGTGCAGATGGAACGGCAGCGCCACGCCCCGCGGCGCCCGGACCGTTCGGGCCACGCGTTCGGCGGCCGTGAACCGGAGCCGTTCCAGGGGTGCTTCGGGCTCACCGAGCCGGGTGCCGAGATGAGCGAGCAGATCCGGCCGCGGCGGGCGCGGGCGGGCGTAGAAGGCGGTCAGGTCCGCGGTGCGGCTGTCCAGCACATGGTGCAGTTCGCCGAGGTGGGCGGCCTTGGTGCCGTAGCTGTCGCGGTCGGCGAGCCGCAGCCGGTGCAGTTCCATGATCGGCGCGTCCCCGGTGAGCGGCGCGCCGATATGGATGCGCTGGGTGTCCCAGACCGGCCGCTCCAACGCCGGGGCGCAGGACAGCGGTTCGAGGGTGACGGCGTCCTCCCGCACCCGGTAGCGGACCCAGGCGTCGTCCAGGCCGTGCCGCTCCACCAGGACGTCCAGGTCGCGGACGATCGCGTTCGGGATACCCCAGCCCGAGGCCAGCACGTTGGTGTGCGAAAGCGGTGTGGTGGGGCGGGTGTTGATGAAACCGGCCACCCGGGGCACGTCGTCGGGCAGGCCCGCCATGGCGACGATGTCCGCCCAGCCGAGGTCCGCGGCCCCTGCGCGGTACTCCTGCGGACTGCGGAAATACCGCAGACGTCCCTCCGCCACGCCCGGGTTGAGGCAGGTCCGGGTGCGGCTGCCGAACAGCTCCTGGCTCAGGATGCGCGGGATACGGGTGTCGCCGACCAGGGCCAGCTCATGCTCCTGGCCGTGGTTCGCCGGCTTCAGCAGCAACGGGAGGCGCCCGTCCACGCGATGGCGGACGTAGTCGTAGAACTCCTGGAGCAGGGCACCGTGCATGGTGTCCGCCTCCGTCGTCTCCAGGACGAGGAAGGGCCGTTCGGCGCCGTCGGCATCCTCGTCGCTGTGCAACGAGAGGATTCCCAGCAGGAAGCGGCGGTCGGGCGCCATGTACACCTGGGCGTTGAACGCGTCCAGCTCCGCGTCGAGTTGCCGCGGTGTCATGCCGAGGACGCGCGTGGCGATGTAGTCGACGTGGAAGGGGTGTACCCGGGTGTCGAGCAGATGCCAGGTGTCCTCGGCCCGGTCCACCACGACCTTCAGGTACGGGTGTCCGGCGAGCACGCCGGACAGCGTGCGGAACAGCGGCAGCGACAGATTGACGCCGACCACGGTACGGTCGCCCGCCGCATCGGCGGCGCGGGCCTCGTCCGGTGCGAACGTCATGCGCGTGCCTCCTCGGCGGCGTCCACCGGCAGGAGGTCCGGCAGCGCGGCCACCAGGGCGGTGAAGTCGCGTACGACGGACTGCGGCCGGTCGGCCGACAGCAGACACAGCCCCGCCATGGTGTTGGCGCCGCCCGCGGGGTCGTAGACGGGGACCGGCGAGCCGTCGGGGAGGGAACTCTCGCGGACCACGGACAGCGTGCTGCCGGCCCCGATCGGCGCCTTGCGGACCACCGTCGAGGAGTCCCACAGATGCCGCCGCGGCCACGGCGTGCCGTCGCCGTCGACCGCGAGCACCACCAGCGAGCCCGTCGCGCCCTCGGCGTCCGCGGGCGTCAGCGTCCGCGCGGGCCAGCCGGGCGAGCGGCCGAGCAGCTGATCGGTGAACATGCCGACCAGGTCGAGGCCGAAGACGTCCTCGATCTGCGGCACGGTCATCGCGCCCCCGAACCGGGCGGCCGTCTCGATGACCCACATACGGCCGTCCGCGCCCAGCTTGATCTCCGTGTGGGTGCCGCAGTTCTCCAGCCCCAGCGCGTCCACGGCCCGCCGGGCCAGCGCCACGATCCCGCGCTGGGCCCCGCTGCCGACGGCGGCCGGAGTGATCCCGGCGCGCTTGGTGAACGGCCACACCGTCGGCATGCGCCCGCTCAGACAGACCGGCCGGAAATCGCCGTCGACGACGACGCCCTCGACGCTCACGTAGTCACCCCAGCCGGGCCCGTCGAACCACTCCTCGGCCCGCCCGGTGACGATCTCCTCGACGATGAAGTCCTCCGACGCGCCCCGCACATGCATCTCGGCGAAGCCGAGGTGTGCCGACTCGGCCATGACCTGACGCGAACGGTGCCAGGCGTGCCGCGCCTGTTCCGGCCCGTCGATGATCTGGTGCGCGGTCGACCCCGCGCTCCACGCGGCCTTGAGTAATAAGGGGCATGACAATTCGCTGGTCGCCCGCTCCAGCTCGGCGAGCCCCGCGACAGGGCGGAAGCGGGGCTGCGGAACACCGTGACGGTCCCACGTGGCCCGCATCAGCCGCTTGTCGCGGGCGAGAGCGGCGGCCGCCCCGGCGCCCCTCAGGCCGAGCCGTCGGCACGCCTCGGCCACCGCGACCACCGCGTACTCCGAGAAGGTGAGGACGGCGTCCGCCCCCACCTCGCGGGCGCGGGTGGTGATCAGCTCGACGAGGTCCGCGTGCTCCGCCCGGGGAGGCGTCACCACCGAGGCGCACAGCCGCGCCGCGTCCTCGGCCACCCCCACGGGCAGCCCGCTCAGCGCCAGCAGGTGCACCGTGGCCCGCCCGGCCACCCGCGTCAGAGCATGACCCACCGGGGGCCCGCCCTTGGCATGCACGTACAGCACCTGGCTCACGTAGACCCATCTCCTTCGATGTCGGGGCACTTGACGTCGGGAGCACTCACGCCCGCCGGTTCTCCCCCTTCAAGCGAACCAGTCCCAACTCACCCCCCGGCGGCCGCACCACGCGAACCATTCAGGCAAATGCCCTATCCCGCCGGGCGGTTGATGTCATGTGAAGGTGTTGTGATGCGCTAGCACCCAGCTGGTGCAGAGCCTGAGAGCGCCCGGTTCTCCCGTGTTCCCGGGGTGCTACGGCTTACGCACGAGACGTCACCCAACGTCATGTCGTGCGGTATTCAAGGAGTGGGCCCGTGGACGAGACGGAACGCAACGCACCTTCGGACGAAGCGGCCGGCCCGCCCGGCCGGAACCCCTTCGGAGCCCTCGCCGAACTCACCCCGGCCGCCGCGTTCATGCGCGACGGCGCCGGCCGCCATGTGTGGGCCAACCACGCCTACGCCCACCTGTACGGGACGACACGCGACGCGGTGATCGGCCGCCATCTGTCCGACCTGGACGAACCCGCCAACGCCGGCCGCTTCCTCGCCATGGACCAACAGGTCCTGACCGACGGCAAGTCCATACGGCACGCCCTCACCTACCGCCGCCCGGACGGAACTCCCGCCCACGCGGCGGGCTACCGGTTTCCCGTCCGCTGGGGCGCCGAACGCTGCGTCGCGGGTATCTACGTCGACGTCACCGACTACGTCCGGGCGATGGACCAACGGCACCGGGCCGAGGCCGACTTACGCGCACTGCGCGACCACAGCGGACTGGCCTGCGTCCGCCTCGCCCCGGACGGAAGGGTGAGCGAGGCCGGCACCGCCACGGCCGAGATCCTGCGCGTCCGCCTCTCCGATCTGACCGGAGTGCGGGCCGCCTCCCTTCTCGCCGACACACCCGAACGCTGCGCCCTGCTACGACTCTGGGACGACCTGATCGCCGGCCGGCGCAGAAGCGCCCGCGCCTCGGCGGTACTCGTCGACGGGGAGGGATGGCAGCGCCGGGCCCGCATCCGGTTGACCACCGTCGGCGCGCCGGCGCCGGGCGTCACCGGCGTCTGGGCCGTCGTCACGCACTTGGGCCGACGCCAGCAGACCCAGCCCACCCTGACCGCCGCCCAGATACGCATCGTCGCCCTGCTCGCGGCGGGCCGCAGCAACGCGGACATCGCCGAGGAACTGCGGCTGTCCCGGCAGACCCTGGACTACCACCTCAGCCGGCTCCGCGTCCTCCTCGAAGCGCCGACGCGCCCGGCGATGGTCGCCCGCGCCTACGTCCTCGGCCTCCTCTCCCCCCGCGCCTGGCCACCCCGCTCACCCACGGCGGCCCACCCCTCCAGCCCGGTGTGACCGCCCGCGCGAGGTACGCGGCCTGAAGGCGTACGCCGGTTCCGCATGCGCCACCTGGGCCACCGACGCGAAAATCCGCGCTGTCAGCGGGGAGCAGCGCGCGGGAGACCGGTGGCCAGCCGGACGGACAGGCGGAGGCGCCCGCTGCCGCGCCCGACGGTGAGCACGATGGTGGATCCGGGCCGTCGGGAGCGGGCGGCCGCGACCGCGACCCGGGCGTCCGGAACGAGGTTTCCGTCCACGGCGAGTATCCGGTCAAACCGGCCCGCAGACCCCCGGCCTGGGCGGGCGAACCGGTCCGGACCGGGTGGGCGGCGCCGGGGGTGGTCACCGCGACCGGCTCCGGATCGGCGGCGTGGCCCGGGACGAAGAACGCCGGACACGTCCCCGGGGGCCGCACGGCGCCGACCGGAGGTTCCGCAATGAACACCGCGCCCGGCGGACGCCCGCATTCCGTGCTCGGCGCTCCTGCCCGAACGCGACCCGCCCGGCCGGTACCTGACGGAGGCGGCATACGGTCGGCGGCCATGTCGTCCCCGCTCCGGCGACGGCGGAGCGGGCCGGCGGCTCCCCGGCCCGTGGAACGACACGCACGCCGGGATCACGGCCCGGGCGCGCCGCCGCGCGAAGAGGGAGTCCCCCGTTCCCCTTCCGCATCGCGGCGGCCGTCCCGATGACGGCAGGTCAAGCGGCCCCGCTGGGTGATCTGACCTCTTGTCAGCGGGCGTACCCCTCCTTACCTTTGTGCAGCAGTCCTCGGCCCGGCGGGTCCAGCGTCCCGCGTCGGCCGATGTCCTTCCCTCAGCGCACGACACACCATGGAGGCGTCACATGCCCGTAGCCGTGCCGGATCTTCTTCAAACCGACGGATTCCGCGACGCGGGTCCGCTGGAGATCGACGACGAGGCGATCGTGTTCGAGGACGACGACCGTGACGACCGTGAGCCCACGGCATGCCTCGCCGACCCCTGGGTGACCGCCACCACCCGCTTCTCGTGTGACCTGAACTCGTAGCGGTGGCCGTCTCCATCGCCGGCCGCGGCGGCTGGTCCGACGAGACGTGGTCGTACCTGAACGATCCACGGATGCCGGCGATGGAACACGGCTGGAAACTGCATGTCTCGGCGCGTCCCGCCGACCTCGACACCGTGACCGCGCTCGTACTGCCGGTGCTGTCCCGGCACGTCTGCCATGCCAAGTTCGCCCGCGATCCGGACGTCCTGCGCCGCCTCAACTCCGGGGTGGTGAGCGCCGGAGCCGTCGGCAAGGCCATCACCGTCTACGCCCCGGCCGAGACGGTCGCCGAGATCGCCCGGGAACTCGCCGCCGTACTGCGCGACCGGGAGGGCCCGCGCGTCGTCAGCGACCGGCGGGTCGATCCGAGGGCACCGGTCTACTACCGCTACGGCCCCTTCACCGGCGACTACCGGACCGGCCGGAGCGGACGGCTCGAATCCGTCATGACCGGCCCGGACGGCCGGATGTTCGACGGCCTGGCCGTCGGCCGCTACCGGTGCCCGCCCTGGGCCGAGGACCCCTTCGCGAGCGGCTCCGGACCCGGCGACGAACCGTCCGCACCCCACTTCGGCGGCGGCCGCTACACGGTCACCGCCGGCATCGCGCGATCGCCGCAGGGCAATGTCTACCGCGCGGTCGACCGCGTCCTCGGGCAGCCGGTGGTGGTCAAACAGGCGAGGGCCTTCGTGGGCGAGGACGAGTCCGGCGCGGACGCCCGCCACCGGCTGCGCAACGAACGCGCGGTCCTCACCGCCCTCGACGGCGTCACGGGCGTGCCCCGCGCGCTGGACTACTTCGCTCACCGGTCGGACGAGTGCCTGGTGATGAGCGACTGCGGCGACCGGGACCTGCGCCGGGAGGTCCTGCGCGACGGCCCGTACCGTGACGACGGTTCGTACCGTGACGACGGCACCCGGCCGGAGCGCGCCCTGTCCGCCCTGGCCTCCCGGCTCCTGCGCATCTTGGACGCGATCCACGGCCGAAACGTGGTCGTGCGCGATCTCAAGCCCGACAACGTCGTGCTCGACGCCTCCCGCCCCGGCCACTGCCACGTGATCGACTTCGGGATCAGCGAGCGGGACGGCACCGGTCCGGGCGGGGCGACCCCCGGGTACGGCGCGCCGGTTCTGCGGACGACCGGCCCGGCCGCCCCCGCCGACGACTACTACGCCCTCGGCGCGACCCTCTTCTTCGCCGCCACCGGCATGGACCCGGTGATCGTCGACAGCGACCACGCGGTCAACCGGGACCGGACCCTGGCCTGCCTGGCATGGGCACTGCCCGGGTCCGCCCACCGGGAGATCCGGTCGCGGATATCCGGCCTCCTGAGCTTCGACCCGGCCGAACGGACCGCCACCGCCGACCGCCTGCGCACCGGCACCGCCGGGACCACACTCCGGCCCGCACGGCCCCGGATCGACGACGACCTGCTGGACGAGATCATCGAGTACACCACCGCGTTCTGCGTCGGTGAGGCGAGCGCGATCGTGGACCCGGAACGGGCCGCCCGACGGAACGTCCCCACCTCGATCGACGTCTACGGCGGCAGCTCGGGAATCGGACTGGAACTCCTCCACCACCTGCACCGGCCCCGCGTACGCTCGACCGTCACCGCGCTGGCACGGTGGACCGCGGAACAGTCGAGGAACCTCCCACCCGGCTTCTACACCGGGCGCACGGGCGTCGAACTCTTCCTGACCCAGGCCCAGGTGACAGCAGGAGAGGCGGGGACGTACGAAGACCCGCTGCCCGGGCAACCCGCCCTGCCGGGCCGCGCACCGGACGGCGGACCGCCCGAGGCGGACCTGATCGCGGGCGCCGCCGGGATCGGCCTCGGCCGACTGCTGCTGGCCGGCCTCGCCCTCCGGTCCGGTCACCGGCACGCCGCACACCGGCACCTCGCCGTCGCCGCCGACTGCGACCGGATGCTGGCCTCGGGCACCGCCCGGCTGACCCCGGGCGGCACGGACACGGCAGGCAGCGCCGCGCTGCGCGAGGGCATCGCCCACGGCAAGGCGGGCGTGGCCTGTTTCCTCCTCGAATACGGCGGCGTGACCGGGGACATGGACGCGATCAGCCGCTCCGAGCAGGCCGGCGCACACCTGGCCGCCGTGACACCGGACATCATCGCGGCGGCCACCGGGCCAGGGGCGACACGCCGCTACGGCTCGTGGTGCCGGGGCCTGGCAGGCATCGGGACCGTACTCGTCCGGGCCGCCGAACGCCTCGACGAACCCGGACACCTCGACCTGGCCCGACGGTCCGCGCGCGCCTGCGCCGCACTGGCACCGAGAATGCCGCTCGTCACGCAGTGCTGCGGGCTGGCCGGGGTGGGCGAGCTGATGGTGGATGTCGCGGAGGCGTCCGGGTCCGAGGAGTTCTGGGACGCGGCCGAGACCACCGCCCTGCTCATCCTGGGCCGCAGCGGCGGCACCTGGTCCCGGCCCATGTTCCCGGACACCGGGCTCACCGGGCCGAGCGCCACCTGGGCCGGCGGCTCCGCGGGCGTCCTGGCCTTCTTCAGACGCCTCCGCGCCCGGGGCGGCCCACGGCTCGGCCGAGTCACCTGACCACCGCCACCGCCACCGCCACTGGCGTCGCGGTCCCCCCGCCGCTGGTACGGCTTTCGCGTACGGCGACTTCGCGTGGAAGACGGCGGCGCTCGGCGAAGCCGCGCACGGTGCCTGACACGCGCTGCGCGTGTGCGGTGTGTGGGATGGGGGAGTTGGGTGGGGGACCCGTCAAGGCGTGAGGCGCGCCGACACGCGGTCGGCGGACCAAGCCTCGCCGGTCACCGCTTGGCGGTCGGTGAGCCGGTCGGACAGCAGCGAAGGCGGGGGAACGGGCCGCCCGGCCAAGGGTACTTGCGACGGCCCTCCGTACGAACCGCCCGGTCGCTTTCAGACGGTGGCGGTCGGGGCCGGGTTCTCGGGGAGCTGCCAGGTGCCTCCGCGATCCTCCTTCGAAAGGCGCGCGGCGAGGTCGGGGATGTGCAGGAGGCAGGCCAGCGCGGTGGTGGCCTGGAAGGCATCGATGGC
Organism: Streptomyces murinus; assembly: GCF_002154555.1. GTDB lineage: Bacteria > Actinomycetota > Actinomycetes > Streptomycetales > Streptomycetaceae > Streptomyces > Streptomyces murinus. Next base: position 47,611 of record NZ_MUNF01000072.1, read on the forward strand.
ACGCCGGGTCATCGGCATGGCCAGGCGCAGCAGGCTCGGTTTGACCTGGCCCTGGATCTTGTTGACGAAGGGCCGTAGCGCGCTCTCGTAGTTCGCCAGGGCGGTCGGTAGGTCGCCGGGGCGGCGGTTGATCTCACCGGCCAGGACGTGGGCGCCGACCAGGCCGCCGGAGATGCCCATGCCGCTGTAGGGGGACGCGCAGTGGGCGGCGTCTCCGGCCAGGACCACGCGACCCTTGGACCAGGTGTCGGCGCGGACCTGGACGATCTCCTGGGAGTAGAAGAACGGGCTGGTCCTCATGCCCTCGATGAAGCGTTCGGTCTGCCATCCGGCGTCGTGGAACCTGCTCGCCCAGAACTCCTGCTGGCGCTCGACGGGCGCGCGGTGGATCGCCGAGGCACCCTCGGACCCCTCCCGCAGGACGAAGTACACCTGCGTCTCGGTCGGGTTGTGACTGCGGCGCATGATCTGGCGGCCGCCCGGGACCATGTAGGTGTCCCGGATGTTGCTGTCGGAGGCGATGCGCGGGACGAACCAGTAGGCCATGTGGATGCCGAGGCGCCGGTACGGGTCGAAGCCCTCCGGGAGGATCGCCCGCCGGATGCGGGAGCCCTGCCCGTCGGCGCCGACCAGGAGGTCGTACTCGCCGCAGGAGCCGTCGGAGAAGTGCGCGACGACCTTGTGTTCGTCCTGTTCGAAGCCGTCCACGCTCTTGCCGAAGACGTACTCGGCATCGTCCCTCGTCGCATCGTGCAGGATGCGCACCAGGTCCCCGCGCATGATCTCGTACTCGGATGTGAGGGTCTGCCGGCCCCGCCCCGAGGTGTTGGCCATGATCGTCGCCCTGGCCCTGCCGCGGGCGTCGACGAGGGCGACGCCCGCCTCGTCCACGAGCTTGCCCCGGACGGCGTCGAGAAGCCCCATGCGCTCCACGGCCTCGATGCCCTGCCCGCGCAGATCGACCTGGGCCCCGGCGGCCCGCAGCGCCGGAAAGCGTTCGACAACGGTCACCCGGTGGCCGCCCCGGCTGAGCCAGAAAGCCAGGGCCTGCCCGGCGATTCCCCCACCGGCGACGAGAACGCGCAGCCGCCGTTCGCCCCATCCCTCCGCCATGCCGTCCCTCCCCAATCTATCAGTGAAAGATTCCTGTTCAGAGTTATCTATCAGCGATAGATTGTCAACGTGACCAAGATGAACCGCGCAGTCGTCATCACCGAGGCCCTCGGCCTGCTCGACGAGGTCGGGCTGGACGCCGTGAGCACGAGACGGCTGGCGAATCGACTGAACGTGGAACAGCCCTCGCTCTACTGGTACTTCCGCACCAAGAAGGACCTCCTCGCCGCCATGGCGGAAGCGGCGATGGAACCCCATGCGACGGCGCCCCTGCCATCCCCTGGCGACGACTGGCGCGACTGGTTCGCGGACAACACGCGCAGCTTCCGGCGCACCCTGCTGATGCGCCGGGACGGCGCACGGCTGCACGCCGGCACCACCCCCACCGGCGACCTCGCCCGGCTCCGCCGCAAAATGGAGTTCCTCGTCGACTCCGGTGTGCCTGAGCGGGACGCGCAGATGGCCATGCTGGCCGCCGGCCGTTTCACCGTCGGCAGCGTCCTGGAGGAGCAGGCGGACCCCGGCCCCGGTGACGACGCGGATCTGCCGGCCGACATGCCGGTGATCGATCACGAGTCGGCGTTCGAGGCGGGCCTCGCCCTCATCCTGAACGGCCTCGTGCACCGCACCGCGATGTAGGGAACCGGGACGCAGGGAACCGGGATGCAGGGAGTCGACTGGTCCCTCGGATCAGGTGCCCTACGCGGTCAATCCAGCTCGACCGGTCGTTCCTTGGGGTGAGTTGCTTCGTGGTACGGCCCGTCGGCGCTCGCGGTGGCGCACAGTGGGCCGGTGTCATTTCGCCCGCTGATTGTGGTCCTGGTCCTGCTGGGTGTCACGGGCTGCGCCACGGTGACGCCCGGCACCCCGTCGGCGGACGGTCGTCCGCAGGGCGTACGCGGTCCGGCCGTCTCCGCCCGCCCTGTTCCGCTGCCGACCGGTTCGCGGGTGCCTCCGAGGCAGGATTCCGCGCTGGTGCGGATCGGGCCCGACCGGTCTCACGGCAGGCCCGGGCATGACCGGGCCGGGGCCGCCCCGGTACGCCGTACCGAGGCGCCCGCGCGCAAGTCGCACACCAGCACCACGCTCTCGCGACGGTCGACACACCGTGTCTGGCGCGCCCGCCCCTCCCGGCACTTCGTTCAGCCGCGGGCGCGGTCCCGGCCTTCGTCGCCCTGGCGGGCGGCGAAGGCGCCGCGGGTTCGTTCCGGACAGATGCGTGTCTTGTGTGGCCGGGCGGCCGGAATCGTGTCGTCCAAGATCGTGGGCCTCTGCCACCGGGCATGGGGGTAGCGCGCGAGCCGGCACGGGCCGGGACACGCCACCGTGTTCCGGCCCGGTCCCGCCCGGCCGGTGTCAGGACCGCGGCCACGGGCGCGCCGAGGCATTGCGGCGAGGGGACGGAGGCGACGGCCTGGACCTCGTCCGGCGTGGACGGGAGATCCGGGTTCGTCCCGCCGACCGCGGCGACGACGCCGTCCACGTGTCGCCGACCGCGGCTCATCGAGGAGCTGCCGGAAGCCCTGCCGATGCACGGACAGGATCCGGCTGGAGATCGCCGGATCCTCGTACATCCGGATCCTCGTACACAGGGGCGCCGGCCTCGATGCGATCCCGCAGCGCGAGGCGCAAGTCGGCCCGGACCGCACGGGGACCGGACTGCTTGCCCTGTGTTCCGCGTTCGGCCCGGACCGCGAGGCCGGGGACGGCTCACCCCCATCGGCCGCTCCGGCACGGGCCGCCCCACCGGCCGTCCGGCTCACCTGATCTGCGCGCTACGGCAGGCCCGCCACTCCGTCCCCGGACCGTCGCGGCGGGTTGCCGCCCGATGCTTACCGTGCGCTGACGTCGGAGGCGTAGACCAGTGCTGTGCGGTGGTTGTACTGGATGGTGTACATGCTCTTCCCTCCGGTGACGACCCGGCCGGTGGAGGGGAAGTAGTCGTCGGTGGGGGCGGGTGCGGCGGTGGTGACGTAGGCCTGGCCGACGGGGACGGTGTAGAAG
>NZ_MUNF01000719.1:0-2488 GCF_002154555.1 Streptomyces murinus
CCCGCCTGGGGTAACTGTTCGCGGGGCGGCGCGGGGAGTGGCCGCGGGCGCCCGGTGGCGCCGGCGCCGGTCATGCCCTGCCCGCCCGGTGCCGGGCGACCAGCACCCGGCACAGATAGAGCCCGCCGAGCACTCCGGTCAGTGCGCCGACCGGCAACTCGGTGCCGGGCAGCACCCGTTGGGCGGCGAAGTCGCTCGCCGTCAGCAGCAGGGCGCCCATGAAGGCGGCGGGCACCACCGGCGCGCCGGGGGAGCGGACCAGCCGGCGGCACAGATGCGGGGCGGCCAGCGCGACGAAGGTGATGGGTCCGACCGCGGCGGTGGTGGCCGCGGCGAGGGCCGTGGCGGCCACCGCCAGCACGATCCGGGCGCGCCCCACCGGCACCCCCAGGCCCCGGGCGGTGTCCTCGCCGAGTTCCAGCCAGTGCAGGGCGCGCGAGGCGACGACGGTCACCGGTACCAGCACCACCAGGGCCGCGGCCAGGGGCGTGACGACGGACCAGCTCGCCGAGTTGAGGCTGCCGATCAGCCAGATCTGCGCGTCCTGCGCCTCGTACAGACTGGCCCGGGTCAGCAGATACGCGGTCAGCGAGGTGAGCATGGCGCTGATGCCGATCCCGATCAGCACGATCCGGTAGCCGACGGCCGGACCCCGGCCCGCCGCGATCAGGCCCACGATCAGCGCCGTGGCCAGGCCGCCGCCGATCGAGGCGACGGCGGTGGCGAACGGCCCGCCGTGGAAGAGCACGATCTGCACCACGGCACCGCTCGCCGCGCCGCTGGTGAAGCCGATGACATCGGGACTGCCCAGCGGATTGCGGGACATGCTCTGGAACACCGCGCCGCTCATCCCGAGCGCGCCACCGGCCAGCAGGGCGCACACCAGCCGCGGCAGCCGCAGCCCGACGACGATGAAGGACTCGGCCCCGGAGCCGTGGCCCAGCAGACAGGCGATCACGTCCGACAGCGGGACGCGGTAGGTGCCGGTGGTCAGACCGAGCACGCCCATCGTGAGGCAGGCGGCGGTCAGCAGCAGGCAGACCACGACGGTGCGCGGCTGCCAGCGCAGCGATGTCCGCCCGCCGTTCAGGCGCAGCACCCGGCCGCGCAGGACGGTGCCGTGGCGGGTCCCGCCGGGGGCGGCGGGGCGGGAAGAGGTTTCGGTGGTCACAGTTCGGCGATCCTGCGGCGGCGGACGAGGGCGATGAAGACGGGCGCTCCGGCGAAGGCCGTCACGATCCCGGCCTGGATCTCGCCGGGCCGGGCGATCACCCGGCCGAGGATGTCGGAGCCGAGCAGCAGGCTCGCGCCGAGGACCATGGAGTACGGCATCAGCCAGCGGTGGTCCGGCCCGGTGAACGCCCTGGCCAGATGGGGGACCGCAAGGCCGACGAAGGCGATCGGGCCGACCGCGGCCGTCGCCGCCCCGCACAGCAGGGTGACGGCGAGCATCCCGAGGACGCGGGTGCGCGGCACGGCCGTACCGAGCGCACGGGCCGTGTCGTCGCCGAGGGCGAGCGCGTTGAGCGAACCGGACAGGCCGAGGGCCAGCAGCGCGCCCGCGCCGAGGAACGGCAGCACACCGGTGAGGACGGACATCGGCTGCCCGGCCAGGGAGCCCACGCCCCAGAAGCGGAACTGGTCGAACACATCAGGCCGCAGCAGGGTGACGACGGAGATCAGCGCGCTGAGCACGGCGCTGACCGCCGTACCCGCGAGCGCGAGCCGTACCGGCGCCGGACCGGTCCGCCCGCGCGAGCCGAGCAACTGGACCAGCGCGGCGGCCAGCCCGGCGCCGGCGAAAGCGAACCAGAGACGGACGGACGGATCGGCGGTGCGCCACAGCGCGATGGCGACGACCACGGCCGCCGAGGCGCCCATGTTGACGCCGAGGATGCCGGGGTCGGCGAGCGGATTGCGGGTCAGAGCCTGCATCAGCACGCCCGCGAGGCCCAGCGCGGCACCGACGGTGATACCGAGCAGGGTCCGCGGCAGCCGCAGGTCGAGGACGACCGCGTCGTCCACCGAGGCCGGGCCGTGGAACAGCGCGCGCAGCACCTCGCCGGGCGGGATGGCCTTGGCGCCGGCGGCGACGCTCACCACGGTGACCAGGACCAGCAGTCCGCAGGCGAGCAGGAGACCGAGCAGCCGTACGGCGAGCACGGCCGTGCGCGGTCTTCGGTCCGTGTCCTCGGCTCCTGGCACCGTATCGGTGGTGCTGATCGTGGTGGTGCCCATCGTGCTCCTCGGCGACATCGACATACCTGCCGATACAAGGAACCGGCGGGGGGAAGTTAGCTTAGCCTTACCTAAAAAGGTAGAGGCGCCGTCGAGGACGCGACAAGCCGGTCGGACGCCACCTCATGTCGCCGATCCGCCACCTGCGACGCGCCGCTCAGCTCGTCTCCCCCTCCGCCCCCCTCGACCGGGCGAAGTAGGCGGCGGGCGTGGCTCCGGTCACCCGGCGGAACGCGGCGACGAACGCGCT
>NZ_MUNF01000719.1:2522-3413 GCF_002154555.1 Streptomyces murinus
CCTCGGCGAGATGGGCGAGCGCGGCCTGGAGCCGGGCATGGGTCCGCCACTGAGTGAACGTCATCCCCGTCTCGGCCAGGAAGAGCCGCAGCAGGGTGCGCTCGCTGGCGCCGACCGCACGCCCCAGCTCGCCCAGCCCGCGCCGGTCCGCGGGGTCGTCCAGCAACAGCGCGGCGGCCGCCCTGGCCCGCGGGTCGACCGGCAGCGGCAGCTCGAACACGGTGGCCTCCGCCGGGCGCAGGACGTCCAGGAGCACGGCCTCGGCGTGCGCGCGCCCCGCGGCCGGCAGTTCGCCGGCCAGGTAGCCGATCAGATGCCGGGCGAGCGGTGGGACGGCGAGCACGGTCGGCCGGGTCCAGACCAGCGGACAGGTCGCCGGGTCCAGGTAGACGCCCTGGAGCACCGACTCGCGCAGCGCCCCGGTGGCGTGCCGGACGCCGCCCGGGATCCACAGCGCCAGATGCGGGGGCAGCACCCAGCAGCGGTCCTGGATGTCGACCATGACCACACCGGTGCTGGCCCAGGCGAGTTGGTGCTCGTCATGGACGTGGTGCTGGAAGGTCTGTCCCCGGACCATCTCGAACCGTTCGAGATCGATGGTCTGCTCGTGTGCCATGCCCGGCGTTCCCGCTCCTGCTCATGTGCTCCCGCCCGCTGTCCATGGCCGATGCACGACATACGGTGGCGCCCTGCTGCGTTTACGACAAAAGTAAGGTGACCCTAACGTGGCCGGGTGACCGTTCCCGCCGCCGCCCCTCCCCGCCGCCCCTCCGTCCCGGCTCCCCGTTCCGTCGCAGCCTCTGCCCCGGCCGCCTCGCCCGGTGCGCTGCTGTGGTGGTCCCTGGGCAACCGCCGACGGGACCTGCTGCTGGCGTCGGCGCTGTTCAGCAC
>NZ_MUNF01000720.1 GCF_002154555.1 Streptomyces murinus
GACGGGAATTGTCAGACAGTCCCTAGCGCCGTACCCGTACACCGGCCCGGCGAGCCGGGTCAGGCGTCCAGCGCCGCGCCCACGCTCGGGTAGCAGTGGATCAGGCCGGTGAGCCCGACGATCTCCAGGGTGCGCAGCACCGGCCTGCGCACCCCGGCCAGGCGCAGCCAGCCGGCCGGAGCGTGGGCCTGGTGGGCGGCGATGAGGACGTTGATGCCGCTGGAGTCCATGAACCCCACCCCGGCGAGGTCGGCGACCGTGCGCGGGGTGTCCGCGGTGGCCGCGGGCGTCAGCGCGCGCCGCAGGACACCCGCCGTCCGGTGGTCGATCTCACCGGTCACCGTGACGACGACGGCCCCGCCCAGCGGCGCCCGGCCGACCGCCAGCCCGCCCGGCTCCAGTGGTTCGTCGATGCTCGCCATGTCCGTCACCCGCACCTCGGCCCTGTTCGAAGGTTCCGCCGGCTCCGTGCCCGGCCGCTCACCGGCCACCTGCCCCGATTTCCCCGGACGATGCCGCGCCGGTGCCCTCCGGCAGCGGCTCCCGGCGCTCCAGCCAGGCGCGCGGTACGGCCGTCACGCCGGTGCGCGCGGCCACGATGCCCCCGGCGATGGCACAAGTGGTGTCCACGTCGCCGAACCCCTCCGCCGTGGTCCACAGGGCGGCCACCAGGTCGCCGGGGTGGCGGGCGGCGCACCACACGGCGAACGGCACCGTGTCGTCGGCGCGGATCCGCTGCCCGCTGCCGAGCAGGTCCGAGGCGCGCCAGGGCTCGGTGGCGAAGGGCACCTCGGCGGCGCGGGCCAGCCCCTGTCGGACCGTGCCGTCCGGGGTCAGGGCCGCCACATCGGCGACGGTCAGGGTGCCGCGTGCGGACAGCGCGGCGGCGACCGCCACGGCGACCGCTCCTGCGATGCCCTCGGGATGGGCGTGGGTGACCTCCGCGGAACGTGTCGCCTGCGCGACGACCCGGGGGAGACTGCCGTGGAAGAACGCGCCGAGCGGGGCCACCCGCATCGCCGCGCCGTTGCCGAGGCTGCCCTCGCCGCCGAACAGCTCGCGCGCGAACTCCCGCCACCGGTCCGGAAGTTCGAGCAGACGCGGCAGCAACTGGTGCATGCCGTGGCCGTATCCCCGGGCGGGATCGGCGTCGTAGCCGAGCGCGAAGGACAGGGCCAGTTCGCGCGGGCGGATCTCGCCGTGCTCGTCCAGCACCCGCAGTACGGCGAGGGCCATCGCGGTGTCGTCGGTCCAGTGCCACGGCGATTCCTCGGGGGCCTGCCGGGCGTGTATCTCCCGCAGGGCCCGGCGGGGTTCGCGGAAGAGCGGGAACCAGCGTTCGCCGAAGGCGTCGCCGAGCGCCAGGCCCTCCAGGCTGCGGCGGGCGGCGGCACGGTCCGTGGTCGCGGTGACGGTCATGGCCCCGATTGTGCCCGGCGGGTCACAGCGGTGTGGCGGCGTGCAGCAGAAACGCCAGGGTGAGCGCGGAGTTGGCCGAGAACATCGCGGACAGGGCGGCCCCGACGGTCGCGGTCCACACCGCGAGACCGGCCGTCGTGAACAGGGACGGCCAGGCGTGGGCGGCGGGTTCGGGACCGAGCAGGGCCGCGACCCGGCGGGGGAGCGGCCCCGGCGCGGCGAGCGCGGGCAGCGTCGGCACGGGCGCGGGACCGGTGGCGGCACCGGTGGCGGCCAGCGCCGCCCTGCCGATCGCGCGGGCCACCACCCGGCGGCTGCCCACGGCCCGCGCGGCCTCCTCGTCCGCCCAGCGCTCCGCCGTGTACGCCACCGCGGTGCGCAGCGGCAGCAGGAACGGGTTGGCGCAGGCGGCGAGTTGGACCAGCAGCAGATGACGGTGGTGCCGGGCGGCGAGATGGGCCCGCTCGTGCGCGAACAGCGCGCGGCGCTCCCGCGCGGCCAGCGACCCGAGCATCCCCCTGGACACCACGATCCGGTCCCGCCGGCCGCCCGGCAGCGCGTAGGCGTACGGCGCCGCGTCCGGCAGCACGGCCACCTCGGTGCCCGGTAATCCGGCGAGCGCCCGGTGGGCCCGCCGCCGTACCCGTACATGGCGCGCCAGGGTGCGGCCGCCCGCGGCGAGGACCGCCAGCAGCGCGGGGATCGCGGCCTTGCCCGCGATCTCGTGCCGGGGCACGCTCGCGCGCACCTCCGGGTCGGACCAGCCGTCCGGCAGCGGATTGCCGGGCAGTTGGGCGGTGCCGACCACCATCAGCAGGGCCAGGCACACCGTGCTGCACAGCGCCAGCACGGTGGAGACCGACGTCAGCAGCACGGTCGCGGTGCGCGGATGCAGCCGCTGCTCGGCCAGCCGGGCGATCGGCCAGGCCGTCAGCGGCAGGACCAGGGGCAGGAAGACGAAGATTCCCATGTGCGCTCAGCCGTCGCCGGATTCCAGCAGCTCGCGCAGCAGCCGCTCGTCGCCCTCGGGCAGCGCGGTGATGAAGCTGGCCAGCACCGCGTGCCGGTCCTGCTCGCCGTCCAGGACCCGGCGCATCTTCAGCGCGGCCAGGCCCGCCTCGTCCGCCGCCGGCAGCCAGACGAAGGAGCGTCCCTCGCGCCTGCGGGTGACGGCGTTCTTCGCCAGCAGCCGGCCCAGAACCGTCATCACGGTCGTATAGGCGAGCCCGGCGGCCAGATGGTCGCGCACCCAGCCCGCGGTCACCGCACCACCGGCCTCGTGCAGCGCCCCGAGCACCCGTGTCTCCAACGCCCCCTGCGCCCTGCGCCGACGGTGCGCGTCCGGCTCCGCCACCCGCGTTCTCCCTTCCTGCGTGCCCGCTGTGTGCCTCAACCCCTCGTGCCGAAGGAGCGTCACATCGTACAGAGCGGACCTGCGGCGGCTTTCTTCTACAGTGTTGTAGATTCGCACCGGCGAACCGGTGAGGGCGACGAGAGCAAGGGAGCGGACCCGTGTCGGTCAACCTGAGCAAGGGTCAGCGGATCAGTCTGGACAAGGCGGACGGCGGCGCGCTGGACGCCGTACGGATGGGCCTGGGCTGGCGGGCCGCGCCACGCAAGGGGTTCCTGGCCAAGCTGGCCGGCACCCGGGAGATCGATCTGGACGCCTCCGCGCTGCTGTTCGCGGGCGGGCAGCTCGCGGACGTCGTCTTCTTCCGCCATCTGGCCAGCGACGACGGCTCGGTACGGCATCTCGGCGACAACCTCGTCGGCGGCGCGGGCGCCGGGAGCGACGACGAGGTCATCCTGGTGGACCTGGCGCGCGTGCCGGGCCATGTCGACCAGATCGTGTTCACCGTCAACTCCTTCACGGGGCAGACCTTCGGCGAGGTGCAGGACGCCTTCTGCCGGCTGGTCGACGAGCGGACCGGCACGGAACTCGCTCGCTACACCCTCAGCGGCGGCGGCGCGTACACGGCGCAGATCATGGCCAAGCTCCATCGCACCGGCACCGGCTGGCAGTTGCAGGCCCTCGGCGCACCGGCCTCGGGCCGCACCTTCCAGGACCTGCTGCCCGCGATCGCCGCGCATCTGTGACCCTTCTTGATCAAATCATTGCGCGCGCGTGGAACCGGTGACGGACGGAACACGTTGATCATCATGGACGCGGATTCCCGCGGTGTCTCTGGAGGACATGCATGAGCACGACCCTGACCAAGGGCGGCAATGTGTCGCTGAGCAGACAGGCCCCCGGGCTGACTGCCGTGACGGTCGGGCTGGGCTGGCAGGCGGAGGACGGCTATGAGCCGGACGGCAGCGCGCTGTTGTGCGACGCCTCGGGCCGGGTGCTCTCCGACGAGCACTTCGTCTTCTTCAACAACCCGAGCAGCCCCGACGGTTCGGTCCGGCACGAAGGCCAGGGCCGCCCCGCCGGCGGGGACGACCAGCGGATCAGGATCGACCTCACCCGGCTCCCGGACGCCGTGGAGAAGGTCGTCTTCCCGGTCTCCCTGTACGACGCGGCGGGCCGCGGGCACACCTTCGGACAGGTGCGGCGCGCCCATGTCCGGGTCCTCGACCAGGACGGCGACACCGAACTGGCCCGTTATGAGGTGACCGGTGGCGCCCTCGCGCACGAGACGGCACTGGTCCTCGGCGAGCTGTACCGGCACGGCGCGGAGTGGAAGTTCCGCGCGGTGGGCCAGGGTTACGCCTCCGGGCTCGCGGGCATCGCG
>NZ_MUNF01000721.1 GCF_002154555.1 Streptomyces murinus
GAGCCGGCGCATCTCGGCGACGACCTTGTTCGCGGCGGCGGTGGCCTCCTGTTCGGCCACGCCCTCCTGCGGCTCATGGACGAACAAAACGTCCGCGTCGGAGCCGTAGCCCAGTTCATGGCCGCCGAACCGGCCCATGCCGATGATCGCGAACCGGGTGGGCAGCAGGTCGCCCCAGCCGGCCCGCACCACCGCGCGCAGCGTGCCCGCGAGGGTGGCCGCGGTGAGGTCGGAGACGGCACCGCCGACCAGGTCGACCAGGGCGCCCTGGTCGGCCTGCACGGGGGTGGCCTCGGTGCCGTAGGAGGCCACGATGTCGGCGGCGGCGGTACGGAAGAGTTCGCGGCGGCGGACACCGCGGGCGGCGGTGACGCCCTGCTCGCCGTTCTCCGCCCGGCCGACGGCGGCCAGGATCTCCTGTTCCAGCGCGCTGCGGCTGCGGGGGGTCAGGCCCCTCGCCGCGCCGTCGCCGTCGCCGAGCAGGGCGACCGCCTCGGGGGCGCGCATCAGGAGGTCGGGCGCCAGGCGGCCCGCCGACAGGACGCGGGCCAGGTTCTCGGCGGCGGCGCCCTCGTCGCGGAGCAGGCGCAGGTACCAGGGGGTCTTGCCGAGGGCGTCGGAGACCTTGCGGAAGTTCAGCAGACCGGCGTCCGGGTCGGCGGAGTCGGCGAACCAGCCCAGGAGCACGGGGAGCAGGGTGCGCTGGATCGCGGCCTTGCGGGTGACGCCCGAGGCCAGGGCCTCCAGATGGCGCAGCGCCGCGGCGGGGTCGGCGTAGCCGAGGGCGACCAGGCGTTCCCGGGCGGCCTCGGGCCGCAGGCGGGCCTCGCCGGGGGCGAGCTGGGCGACGGCGTCCAGGAGCGGGCGGTAGAACAGCTTCTCGTGCAGCCGCCGTACGACGCCGGCGTGCCGCTTCCACTCGCGGTTCAGCTCGGTGACGGGGTTGGCGCGCAGGCCGAGGGAGCGGCCCAGGCGGCGCAGGTCCTCCTCGGCGGTGGGGACGAGGTGGGTGCGGCGCAGCCGGAAGAGCTGGATGCGGTGTTCCATCGCGCGCAGGAAGCGGTACGCCTCGTCCAGCCGGGCGGCGTCCTCCCGGCCCACGTAGCCGCCGGCGGCGAGGGCCTTGAGGGCGTCCAGGGTGGTGCCGCTGCGCAGGGTGGGGTCGGTGCGACCATGGACCAACTGGAGGAGCTGTACGGCGAATTCGACGTCCCGCAGGCCGCCGGGGCCCAGCTTGAGTTCCCGGTCCACTTCGGCCGCGGGGATGTTGTCGACCACGCGGCGGCGCATCTTCTGTACGTCCGCCACGAAGTTGTCGCGGTCGGCGGCCTGCCAGACCAGGGGGTGCAGCGCGGCCAGGTACTCCTGGCCCAGGTTCTCGTCGCCGGCGACCGGGCGGGCCTTGAGGAGGGCCTGGAACTCCCAGGTCTTCGCCCAGCGTTGGTAATAGGCGACGTGGGAGGAGAGGGTGCGCACGAGGGGGCCGTTGCGGCCCTCGGGGCGGAGGTTGGCGTCGACCGGCCAGATGGAGCCCTCGACGGTGGTCTCGGAGCAGATCCGCATCAGGTGCGAGGCGAGGTTGGTGGCCGCGCGCAGGGCCTTGGTCTCGTCGGTGCCCTCGGTGGCCTCCGCCACGAAGATCACGTCCACGTCGGAGACGTAGTTCAGTTCGTGGCCGCCGCACTTGCCCATGCCGATCACCGAGAGGCGGCAGGCGGCGGCGTCCTCGGGGGCGGCGGCCTCGGCCATGGCGAGGGCGGCGCGGAGGGTGGCGGTGGCGAGGTCGGCGAGTTCGGCGGCGGTCTCGGCGACGTCGGTGGTGCCGCAGACGTCGCGGGCGGCGATGGAGAGGAGGCAGCGGCGGTAGGCGACGCGGAGGGCGACGGGGTCGGTGGCGCCGTCCAGGCCCCGTTCGAACTCGGTGACGCCGGGGTGGAGGTCCTGGGGCTCGTACGTGACCAGGGCCTGCCAGTCGGTGGGGTGGCGGGCGAGGTGGTCGGCGAGGGCGGTGGAGGCGCCGAGGACGCCCAGGAGGCGGTCGCGCAGGGGTTTGGCCGCGATGAGGGTGTCGAGGAGTTCGCGGTGGGAGTTCGGGGCGGGCTGGGCTTCCAGGAGGCGGACGAGGCCGTGCAGGGCGAGGTCGGGGTCGGCGGTGGCGCCCAGGGCTTCGAGGAGGAAGGGGTCGTCGCGGACGTGGGCGAGTTCGGGGGTGTCGAGGAGGTGCTCGGCGGCGGTGGCGTCGGTGAAGCCGTGTCGGAGCAGGCGCGTGAAGGTGCTGCTTCTGCGGCCCGGCGTCATCTGTGGGGCTCCCCTCGGGGTCAGCTCTGGTCCTGGAGGGAGCGTAGTCGCCTGCGGCGGGCTGTGCCGGGTCGGGTGCCTGCGGCTGGCTCGCCGTGGTGGTGCGGGTGCCGGAGGCGGCCCCCTCAGCGCCGTCGTGGTCGCCCGCCTGCGGCGGACTCGCCGTCGTGCGGATGCCTGCGGCGGCCCCCATCGTGGTCGCCCGCCTGCGGCGGACTCGCCGTCGTGCGGATGCCTGCGGCGGCCCCCTCAGCGCCGTCGTGG
>NZ_MUNF01000722.1 GCF_002154555.1 Streptomyces murinus
GCTCACCGTCGGCCTCGGCCTCAGCGTGCATACCCTCGCCGCCTACGCGCTCGCCACCCACGGCACCAAGCAGCAGCAGGTCGAGCACCTCCCCGCGATGCTCGGCGGCGGACTCCTCGGCGCCTACTGCCTGTCCGAACCCGCCTCCGGCTCCGACGCCGCCTCCCTGCGCACCCGGGCCGTACGGGACGGCGACGATTGGGTGATCACCGGCACCAAGGCCTGGATCACCCACGGCGGCATCGCCGACTTCTACACCGTGATGGCCCGCACCGGCGAGGACGGCCCCCGCGGCATCACCGCCTTCCTCGTGCCCGGCGACGCCCCCGGCCTCAGCGCGGCCGCCCCCGAGAAGAAGATGGGCATGAAGGGCTCGCCCACCGCCCAGGTCCACTTCGACGGCGTCCGCGTCGGCGACGACCGCCGCATCGGCGAGGAGGGCCAGGGCTTCGGCATCGCCCTGTCCGCCCTCGACTCCGGCCGCCTCGGCATCGCCGCCTGCGCCATCGGCGTCGCCCAGGCCGCACTGGACGAAGCGGTCGGCTACGCCACCGGGCGACGGCAGTTCGGCCACCCCATCGCCGACTTCCAGGGCCTGCGCTTCATGATCGCCGACATGGCCACCCAGATCGAGGCGGGCCGCGCCCTCTACCTCGCCGCGGCCCGGCTGCGCGACGCCGGCAAGCCGTTCGCCAAGCAGGCCGCCATGGCCAAGCTGCACTGCACCGACACCGCCATGAAGGTCACCACGGACGCCGTACAGATCCTCGGCGGATACGGCTACACCGCCGACTTCCCGGCCGAGCGCTACATGCGCGAGGCCAAGGTGCTCCAGATCGTCGAGGGCACCAACCAGATCCAGCGGATGGTCATCGCCCGTCACGTGGCGGGACCCGAAGCCCGCTGAACCGGTCCGCGCCGAACTGACCCGGACGCACCGTCGGCGCCGCCAGCCGCACCCACTCGGGGTCCTGGCGGCCCGGCAGGGTACGGCCGCGATCGGCCCAGGCACGCAGCAGATCGCGGTAGATGGGCGGGTCCTGCGGGGCGGCGGACCGGTCCGGCACCGCGGGGTGCGGGACGAAGATACGGCGCCGACGCCCGGTGACCGGGTGCAGGGATGTCATACCCGTGAGAACGCGGCACCCGGCACACAGGTCACCGCCCGCCCGAATCGAGCGTCAGTCCAGGGACGTCCGGCGTCGGGCCGGCTCCGGTGCGCGGGGCTCAGGCGGCCCGCTGGCGCATCTCCGGCACCCGCATCGGACGCGAGCCCGGACCGCCGACGTGCGAGAAGGGCTGCGTCCGCCAGTCCAGGCCCTGGGGGAGCGTCAGCAGCAGCGCGGTGTCCTGCTCCTGCGGGGTGACGGACTCGTCCGCGGGCCGGGCGTCGGTGGCCGAACGGCCCGTACCCGCGCACACGGTGAGCCCGAACGGGTTCCACGGCGAGGCGCACAGCGCGTGCTCCGGCAGGATCTCCTCGTCCGCCAGCAGCGCGATCGGCTGCGCGCAGTCCGGGCAGATCACCCGGTACATCTCCAAGGTGTCGTAGGCGTCCAGCTCGTCCTCGAAGGCGTCGGGTTCGACGCCCTCCGGCTCGGGCTCGACCACCGGCTGCTGCCGCTTGGACGCGGATCGACCAGGGCGCTTGACACTCTGCATGGGATTCTCCCCCTAAGGCTGGGCCGTGAAAGGCTCGGCGGCCACGACCACAGCAAGCACTTCCCGTCCGCTCTCGGCGGTAATCACGAGAACATCACGGAGCCTGTTCGAATGGTGTGTCGTTCGTCACATGCCGCGCGCAGATGACCGTACCGGCGTCCGAGGAGGGCCGTCGGCTGTCCGAGAAGATCGAACGCCCTGTAGGTTTTGGCGCCATGGAGGAGCTGGACCGTCAGATCGTGCAGCTGCTCGTCAAGGACGGGCGGATGAGCTACACAGACCTGGGCAAGGCCACGGGCCTGTCCACGTCGGCCGTGCACCAGCGGGTGCGCCGGCTCGAACAGCGTGGCGTCATCCGCGGCTATGCCGCGGTGGTCGACCCGGAGGCCGTCGGGTTGCCCCTGACCGCGTTCATCTCGGTGAAACCGTTCGACCCCAGCGCCCCCGACGACATCGCCGACCGCCTCGCCGGCGTGCCCGAGATCGAGGCCTGCCACAGCGTCGCCGGTGACGAGAACTACATCCTCAAGGTCCGCGTGGCGACCCCGCACGAACTGGAGGAGCTGCTGGCCCGGCTCCGGAGCCTGGCGGGCGTGTCCACCCGTACGACGGTGGTCCTCTCGACCCCGTACGAGGCCCGTCCACCGCTCATCTGACGACGCCCTGCCCGCCATGGGTGCCCCGCCGCACCGGCACCCACCGCCCCAGATGCACCACCCCGCGCGGTCCGAGGGAAACTGTCGCCTATGAGCGACCGCACCCTCCTTCTCCGCAACGGCGATGTCCACAGTCCCGCCGATCCCTTCGCCACCGCGATGGTCGTGGAGGCCGGCCATATCGCCTGGGTCGGGTCGGAGGGCGCCGCGGACGCGTTCGCCGACGGCGTGGGGGAGGTGATCGATCTCGACGGCGCCCTGGTCACCCCGGCCTTCACGGACGCCCATGTGCACACCACGGCCACCGGTCTCGCACTGACCGGTCTCGATCTGAGCGCCGCGCCCTCCCTGGCGGCCGCGCTCGACCTGGTCCGGGAGTTCGCCGCCGCCCGGCCCGCAGACCGGGTGCTGCTGGGCCACGGCTGGGACGCCGCCCGCTGGCCCGGTGGCCGGCCGCCGACGCGCGCGGAGCTGGACGAGGCCACCGGCGGGCGCCCGCTGTACCTCTCCCGCATCGACGTGCACTCGGCCGTCGTCACCACCGCCCTGCTGGACATGGTCGGCGGCGACCTGCCCCGCACCGACGCGCCGCTGACCCGGGACGCCCATCACGCCGTACGCAAGGCCGCCTTCGCCGCCATCACCCCCGCCCAGCGCGCGGAGGCCCAGCGCACCGCGCTGACGCACGCCGCCTCCCTCGGCATCGGCTCGGTGCACGAGTGCGGCGGACCGCAGATCTCCTCCGAGGACGACTTCACCGGACTGCTGGAACTCGCCGCCACCCTGCCCGGACCCCGGGTCCTCGGCTACTGGGCCGAGCGGGACGTCGACAAGGCCCGCGAGCTGGGCGCGATCGGCGCCGCGGGCGACCTCTTCGCCGACGGCGCCCTCGGCTCGCACACCGCGTGCCTGCACGAGCCGTACGCCGACGCGGACCACACCGGCACCGCCTACCTGGACACCGACACCATCGCCGCCCATGTGATCGCCTGCACCGAGGCGGGCCTCCAGGCGGGCTTCCACGCCATCGGCGACGCCGCCGTGTCGTCCGTGGTCGACGGGGTGCGCGCGGCCGCCGAGAAGGTCGGCCTCGCCCGGATCCGGGCCGCCCGGCACCGCGTCGAGCACGCCGAGATGCTCACTCCGGAGACCGTGGCCGGCTTCGCCGAGCTGGGCCTGATCGCCTCCGTGCAGCCCGCCTTCGACGCGCTGTGGGGCGGGGCGGACGGCATGTACGCCCGCCGCCTCGGCGCCGAGCGGGTCCGCACCCTCAACCCGTACGCCGCCCTGCTGCGCTCCGGAGTCCCGCTGGCCTTCGGCTCCGACAGCCCCGTCACCCCGCTCGACCCCTGGGGCACGGTCCGCGCCGCCGCCTTCCACCACACCCCCGAGCACCGGGTCTCCGTGCGCGCCGCCTTCACCGCGCACACCCGGGGCGGCTGGCGGGCGATCGGCCGGGACGACGCGGGCGTCCTGGTGCCCGGGGCGCCCGCCGACTTCGCGGTCTGGCGCACCGGCGAGCTGGTGGTGCAGGCCCCCGACGACCGGGTGGCCCGCTGGTCGACCGACCCGCGCTCCGGCACCCCCGGCCTGCCCGACCTCACCCCGGGCGGTGAGCTGCCGCGCTGTCTGCGCACCGTGGTGGGCGGCCGGACGGTCTTCGTACGGCCGGGCGAGTGATCTCCGGGGGTGGCGCGGCGGCCGCCCCTTGCCCCGGGCGCCTCGCGCGACCTGCGGATCCTCCGCACCGCTCCCGGGCGGCACGGAGGACGCCCAGGTCAGGGGTCTGTTGACAGTCGGGAGCTGAGGGCCGGTAGGTTCGTCCGAGTCCACCACCGGACGCCCGACCGGGAAGCGTTCGCGCCCCTCCCCGCCGCGCCGCTGGGTCAGGGACGGCGCCCCGCACCGGGGCACCGCCACTGGCAGCCAGGCTCAGCGCCCGCGCCGGCGGGGAAGCGTTCCAGCCGGTCGGCCAGGTGCGACCCCGGGTGGGGCCCGGCCTCAGTAGACAACGGCTTTCGGTCGATCCGCAGCCAGCGGGTCCCAGGTCGGCCCGAAGGGCGCCGGGCCCCCATCCGTAGCACGGGGGAGGCAACCCACCCGGGTGGGGAATCATCCGAACAGTCGGAAGAGGAAAAGAACGTGCCGCGAACAGGTCGGGAACATCCCGAAAAGCACGTTCTTACCCCACTCTTGTGCAATCGACACCACCATACGTACCAGCTGTCACGTCCACCCAGGCGGCGGCCACTATGGTGGACGCCTGCGTACGACCAGAAGGGGCAGCAGTGAACGACGGCGACGGGACCCTCGCGGCCAAGGCCCAGGGGAGGCAGTTCGGTCCGCTCGGCACGGCCTTGGTGATCATCCCGACCTACAACGAGGCGGAGAACATCAAGACCATCGTCGGCCGGGTGCGCAAGGCCGTCCCCGAGGCCCACGTGCTGATCGCGGACGACAACAGCCCCGACGGCACCGGCAAGCTCGCCGACGAGCTGGCCGCCGAGGACGACAACGTCCAGGTGATGCACCGCAAGGGCAAGGAAGGCCTGGGCGCCGCCTATCTCGCGGGCTTCCGCTGGGGCCTGGAGCACGACTACGGCGTGCTGATCGAGATGGACGCCGACGGCTCCCACCAGCCCGAGGAGCTGCCCCGGCTGCTCACCGCCCTCAAGAGCGCCGACCTGGTGCTCGGCTCCCGCTGGGTGCCCGGCGGCCGGGTGGTCAACTGGCCTAAGTCCCGTGAGTTCATCTCCCGCGGCGGCAGCCTCTACTCCCGGCTCGCCCTCGATCTGCCGCTGCGCGACATCACCGGCGGCTACCGCGCCTTCCGCGCCGAGACCCTCAAGGGCCTGGGCCTGGAGGAGGTCGCCTCGCAGGGCTACTGCTTCCAGGTCGACCTCGCCCGCCGCGCGGTCAAGGCCGGCTATCACGTGATCGAGGTGCCGATCACCTTCGTGGAGCGCGAGCTGGGCGACTCCAAGATGAGCAAGGACATCCTGGTCGAGGCGCTGTGGCGGGTCACCGCCTGGGGCGCGGGGGACCGCGTCGCCAAGCTCACCGGCAAGGACAAGCACACCCCGTAGCCCCTTATCCGGCGCTGAGCCGGAGCCAGGCACACTGGGGGTATGACGACTGGCGCTCCGACCACCCCGTACACCGATCGGCCCCGGCGCTCCCGGCTGCGCAGGTATCTGCCGCTGGGTCTCGCCGGGTGGCTGGTGCTGGAGATCTGGCTGCTGACCCTGGTCGCCGGCGCGGCGGGCGGCATGACCGTGTTCCTGCTGCTCGTGGCCGGGGTGGTGGCCGGTTCCGTGGTGATCAAGCGGGCGGGCCGGCGGGCCTTCCAGAATCTCAACGAGGCGCTCCAGCAGGGCGGCTCCCCCAAGCGCGGCGAGGGCAACGGGCTGACCATGCTCGGCGGCCTGCTGCTGATCATCCCGGGCATGATCTCCGACCTCTTGGGCCTGCTCCTGCTGCTGCCCCCGGTGCAGAAGGCCGTGAGCCGGCTCGCGGAGAACACCTTCGAGAAGCGGCTGCGCGCCGCCGCCCCGGGCAGCCTGGGCGACGCCTTCCAGCAGGCCCGTATGCACCGCCCCGACGGCAAGGTCGTCCAGGGCGAGGTCATCCACGAGGACCGCGCCGACCGCACGGGACCGGACGAGCGGCGACCGCCCCTGACCCGCTAGGGCCTGTCTGACAATTCCCGTCTGCCGCGCGACGCCATGCACGCACTCTCGCGGCACCGGGCGCAGACCCAAGTACGTCCAGTACGAGGGCCTACGCCCGGCACCCCGAGAGCACGCACCTGACGCCGCGCGGCCGCCCTCCGGGCGACGACGGGAATTGTCAGACAGGCCCTAGCCCGGAAGCATGACAGACCGCGGGCGCCGTACGTCCTGAAGAACGTACGGCGCCCGCGGTCTCGTATATGTGCTGTGCGGCTTGCCCGCTATGCCGACTTGCGGCTGTCCCGGGGATGCACGGCGATGTTCATCGCCCCCGAACGCAGCACCGCCAGGCGCTCCTCAAGGACCTCTTCGAGCTCCTCACGGGTGCGCCGCTCCATCAGCATGTCCCAATGGGTACGCGCGGGCTTGGCCTTCTTCTCCTCAGGGCCGTCGCCGTCCACCAGGAGTGCCTGGGCCCCGCAGACCTTGCACTCCCACTCCGGCGGGATCTCCGCCTCGACCGAGAAGGGCATCTCGAAGCGATGCCCCTTCTCACATGCGTACTCCACGGCCTGGCGCGGGGCCAGGTCGATGCCGCGGTCCGTCTCGTAGCTGGTCACCACGAGGCGCGTACCGCGAAGAGCTCGCTCACTCATGAATCGTGCCTCCCGGGCTTGTCGCCCACAGGACAGGTGTCGCTGTCGTCGTCATCCGGTCAACGTCCGGTCGGCGGTAAAGATTCCCGTTCCGAGTCCCGTTCCGGGTCATGCGTCGCCGTCGTAGCCGCCCCTTGTTCTACCCACAGGCGCCCGGTTTGTCACATCTGCTAGCAGATGTCACCCAGCGTTTCGGCATCTTTGACGCGCAGTAACGGTACGCCTGGCAGGCCAAACGCGTACACTACCGCCCTTTCGTGCCGAGCGCTAAATCGGCGCTAGATCTTCTCGGGCACCGGGTTGCCCGCGGCGGCGATCGCCCGCCGTACCGGGACCCGGGCGAGCAGGGCGAATCCGATGATGAAGAAGGCCACCAGGGAGATGATCGCGGACCGGTAGCTACCGGTCAGCTGGTACGTCACACCGAACAGCATCGGGCCCAGCCAGCTCATCCCGCGGTCGCTGAGCTCGTACGCCGAGAAGTACTCGGCCTCCTTGCCCGGCGGCACCAGATGGGAGAAGAGCGAGCGGGACAGCGCCTGGCTGCCGCCGAGGACCATGCCGATCCCGGCGGCCAGCAGGAAGAAGTACACCGGCGCCTTCGCGGGCAGGAAGTACCCGGCCGCGAGCGTGATCGTCCAGGCCACCAGCGAGCCGAGGATGGTGCGCTGGGCGCCGTAGGTCCGCGCGAGGCGTCCCATCGCCAGCGCGCCCGCCACGGCCAGCACCTGCACCAGCAGCACCGCCACGATCAGCGTGGACTGCCCGAGCCCCAGCTCCTGGGAGCCGTAGACCGAGGCCTGGGAGATGACGGTCTGGATGCCGTCGTTGTAGATCAGGTAGGCCAGCAGGAAGGACAGCGTCAGCGGGTGCCGGCGCATGTCCCGCACCGTCGCCGCCAGCTGCCGCAGCCCCGTCGACGGGACCCCGTCCGGCGCGGCCTCGCCCGCCGCCCGCGCCCGCCGGTCGCGCAGCAGCCGCAGCGGTACGAGGGTGAAGGCGCCCCACCACAGACCCGCCGAGGCCAGACAGATGCGCACCGCCTGGCCCTGGCTCAGGCCGAAGGAGTCATGGGCCGAGTACAGGACCAGGTTGGCGACCAGGACCATGGCGCCCGCGCCGTAGCCGAAGGCCCAGCCCCGGGAGGAGACCGCGTCGCGCTCCTCGGGCGGGGCGATCTGCGGCAGATAGGAGTTGTAGAGCATCCCGCCGACGGCTGCCGCGGCATTGGCCACGACGAGCAGCACCCCGCCCAGCAGATACCGGTCGCCGTCCAGGAAGAACATGCCAGTGGTCGCCGCCGCGCCGGTGTACGCGGCCGCGGCCAGCAGCGGCTTCTTACGGCCCGTGCGGTCGGCCGCGCTGCCCACCAGCGGCATCGCCACGACGGCCAGGATCACCGACAGGGACACCGAGTAGGCGAAGTACGACCCCGCCCGCACCGGTATGCCCAGCGGGTGCACATAGCCGCCGGAGTCCGCCGCGTGCTCGGCGATCGAGGTGAGATAGGGACCGATGAAAACGGTCAGGACGCTCGCCGAATAGACCGAGTACGCCCAGTCGTAGAAGTACCAGCCTCTTTGCTGGCGCCGGAGGTCGGCGGTCTCGTCCGCCACCCCCGCGCGCACGGTGTCGATCCCCATCGTGCCCTCGCTTCCGCTCCCCTGCGAAGGCAAGGGCGGGCGGCGCCGGGTCGGTTCAGACCCAGACCCCGCGCTCCTCCATGACCTTGCGCAACATGTCGATGTGATCGGTCATGATGCCATCCACACCCAGGTCCAGCAGCCGGTGCATGCGTTCCGGTTTGTTGATCGTCCAGACATGGACGTGCAGCCCGCGCGCGTGGGCGGCGCGGACGAAGCGGGCGTCGACCACCGGGACGCCCGACTGGGCCTCCGGCACCTGTGCCGCCACCGCCGAGCGGCGCACCGCGGCCGGCAGTCCCCAGGAGCGCAGCCGCAGGCTCAGCACCCCGCGGGTGCCGAAGGAGGTGGCGAGGCGGGGCCCGGCCAGCCGCTGGGCGCGCAGCACCCGCGCCTCGGAGAACGAGCCCACGCAGACCCGGTCCCAGGCGCCCGTGCGCTCCAGCAGGTCGAGCAGCGGCCGCAGCGCGGGCTCCGCCTTGATGTCGATGTTCCAGCGGACCTCGGGGAAGGTCTCCAGCAACTCCTCGAACAGCGGCACCGGTTCACGGCCGCCGACCCGTGCCCGCCGGACCTCAGCCCAGGGCAGGTCGGCGATGCGGCCCGCGCCGTCGGTGACCCGGTCCAGGGTCGTGTCGTGGAAGGCCACGAGCCGGCCGTCCGCCGTGGCGTGCACATCGGTCTCGATGTAGCGGTAGCCCAGCTCCACGGCGCGGCGGAACTGCGCCGCGGTGTTCTCCACCCCGTCGGCGGCTCCGCCGCGATGGGCGAAGGCGAGGGGGCCCGGGTGGTCGAGGTAGGGGTGGCGTATCGCGGTGGTCACCGACGCAGTATCGCTCCGCGGGGTGTCCTTTCGGCAACGATCGTGCTGCTGCTCGATGCCGGGGGCAGGGCGAAGACCCGCAGGAAGAACTGGGCCAGCGGACCGATGGACAGGGCGTACAGCACGGTGCCCACGCCGATGGTGCCGCCCAGCGCGAACCCGGTGGCCACGACCGTCACTTCGATGATGGTGCGCATCAGCCGGATCGAGCGCCCGGTGCGCTGGTGCAGGCCCGTCATCAGCCCGTCGCGCGGGCCCGGTCCGAAGCGCGCCGCGATGTACAGGCCGGTGGCCGCGCCGTTGAGCAGCACCCCGGCGAGCATCAGCGGGACGCGGGCGAGCAGCGAGTGCGCCGGGGGCAGCAGCGCGAGCGTCCCGTCCAGGGCCAGGCCGATGAGGAAGACATTGGAGACGGTGCCGAGCCCGGGGCGCAGCCGCAGCGGGATCCACAGCAGCAGCACCGCCGCCCCCACCACGATCGACACCTCGCCGATGCTCAGCCCGGTGCGCCGCGCGAGCCCCTGGTGCAGCACCCCCCAGGGCTCCAGGCCGAGGCCCGAGGCGACGAGCAGCGCGGAACTCACGCCGTAGAGCGTGAGTCCGACGTAGAGCTGGACCAATCGGCGTCCTATATGTCCGGGAGTGGACACAACATACCCCCCTGGGTAGTGGTAGTGGCCTGACGCATGTCACTCTGTGGCTTGGGAGGAAACTCCATCCATGGCCAATCCGGGGAAGGTGGACTGATCTCATGGCGCAGTGGACCTCGGCGGTGGGGGCCGCGCAGCTCGCCCGGCTGCTCAACTCCCAGCAGGAACGCCCGGCCGGGCCCGGCAGCCGCCGCCCGCCCGCCTACCGGGCGCTGGCCGACGGCATCCGGCTGCTGGTCCTGGAGGGGCGCGTCCCGGTCGCAGCCCGGCTGCCCGCCGAACGCGAACTGGCCCTCTCCCTCTCGGTGAGCCGCACCACCGTCGCGGCCGCCTACGAGGCGCTGCGCGGCGAGGGCTTCCTGGAGTCCCGGCGCGGCGCGGGCAGCTGGACCGCGGTACCGGCCGGCAATCCGGTGCCCGCGCGCGGTCTTGAGCCGCTGCCCCCTGAGGCCCTCGGCTCGATGATCGACCTGGGCTGCGCCTCGCTGCCCGCGCCCGAGCCCTGGCTCACCCGCGCCGTGCAGGGAGCGCTGGAGGAACTGCCGCCGTACGCGCACACCCACGGCGACTATCCGGCCGGACTGCCCGCCCTGCGCGCGATGATCGCCGAGCGCTACACCGCGCGCGGGATCCCCACGATGCCCGAGCAGATCATGGTGACGACCGGCGCGATGGGTGCCATCGACGCGATCTGCCATCTCTTCGCGGGCCGCGGCGAGCGCATCGCCGTGGAGTCCCCCTCCTACGCCAACATCCTCCAGCTGATGCGGGAGGCGGGCGCGCGGCTGGTGCCGGTCGCGATGGCCGAGGGGCTCGCCGGGTGGGACATGGACCGCTGGCGCCAGGTCCTGCGGGAGGCCGCGCCCCGGCTCGCCTATGTGGTCGCCGACTTCCACAACCCCACGGGGGCGCTCGCGGACGAGGACCAGCGGCGCCGCCTGGTGGACGCGGCCCGCGCGGCGGGCACGGTGCTCGTCGCGGACGAGACGATGAGCGAGCTGTGGCTGGAGGAGGAGGTGGGGGCCGCGGGGATGCCGCGCCGGGTCTGCGCGTTCGACCCCGCGGGCTCCACGGTGATCACGGTCGGCTCGGCCAGCAAGGCGTTCTGGGCCGGGATGCGGATCGGCTGGGTGCGGGCCGCGCCGGACATCGTCCGCAGCCTGGTCGCGGCGCGGGCGTACGCCGACCTGGGGACGCCGGTGCTGGAGCAGCTGGCCGTCAACTGGCTGTTCAGCACGGGGGGTTGGGAGCAGGCGGTGGCGCTACGGCGGGCGCAGGCCCGGGAGAACCGGGACGCCCTGGTCACCGCGCTGCGCCGGGAGCTGCCGGACTGGGAGTTCGCCGTCCCCCAGGGCGGTCTGACCCTCTGGGTCCGCGCGGGCGGCCTCTCCGGCTCCCGCCTCGCGGAAATGGGCGAACGCACCGGCGTCCGCGTCCCCTCCGGCCCGCGCTTCGGCGTCGACGGCGCGTTCGAGGGGTACGTCCGGCTGCCGTTCACCGTGGGGGGAGCGGTGGCGGAGGAGGCGGCGGTACGACTGGCCGCGGCGGCCCGACTGGTGGAGACCGGGGGCACGGGGGCGGCGGCGGAATCGCCGCGGACGTTCGTGGCGTAGAGCGCGCCGAAGGGGCGCGGGGGCCGCGCGACCGGCCGCGACGCACCCGCGCCCGAATACCTACTCCGCCGCTACGGGCTCCGCGGCCATGGGCTCCGCGGGAACCGGCTCCGCAGGAACCGCCTCCGCGGCGACCCCCTTGGTCAGGTCGATCGGCCGCGCCGCCTGCGCGACCCGCGGCGGCAGCAGATCCAGCACCGCCCGCCGATCCCCCTCACTCGTCGCGTCGTCGTACGGATCCGGCGTCCTCGGCACCTGAAGCCGGTGCACCGGACCGTGCCCCAGGCGGGCGTACCCCCGCCCCGGCGGCACCTGCACCGGCGGCGTCGTCCGCGGCGCCGCCCCCAGCACCGCCTCCACCTGCCGTGCCGTCGCGGGTCCGAGGGCGACCCGGGCCCTGGTGTGCTGCCGTACCGCGTCGCCGAGCGCGTCGAGGCCGTCGTACTGCTCGGCGACGACGACCGTCACGTTCGCCGCCCGCCCGTGCCGCAGCGGCACCTGGAGCAGGTCCTGCGGGTCCCCGCGATCGTCCACCTCCGCGAGGTGCGCGAAGACGCTCGGCCGGTCCAGGAGGATCCACAGCGGGCGCCGGGTGTCGGCCGGGGGCGGGTCGCCCGCCTGCCGGGCGAGGTTGATCGCGACCAGCCGCCGTTCCGTCTCGCGCGCGGCCCAGTCCAGGCTGGCCAGCGCCCCCGGCAGCGCGCACTCCACGGCCAGCACCCCGTCCCGGCCGGTCAGGCACGCGTACTCGCCGGTGCCCCCGCCGTCCACGATGAGGACATCGCCGTACTGAAGGGCTTGCAGGGCGAGGGAGCGCAGCAGGGTGGACGTGCCGCTGCCGGGCTGGCCGACCGCCAGCAGATGCGGCTCGGTGGAGCGGGTGCCGGTGCGCCAGACGACGGGCGGGACATCGCGCTGCTCGTCGTAGGAGTCCCCGTAGTCCCCGAAGGACAGGGGAAGCGTGCGCTGCACCTCGCTCGGGTCGGTGAAGCCGAGCACGCTCTCGCCGGGCGCGGTCACGAACCGCTGGGCCACGATGTCGGCGGGCAGCGGCGGCAGGACGCTCACGGTGAGCTGGTTGCCCTCCTCGTCCCAGCCGAAGCGGTACTCACGGCCGCGCCCCGCCTTCGCGGTGAGCACCTGCTCGATCCGCGCGCGGGCCTCGGGCTCGCCGTCCGGGAAGTACGCGGGGTAGCGGAGCACCAGCTGCCCGACGCGCCCCGCGTCGTCGAACTCGTGCGCGGGGAAGGCCTTCTCCCAGTCCCCGCCGTGCGCGTACAGCGGGGCGGGGTCCTCGGGGACGGAGAAGTACGGCACCAGCGCCTCGTACAGCGCCCGGAGCCGCTCGGTCTGGGACTCGTCGGGCCCTTCGGGCTCGGGTGCGGTGCGGTCGCGGCCCAGCCAGGCCGCCGCCGCCATCACGGTGACGACGGCGAGCAGCGGCCCGTACGGTGCCAGTGCCACGACCAGGACCACGCAGGCCACCAGGAACAGCAGCGGCCCGCGCCGGTCCTTGGGGGTGGCGGTCCATCTGCGCCGCCCCGCCGAGGCCAGCAGGCGCAGCCCGCGGGAGAGGGTGATCAGCGGATGGAGGACGTCGGTGGCGCTGTCGGCCGCCGTCCGGGCCAGCTCCCGGCTCCGGGCCAGCTGCGTCCGCGCGAGCTGCGCGCCGTCCTTGCTCAGAATGCGGGGGAGTGGGCGCCGGGCCACTGCTGTCTCCTGGTGGTGCGTGCGGGCGGGGCGTCGTGCGGGACCGGCGTCAGAACTTGATGCCGCCCAGGAGGCTGGCCAGGCTCTCCCCGCCGGCCTTGATGCTCGGCGCGATGGCCGTGCTCGACAGGTAGAACCCGAACAGGGTCGAGGCGCAGGCGTGCGAGCCCTTCAGGCCGTCCTTGCGGAAGTAGAGGAACACGACGGTGCCGAGCAGGACGACGCCTGACATGGAGAGGATCATTGGGGGCCTCCTGGTGTCGAGGGGGACAGTCACCATCAGTACTTCCAGGATCACAGCATGTGTCTATACGATAAAGAGCGCAACTGGGTGAATATCGTGACTATTCGCCCGTACGGTGGAGTCGATACGGCACCGTTGAGCAGGGCACTTGCGGCCGGCCCCGCCCGTAGCGATCTTTACGTCGGGCACAACGGGTCATGTGAGGCACGAGCCAGTACCCTTGCGGTTCACCTGAACGGTTGTAATGAGAGGCGGTCCGGCCGATGAGCGAAGCCCCCGACCCCGAGGTCGTGGAGCTGGCGACCAAGATCTTCGATCTGGCCCGGCAGGGGCAGACCGAGGCACTCGTGGCGTACATCGACGCGGGCGTTCCGGCCAACCTCACCAACGACCGCGGGGACTCCCTCGTGATGCTCGCCGCGTACCACGGGCACGCCGACGCGGTGCGCGCGCTGCTCGCCCGCGGCGCCGAGGCGAACCGGGTCAACGACCGGGGCCAGACCCCCCTCGCGGGCGCGGTCTTCAAGGGGGAGACGGAGGTCGTCAAGGCTCTCCTGGAGGGCGGCGCCGACCCCGCCGAGGGCACGCCGTCGGCCGTCGACACCGCCCGGATGTTCGGTCGGGCCGATGTGCTCGAACTGTTCGGC
Source organism: Streptomyces murinus (assembly GCF_002154555.1). Taxonomy (GTDB): domain Bacteria; phylum Actinomycetota; class Actinomycetes; order Streptomycetales; family Streptomycetaceae; genus Streptomyces; species Streptomyces murinus. The sequence continues at coordinate 13,976 of NZ_MUNF01000722.1, forward strand.
GTCAGCTGACGTCGGGCTTCTGACCAGCTAAGACACAGAAAACGGGGGAGGCGGTACAGGGCCGCCGGAAATACGGTCGCGGCAGCACACACCGCGGGTCATCATGACGACGTGATTCACGGACGCGATGGCTGGGCAGGTGTTGCCGCACCGCGCGGACCGTGATGCGGTCCGCATGGGCCACCGACGAGAGGCAGAGAGAAATGGGCTACAGCAAGCAAGAGACGGCGGGCGCTCCGACGTTGTGTCACGCGGCCAGGTAGTGCGTGTTCCCCGGTTGCGTCGACGCTTGATGTGAGGCTGTTTCCCATGTTCGATCCGGTCATAGCGCCCAGCGGTACGCTGCTCGGCCTGCTTCAGCGGGGCCGCGGCGACGGCACGCTGCACGCGCTCACCGCCCCCCGCGCGGAAGCCCTCGCGGCCCTGAACCACTGTGTGCTGCGCGATCCCCGCCACGACTGGCAGGTGGAGAACCGCTCCCTGTACTACGCCCGTCTCTTCCTCGACCTGAACGGCGAGCTGGACGCCGTCGAGGCACACCTCTTCGACCCCGAGGACCACCTGGAGACGGACGAGTCCCGCACCGGCCTGGCCCTCGCGGTGCTCGGCCATCTCGCCTCGTACGGCCGCCGGGACGCCCTCGACCTGCTGCGCCGGTACGCCGCCCAGGGCGCCAACTGGGCCTGGGCGCTGGACGAACTGGCGCTGCGCGACGACGACGCGGGGCTGCGCGCCCTCGCCGCCCCCGTGCTCGCCCGTTTCCCGGCCGACCCCGAGGGCGAGGCCGAGCTGGCCACCGTCGTGCGCGACGCCTTCGAACCCCGGCCCTGGCGGCTGTGGGCCGAGGATCCGCGCGACGGCATCGGCGCCCGGGTACGGGCCGCCCACGAGGCCGGATGTTTCGACCGCTGGCAGCGGCAGATGCGGCCGACCGGGCCCCGCCCCGGCTGGAGTGTCAGCGCCGTCTTCGAGTGGGCCCAGCAGGGCCTCGACCGGGGCGCCGCCCTCCATGTGCCCGCCGCCCGCTGTCTGGTCGCCGTGGCCGGACCCGAGGACCGGCCGGAGATCCTGCTGGCCGCTCGCGCCGGCACCGACGGGGCCCGCTGCACCGCCCTGCGCTATCTCGCGGACGGCAATGATTCCGAGGCGCTCGATCTGGTCGAGGCCGCGGTCGCCGACGGCACCTCGGTCGTCGTGGAGGCGGCCGTCGACGCCTTCGAACGGATGCGCAGTGTCGCGGCCGTGGACCGCGCCCGCGGCTGGGCCCAGCGCCCCGATGTGCTCGGCGCCGCCGCCGGCCGGGTCCTCGCCTGCCGCGGCGGTGCCCAGGACAGCCCGCTCGTGCTCGGCGCCCTGCGCGAGGCCGTGCGCGGCGAGGGCCCCGACGCGCCCACGCTGTGGACCCTGGTCGACGGCGCGGGACGCCTCGGCATCGCCTGCGCGGCGCCGGTGCTGCGCCATGTCTACCGCGAGACCGCCTCCTCCCACCTCCGCGGCCGTGCCGCCCGCGCCCTCGCCG
>NZ_MUNF01000723.1:0-216 GCF_002154555.1 Streptomyces murinus
GGCGGCCGTGGCCCTCGCCTCGCGCAGCACGGCGTCGGCGTCGGCCCGCGCCCGCTCCAGCAGGGCGTCGGCATCGGCCCGCGCCGCTCGCAGCAGCTCGGCACGGACCGGGTCGAGGGAGTCCGGGGGCGCGCTCACGAGGGGATCACCGCTGTGCGGGGACGGGCCGCGGCCAGGGCCAGGACCAAGGTGCCCACGGAGACGGAGACGGAGACG
>NZ_MUNF01000723.1:244-582 GCF_002154555.1 Streptomyces murinus
CTCCGCCCCCAGAGCGCCCGCCGCCGCCCGTGTGAGGACCACCAGCGTGACCGTGCCGGGCAGCGACCGCCACGCCCGGCGCACCGCCTCCGCGTCCTCCGCGACCCGCACCTCGACCCCGGCCAGGGCCAGCCCGGTCACGTCGGCGCGGGCGCCGATGGCGGCGACGGTACCCATGGTCAGGCCTTCCCGATCAGCAGGATCGCGACCACGAGCCCGTACACCGCGATGCCCTCGGCCAGGCCGACGATCACCATCGCCCGGCCGAACATCTCCGGCCGTTCGCTCAGCGCGGCCAGCGCCGCGGCGCCCGTGTAGGCGACGGCGATCGCGGCCCC
>NZ_MUNF01000724.1 GCF_002154555.1 Streptomyces murinus
CGCCGGTACCGGCGGCGGCCGAGGGCGAGGACGTGGAGACCGTACGGCTGTCGGTGACGGACCTGCCGGCCATGTGCGAGGCTCTCACCGGCGTCGACGCGGTGATCCACCTCGGCGGGCTGAGTGTCGAGGGGCCCTGGGACGAGATCCTCGACATCAACATCAACGGCACCCGCACGGTCCTCGAAGCGGCCCGCCGGGCAGGCGTGCCCCGGGTGATCATCGCGAGCAGCAGCCATGCGGTGGGGTTCCACCCCCGGAGCGAGGGCGAGGCGCCCGACTACCTCTTCCCCCGCCCCGACACCTACTACGGCGTGAGCAAGGTGGCCGCCGAGGCCCTGGGCAGCCTCTACCACGACCGCTACGGCCTGGACGTGGTCTGCGTCCGTATCGGCGGCTGCTTCGAACGCCCCATCGCGACCCGGCAGTTGGCCACCTGGCTCTCCCCCGCCGACTGCGCCCGCCTGATGGAGGCCCTGATCGCGGCGCCCTCACCAGGGTTCCGTGTGGTGTGGGGCGTCTCGGACAACACCCGTCGCTGGTTCGCACTGGACGAGGCACGCGCGCTGGGCTACGAGCCGCAGGACGACGCCGAGCGCTTCGCCGGGGAACTCGAAGGCCGTCATGACCCGTTGGACGAGATCTACTTGGGCGGGGCGTTCTGCTCGCCTTCACTGAACGCGGACGACGGCACGGGCGCCACGGACAGCACAGACAACACAGACAGCACGAACAGCACAGACGCGAACGGCTGACTCCGCGCACAACTCACCCCTCTCCCCCGCGAGTTCACCCCTCACCGCCCCGTTCGACCCGGAGGTTCGATCGATGACCGACATCACGTCCGCCCCGCTGCGGGGAATCAGCCCGCGTACCGGTGAGCCCGTCGGCGATCCGGTCGCCGTGTCCACCGCGACGGACGTCGACGCCGCGGCCCGCGCCGCCGCCCGCGCGTTCCCCGTCTGGTCCGCGGTGCCCGCCGCCGACCGGGCCCGGGCCCTCGACGCCGCCGCCGACGCGCTGGACGCGGCCCGCGACGAACTGGTCGCCGTCGCCGACGCGGAGACCGCGCTCGGTGTGGTCCGGCTGACCGGCGAGGTGGGCCGCACCAGTGGCCAGCTCCGTCTGTTCGCCGAGGTGCTGCGTGACGGCGGCCATGTGCAGGCCGTACTCACCCCGGCCGATCCGGCCACGGGGCGTCCCGACATCCGCCGGATGCGGCAGGCGATCGGGCCGGTGGCGGTGTTCAGCGCCTCCAACTTCCCCTTCGCCTTCTCCGTGGCGGGCGGCGACACGGCCTCGGCGCTCGCGGCCGGCTGCCCGGTGGTCGTCAAGGCGCACGAGGGCCACCCGGCGACCTCGGCCGCGGTCGCGCGCGTCGTCGCCGGGGCGCTGCGCGAGGCGGGCGCGCCCGAGGGTGTCCTCGGCCTCGTCACCGGTTTCGAGGCCGGTGCGGCGCTGGTGAACCACCCGGCCGTCAAGGCAGCCGGCTTCACCGGCTCGCAGTCCGGCGGACGGGCCCTGTACGACCTCGCCGCCGCCCGCCCGGAGCCGATCCCGTTCTACGGCGAACTCGGCAGCGTGAACCCGGTGGTGGTCCTCCCCGGCGCCGCGGCCGAACGCGCCCCGGAGATCGCGCAGGGGTACGCGCAGTCGCTCACCCTGGGCACCGGCCAGTTCTGCACCAACCCGGGGCTGCTGTTCGTCCCCGAGGACGGCGCGCTGGTGGACGCCGTCGCGGCCGAGGTCGGCGCGGCCACGACCGGGGCGATGCTGACGTCCCGGATCCGGGACGGGTACCGGGCCAAGGTGGCCGAGTTGGACGAGACCGCGGACCTCCACCTGCTGGCCTCCGGAAGCGCGGGCGGCGACTCCTTCGCGGTGGCCCCGCGCGTATGGCGGCTGTCCCTGAAGTCCTTCGCGGACCGGCTGGACACCCTGGCCGAGGAGTGCTTCGGCCCGGCCGGACTGGTGGTGACCTACCCGGACCTGGACTCGCTGACCGAGGTCCTGGCAGCCCTGCCCGGCAGCCTGACCGGCTCGGTGCACGCCACGGCCGGCGACGCGGCGGCGGCCGCGCGGGTGGTGACGGCGCTGCGGCACCGCGTGGGCCGCCTCATCCACAACGGCTGGCCGACCGGCGTCGCCGTCTGCTGGGCCATGCACCACGGCGGCCCCTGGCCCTCGACGACGGCCCCGCTGCACACCTCGGTCGGCGCCACCGCGATCGACCGCTGGCTGGTCCCGATCGCCTACCAGGACTGGCCCGACGACCTCCTCCCACCGGAACTCCAGGACGCGAACCCGCTGGGGGTCCCGCGCCGAGTGGGCTGACTCGCTCCGCCGATGAACGGCTGAGTACCACGGCGCCGGTCCCGCGTTCCCTCGTTCCGTGTGGGGACGCCCGGCGCGGAAGACCGGTGCCGATCGGCTGTTGACCCCGCGCCGGCACCTTGGGCAGACTACCCGCCATGCCCACCCCTGAGCGCCTGGTCGAAGACGGTATGCGTCATTGGGGCCGGCTGGCCGACCGGCCCGCTGTCGTCGATCCGCTGGAGGTGTACGGCGGGCTCGCGCGGCGGTTGAAGCGGGTGCGGCTCAAGGAGTGGGTCGGGTTCACCCTTTCGCATCCGGACTGGTACTCGTCACTGATCATCCAGGACGCGCACTATCTCGCCAGCTCGGAGATCTACGCCTACGACCGGACGCGCGGTGTGCTCCACCAGCACGCGGCCAACGCGGCCGGCGGCAGTCCCGTGTTGCCCGCCGAACTGCTGGAGAACGCCTGCCGGTTCGAGCGGGACGGGTATCGGGTCGCCTATTCCTTTTCGCGTACGTCGGCGCGGCATCGGATCGAGATCGACATCGCCGGGACGGCGAAGGCCCCGGCCATCCGCGGTGAGCTCGAACTCGACGCCGAGGCGGCCACCGCTCCGCTCTCGGTCAGCTCGCGGTTGCCGGGCGGGAGCATGTACACGCACAAGGCCGCCTTCCCCGCCTCCGGTGTGCTCCGCGTCGGGGACACCGAGGTCGTCTTCGAGCCGGATCGCGATCTGGCGATACTCGATGAGCACCGCTCGCTGCTGCCGTACCGGACCAACTGGGTCTGGGGGACGTTCGCGACGTCGACGGATGCCGGCCCGGTCGTCGGGGCCAACTTCGCGGCGCGGCCCGAACTGGCCGGGGAGCCGGAGGAGTCCTGTCTGTGGACGCCGGGCCGGTGTGAGCCGCTCGGCGACATCGCCTTCGAGCCCGCGTCGGCCGATCCGTCGGCCGCCTGGCACATCGCCTCCCGGGACGGGCGCCTCGATGTCGTCTTCGAGCCGGAGGGCCGTAAGCAGGTGAAGCACAATCTCGGTCTCTTCGCGGTCGACTACTTCCAGCTCTTCGGGCGCTACCGAGGTGTACTCCGCGGCGCCGAGGGCGAGTTCGAGATCAAGGACGTGCACGGGGTCTGCGAAAGCATGAAGGCCCGCCTGTAAGCCGTGCGGGTCAGCTCCGCGTCAGTCCCGCGTCAGCCGGGTCTGTCACTCTTCTTCATGTGAACGGGGCCCGGGAAACCGGGAACCGGGAGCGAGGAGAGGTGCCCGGAGTGGTTGATCGGGGATCGGCGAGCACGTCTCGAGGTCGGATCCGCAAGGGTCCACGCAGGTTCGAATCCTGCCCTCTCCGCAACGCCACAGTGTCCCGCGGCCGTGCTGCCGCGGGACACTCCGGGTTTTTCCGGCGGTGTCGGTCAGGCGCCGTGCTGGACCGGACCGATCAGGGTGCCGGAGGCGACGGAGAACTTGCCCTCGGCGAAGGACGTGCCGGGAATCTCACCGCCCGGGGCCTGGAGCGTGAACGACGCCTCGTCCGAGGCCGTGCCGCGGTGCATGTTCGGAACCTGGATGTCGAAGTGCACCGGGTGGCCCGGGCCGAAGGTCACCTTCGTCTTCTGGTCGCCGTAGTGCCCGGCGGCGACACCGGTCTGCTTGCCGTGGTTCGAGAACCGTACGCCGGTGGGCGAACCGGCCAGCACGCAGGACTCGTATCCGCGGGCGGCGGTCAGGGTCACGCGATAGTGGCTGTGCCCCGAGCTGGCGGGCGCCGCGGCGATCGTCGCCGTGTGGTTGGCCGGACGACAGGCCGAGGGCGCGACGCTCCTGGCCGTCGTGGGTGCGGCCACGGCGATTCCCCCGCCCGCGGTGACCGCCAGCGCGAGTGCGGCCACGGCGGCGAATGCGTGCTTCTTGCTCATACGAACACTCCTTGTCGTGCAATGGCCCGGCGGGTGTTCTCCACCGGGACCATGGTCGACGTGAGCCTGCCCCCGATCTTGCGTTCGGAATGTCTCAGTATGGGTACGAGCGTCACGGATCCGCCACGGCAGGCACTGACCGGCCCCGAGGACCCCGCCCCGGAAGTTCGGCCGCCCTGAGCGCGGATTCCTCGTCCTCCAGGCCGAGCATGGCCTTTTCGTCGGCGGTGCCGGGGACCGCCTGGTAGACGACCATCCGCTGGCCGCCCGTCCGTGCCAGTCGCATGACCTCGTAGGTCAGGGTCATGGGTCCGACCTCGGGGTGCCGGAAGTTCTTCTGGCCGCCGCCGCGTTCGCAGACGTCGTACCGCTCCCACAGTCGGGCGAACTCCAGGGATTTCAGCACCAGTTCGCCGACCAGAGTGGTCAGTTCGGGGTTGTCCGGATCGGCGCCGGCGACCGCCCGCAGATGCGCGACCGAGAGGGCGACGGTGTCCTCCCAGGGTTCGTAGAGCGTCCTGCCCAGCGGGTGCAGGAAGAGGTAACGGGTCACGTTGCGCTGGTGCTCCGGCCAGTCCCACAGGCCGGGCAGCAGTCGTCGGCCCGGCGGGTTGGCGGCCAGGACGCGGTTGTAGCGGCTCACGACATAGGCGGGCAGCGGGCGTACCGATTCCAACACGCGCAGCACGGACTCGCGGACCGCGTGGTCCGCGCAGGCCGGGAGTTCGGAGGTACGGCCGGAGGCCAACTCGGCGAGTTCATGGAGGCGTTCGTAGCCGTCGCCGCGCAGCCGCAGGGCACGGCCGAGGGCGTCGACGACGGCGATCGAGGGATTGGTCTCGCGGCCGCGTTCGAGGCGGATGTAGTAGTCCACGCTCACACCGGCCAGCGCGGCCAGTTCCTCACGGCGCAGTCCGGGGGTGCGGCGCAGGCCCGCTCCGCTGGGGAGGCCGACGTCCTCCGGGCGTATCTGGGCCCTGCGGGCTTTCAGATATCTGCCGAGTTCGGTACCCCGTGCGTCTGTTGCTGCTCCCATTCGATCAATTGTGGCAGGCGTACGGGGGTGTTGGGGGGCCGTGTCAGGGCCTGGAACACCGCACCCCGGGTACGGCGCGGTCTGCCGAACGCCGCCGTCCGGGCGCAGAGTTGATCCCGGAGCGGGCGGCCCGACGGCGCGGAACCCAGGGGGTGCGTGACACCGGACCGCGGTCCCGGCGTTCGTGGCCGCCCGCCGATCCGTCCTCGACGGACACCGTCGACCGTGCCTGAACATCCAGGAGGCCACCATGCCGGGCACCCCTCCCCCGTCCCCGACCGCCACCACCGACCAGGGGCGCGCGCCCGGCTCGCCGCTGCCCGAGGTACGGCGACGGCAGCCGGACCGGGCCCGACCAGCCGAGGCGGGCGCCGGTGCCGAGGCGCCCCGGCGGGCCGGGGTCGCGCTGGTCGCCGCGCTGCTCGGGTTCACCGTGATCACCATCGATGTGTCGGCCGTGAACATCGCGTTGCCCTCGATCCGGGAGTCCCTGGACGGCGGGATGGCGGGGCTCCAGTGGGTGGTGGACGCGTACACGCTGATGTTCGCCGCGCTGATGCTCTCGGCCGGTGCCATCGCCGACCGCGCGGGCGCCCGGCGAGCCTACGCCTGGGGTGTCGCCCTGTTCACCCTGGCCTCCCTCGGCTGCGCGCTGGCGCCCGGGATCGGGGTACTGGTCGCCGCGCGGGTGGCGCAGGGCGGGGCCGCCGCGGTCGTGATGCCGGCCTCGCTGGCGCTGATCCGGCAGGCGCACGAGGACAGCGGGGAGCGGGCGCGGGCCATCGCACTGTGGACCGTCGGCGGTTCGGTGGCGATGGCCGCGGGTCCGGTACTGGGCGGGCTGCTCACCGAGTCGGCCGGCTGGCGGGCGGTGTTTTTGCTCAACCTCCCGGTGGGCGCGGTGATTCTCGGCCTGCTGACACGGGTGCCGCGCTCGCCGCGCCGGCCCGCCGCGCTGGACGGGTTCGGCCAGTTGACCGCCGTACTGGCCCTGGCCGGGCTCGCCGTCGCGGTGATCGAGGGCGGTCATCTGGGCTGGACCAGTCTGCCGGTGCTGGGCGCGGGCGCGCTCGCCGTCGTCTCCGGGTTCGTGTTCCGCGTCGTGGAGTCCCGGCATCGTCAGCCCATGATTCCGCCGGCGCTGCTGCGGGAGCGCCGGGTGGCCGTTCCGCTCGCGGTCGGTTTCGCCGTCAACGCCGCCTTCTACGGCGGGATCTTCCTACTGGGGTTGTACTACCAGCAGTTGCGGGGGATGTCGGCGACGGCGGCCGGGCTGATGTTCGTGCCGATGTCGGCGGTGGTGACGGCGACGAATCTGGTCTCACCGCGTCTCGCGGAGCGGTTCGGGCGGCGGTCGGTGATCGTCCTCGGCCAACTGGTCTTCACCGACGCGATGTTGGTCATGCTGCCGCTGGCCGGGGACACCCCGGTGTGGCTGGTCCTGGTCCTGCTGCTGCCGCTGAGCATGGGCGGCGCGGTGGCGGTGCCAGCGCTGACCGCGCTGCTGATCGACGCGGTCCCCGCGGAACGCGCGGGAACGGCCTCGGGCCTGCTCAACTCCCTCCGGCAACTGGGCGGCGCGCTGGCCGTCGCCCTCTTCGGCGGCCTGCTCGCCGGTTCCGACGGCGGCTTCTCGCTCCCCGGCATGCGCGTCGGGCTGCTGGCCGTCGCCGCGCT
>NZ_MUNF01000725.1 GCF_002154555.1 Streptomyces murinus
CCCCCAGTACCCACGGTCTCGGTGGGCCCGCCGTCGCGTTGGTCGGTTGTGTGTTGGGTGGGGTGATGTCCGGTGGGGTCGCGCAGCGGGTGGCGGACTGGCTGGATGGGGCCGGGGGTGCCATTTCCGGGCCGCCGGTGGTGTTGACCTGGCAGGCGTCCATGATTCCGCCGCTGCTCGCGGTGCTGCTGGGGGTGGCCGTTCGGCTCGCCGCCGGGACCGCGCGGCTCGCCCGTGCCGAACGCGACCGCGTACGCCGGGAGCATCCCGGGGAGCCCGAAGACCCGGCCCGTACCCGTGCCATCGCCCACGCCCGGGCCATGGCCGCCCTCACCGACCGCGCCCCGCTCGTCCTCACCGTGCTCTCCGCCGCCGCCCTGGTGCTCGGCGGCGGGGCGCTGGCCGGGGCCCTGGTCAGCGGGAGGTCGCCGGACGGCGCGGCGGGCGGCACCGCGGCCGCCGTACGGATCGCCGCCGGGATCTCCCAGGGCCTTGGCTCATGGCTGGTCGGGCTCGGCTTCCTGCTGTTCGTCACCTGGGGTCGGCGCGCCTACAAGGACCGCGGCGCCCGGCGCACCGTCGGCATCCTGTGGGACGTCGGCACCTTCTGGCCGCGCGCCGCACACCCCTTCGCGCCTCCGTGCTACGCCGAGCGCGCGGTGCCCGACCTGACCTGGCGGATGGCGACCTGGACCGAGGCGACCGGGGGCCGGCTGGTGCTCTCCGGCCACTCCCAGGGCAGCGTGCTCGCCGCGGCGGCGGCCTGGCAGCTGACGCCGGCCACCCGGGCGCGGATCGCGCTGCTGACGTACGGCTCACCGCTGGAGCGCTTGTACGGCCGCTGGTTCCCGGCCCACTTCGGGCCCGCGGCGCTCGCCGGGCTGCACCGGGACGTGGCGTGCTGGCACAACCTCTACCGCCGCACCGACCCGATCGGCGGCCCGGTCCGGCTGCCCGCCGACGGCCAACCGCCCGTCGACCGGCCGCCGTTGCAAGACCCCCTCACCTACGGACGCACCCCCGAGCACCCGCTCCCCACTCCGATCCTGGGCCACTCCTGCTACCGGAGCGACCCGGCCTTCGCCCAGGTACGGGCGGACCTGCTGACCCGCCTGCGCACCCAACTCCCGGCTCCCCGCGGTGAGTCGGCGATCTGACGCCGCCCGGCCCCGCCCGCGGACAGCGGCTCAGGGCAGTTCCGGCAGGTCCTCCGGATACAGCAGGGTCAGATCGTCGGTGGTCGGGTCGGGCAGCTGGGCGACGCGGCTCGCGTGGCGTTCGACCATGGCCTCGAAGGTCTGGCGGGCGGTGCGGCCGTTGCCGAAGGCGGGACCCTTCGGGAGGGCGGTGAAGTAGGCGGCCAGGGCCTCGGCGGTGCCGGGGGCGAGCCGGTACTCGTGCTCGTCGGCCTGCTGCTCCACGATCCGCAGCAGCTCCTCGGGGCCGTAGTCGCCGAAGGTGATGGTGCGGGAGAAACGGGAGGCCACACCGGGGTTGACGGACAGGAAGCGCTCCATCTCCGCCGTGTACCCGGCGACGATCACCACCACCGCGTCCCGCTGGTCCTCCATCAGCTTCACCAGCGTGTCGATGGCCTCCTTGCCGAAGTCACGCCCCGCGTCCTCCGGCGAGAGCGCGTACGCCTCGTCGATGAACAGCACCCCGCCGTGCGCCCGTTGGAACGCCTCCTGGGTGCGGATCGCGGTGGAGCCGATGTGCTCGCCGACCAGGTCGACCCGGGACACCTCGACCAGATGGCCCTTGTCCAGCACGCCGAGGGAGGCGAGGATCTCGCCGTAGAGCCGGGCGACCGTCGTCTTGCCGGTGCCGGGGGAGCCGGTGAAGACCAGATGCCGCTTGACGGACGCGGCCTTCAGACCCGCCCGCTGCCGGCGCCGGCCCACCTCGATCATGTCGGTCAGCGCCCGCACCTCGCGCTTGACGCTCTCCAGGCCGACCAGCGCGTCGAGTTCACCGAGCACGTCCTTCGACGTACGCGCCGGCTCCACCGGCTCCCCGGCGGTGACCGACGGCTCCTGCTCGGTGCTGCGCTGCCCGGGGATCGAGCCGAGCAGCCCGGGGGAGTGCGACACCGTCTGTACGGCCGTCTCCCGCGTCGCCGGGGTCCGGGGGCCGCCGCTCTCGTCGCTGGTGCAGTCCTCCACCACCGGACCCGAACCGGACCCGGCGTCCGCGCCGCCCTCGGCGAACTCGTAACCCCCGCGCGCACAGCGCTCGGTGCGGCACTTGCGCAGCGTGGTGCGGCAGCCGTCGATCACATGGAAGCCGTAGCCGCCGCTCCCGGTGACCCGGCAGTTCAGGAAGCTGCCCCGGCCGCCCGCGGAGACGTAGAAACCGGCCTCGGCGGGGGAGTCGACGGTGCAGCGCTCGATGGTCGGGTCGGCGCCCTTGGTGACGATCACACCGGTCTGGGTGCCGTCCACGGTGCAGTTGTTGAGGGTGCCGCCGCTGCCGTGGTCCCGGAACCAGGCGCCGGTCGCCGTGTCCCGGATCCGGCAGTCGTCCAGCTGCGCGGTCGCCCCGTCGCTCACCGACACGGCCGTGTTGCGCACCTGGGACAGATCGCTGTCCACCACGTCCACCCGCGAACCGCGGTCCAGCACGAACAGCGCGTCCGGCACATCGTGCACCCGGCAGGAGTCCAGCACCGCGGTGGCGCCGTCGCTCACCCACACCGCCGGATAGTCACCGGTGCTGTCGAAGATCTCGCACTGGTTGGCGTCCACCCGGGTGCCCGGGTCCCACACCGACAGCCCGTTGCGCCCGAACTGCCGGACCGTCGTGCGGGTCAGTGTGAGCACCGAACGCGAGCGCAGATCGACCGCGTTCTCCGGGATGTCGTGGATCCGGCAGTCCTCCAGCGTGAGCACCGCGTCCGTGTCCAGCGTGACGCCGTCGGCGGTGGTGCGGTGCACATCGCAGTCGGTCAGCTGCGCGGTCGCTCGCTGGCTGACCTGCACCCCGGAGCCGCGCACCTCGTAGATCTCGCAACCGACCGCCTCCAGCGCGGAGTTCTCCCCGGTCACGCTGAACCCGGTGCCCGAGGCGTGGTGCACCCGGCAGCGGTCCAGGCGCGGATGGCCGCCGCCGCGCACCGCCACGCCCGCCTGTCCGGCCGCCACGATCTCGCACTCCTCGAACACCCCGCTGCCGCCGTCGAGTACGGCGATGCCGATACCGGCCGGGTTGTCCACGGTGAGCCGGCGCACGGTCGGTCGGGCCGCGCCGCGCACCTCCACGCCGACGGCCGAGCGGGTCACGATCCGCACGTCCATCAGCTCGGGCGTGCCCTCCTCGACCAGCAGCGCGGGTGCCGCCGCGTCCTGGCCCTCCACATGCAGGTCGTGCACCACGGCCGAGGCCCGCACGGTCAGCGGCACCCCGTCCACCGGCGCGATCCGCACCGAGCCGGGCGAGCCGTCCGGCCCGCGGAGCGTCACCGCCCGCTGGATCACGAGGTTCTCCCGGTAGGTGCCGGGGGCGATGGTGAGGACGTCGCCGTCGGCGGCGGCCTCCAGGGCGGCGGCGAGCGATGCGTACTCACCCGTGCGGCGCCGCCACCGCGAGGTACCGGTGTGCGTCACCTGGACCGTGCCCTGTGCCATGGCGTTGCCGTGCCCCCACCTCGTCGTACTGATGGCCGCCGCCGCGTACGGGCGGCGCTGCCGGGTCCGTGCGTGTGCCCGGCCCCTGGGCCCGCCCGTCCGTGTCCCCGCGTCTCCGCGAGTCCCTGACGTGCGCCCGTCCGCGGGTTGTCGCCGAAAGCGCTTCGGCCGGTCCACCGTAGCGTGTGCGCCCGGGGTGGGTTGACCACAGCCCACCCGCGGTCAGCTGCCGGTGCCCGCCTTGCCCCAGTCCGGGCCCGCCCGGTCCCAGGCCTGCTCCCAGCGTGCGTACCGGCGGCGGACCATGCGCCAGACGATGAGCCGCCGGGCGGTCTCGACCAGGCCCGCGGTCAGCAGGGCGGCGCCGAATCCGGCCAGGACGGCATGGGCCGTGGCCGTGACGGAGTCCAGCGGGCGGGTCGTTATTCGGCCCTGCGGATCCGTCCAGAGCCCGAAGTGGTCACCGGCATGAGGGGACTTGAGGTCGGCGAGGACCGGGCCGCGGTGCGCGCTGCCGTCCGGCGCGGGCCAGTCGGCGAGGACGCGGCTGCGGGCCTCGTGCGCCCCGGCGGAGTCGGGATCGCCCTCGGGGGCCCGGCCCAGCGGCCGTACCACGGTGGCCATGACCGGATGGTGGGTGTGCTGTTCCATCCGCGCGGCACGCTGGAGCGAGTCCTCGGCGACGAAGCCGACCAGCGCGCCCGTCAAGGGCGCCACCACGGTGATCAGCATCAGTGCCACCAGCGCCACCCACGCCTCGGCCAGATCGGTCGCGCGGCACAGCGGATTGCGTCTCCAGCGCCACAGACCTGTGACTGCCCGCATCTCCCCACCCCCCACGTCCCCCGCGGCCGGTCACGGCCGCGACGTCTCACGCATTTCTCATGTCACCCCAACGACCGGGAACGCCCCCGGGGTTCCCCGATCTACCGATCTCCGGCCGATACGCTCCCGCCCCGCTCCAGCACCCGGACCGGATCACCGACCCGGATGGTCCCGCGCGTGAGCGGAACGAGGTTCTGCCCGAAGACGAGACTCCTGCCGAATCTGCGATGCCGGGCCAGCGTGTACAGCGGCTCCCGGCCGCGCGCGGCGGTGCCCTGGTCGGTGGTGGTCACCACACAGCGCCCGCAGGTGCGCGCCACCCGGAAGACGACCTCGCCGACGGAGAGGCGCGCCCACTCGTCCTCCGCCCACGCCTCGGTGCCACCGACCACGACGCTGGGCCGGAACCGGTTCATGGGCAGCGGCCCCTCGGCGGCGTGCCGGCCCTCGGCTATCAGGGAGTTGAGGGCGTCGAGCGAGGCCGCTGTGGTGACGAGCAGGGGATAGCCGTCGGCGAAGCTGACCGTCTCGCCCGGCAGCGCGTAGTCCGGGTCGACGGGGCGGCGGGTGGCCGGGTCGTCCAGATGCACCAGGCGCACGTCCAAGTCGAGATAGGCGCTGCACCATGCGTGCGCCGCCGCCGCGGCCGGCACCGCCTCCATCTTCTGCCCGAAGATGTTCACCGGCACGGTGTCCGAGGGCTCCGGCACCTCGATGGTGATCGCCGCTCGCCCGGCCGCCGACAGACGCAGACCGCCGCCGGCCAGAGGCTCGGCGGCGGCCAGGGCGAGACGTGGCTGCTCCCGCTGGGTGACGACCTTCCCCCCGGCGTCGATCAGTGCCCAGCGCCGGTCTCCGGCCAGCCCCCAGGGCTCCACCACGGCCGCGTCGGCCGCGAGGCCCTGGAACGCCTTGACCGGGTAGAGATGGATCGACTGCACTGCGGCGAGTTCCATGTCGCCATCGTGCCAGGTGCCACCGACAGCGGGGGCGCTTCGATCAGTAACCTCGCTGCTGAGGGTTGTTGTACGGGTCCTGGTACGGCGCCTGCACGGGCCGGGGCGCGGCCGGGCGCATCGCCTCGTAGCCGGTGCCGGGCTGCATCGGGCGCTGCTGCGGGGCCCCCGGGCCGGGGTAGCCGCGCGGGGCGCTCGCCTGCTGCGGGATGTACGCCGTGGGCGCCTGCTGGAACGGGGCGGGCTGTGGCTGCTGGGGATAGCCGTAGCCGGGAACCTGGGGCTGCGGGGAGGGCG
>NZ_MUNF01000726.1 GCF_002154555.1 Streptomyces murinus
GGCAAGTATCCGGAGGCCGCCTCGGCGGCCTCCGGATACTTGCCCCACTGCTCGTACAGGGCGCTCAGGGCGGTGAGGCTCTCGGCCTCGGCGCGGGGCGAGTCGAGTTCGCGTTCGCAGGTGATCGCCCACTGGAGGTGGACGAGCGCCTCGGGGAAGCGGCCCAGCAGGCTCTTGTACAGACCGAGCGTGCTCTCGGTGTGCGCCTGGGTGTGCCGGTCGCCCAGCCGGGCGGCGACGTCCCGGCCCTCCTCGGCGACCTTGACACCCTCCTCGTAGCGGCCGAGCTTCCAGCAGGCGACACCCAGGTTGGACAGGCTGACGCCGAGCAGGTCCAGGTCGCCCAGGCGCCGGGCGGCCGTGACCGCGAGGCGGCACAGCTGCGCGAACTCCTGGAGATGACCGCGCGCGTTGAGGTGGAAGACGAGATTGCGGGCCAGGCACACCGCGTGCCGGTCATGCCCGGACCGCTCGGCCAGGGTGACCAGGGACAGCAGCCCGGGGTGCTCGCGGGAGAACCAGACCTGCGCCAGCTTCTCGTGGGTGAGGTCGGGCAGCTCCGCCGTCGACGGCGGGATCCCGGTGGGCCGGCGCCGGCGCCCGGGGAACAGCACCTCGCAGGCCGCCTCGGTGGCCGTCAGGTAGTAGTCGAGCAGCCGCTCGACCGCGGCCCCGTCGTCCTGTGCGGTGGGCTCGCCGCGCAGACTACGGACGAAGCTGCGCACCAGGTCGTGCATGGTGTACAGGCCGATCTCCGGTTGCAGCACCAGATGGACGTCGAGGAGCCGTTCCAGCGTGTCCTCGGCGATCCGGACGTCCATGCCGAGCAGGGCGGCCGCCGAATAGACATCGATGTCCCCGCCGGGGTGCAGGGCGAGGGTACGGAAGGCGGTCCTGGAGTCCTTGTCCAGGGCCTGGTACGACAGCCGCAGGGTCGCGGCGATGCTCCGCTCGCCCAGGCTGAGTTCGTCCAGCCGCCGGGTCTCGTCCCGCAGCCGCTCCACCAGGTACGCCAGGGTCCAGCGCGGGCGGTTGCGCAGCCGCGCGGTCGCGATGCGCAGCGCGAGCGGCAGATACCCGCACAGCCGGGCCAGTTCGGCGGCGGCC
>NZ_MUNF01000727.1 GCF_002154555.1 Streptomyces murinus
GTGCCCGCGCGCGGGCACCATGGCAGTGACGCCGATGGAGCAGGACGCCGTCAAGTGGCTTCCGGTTGCCCGTCGCTTCCGTTATGCGGCCGATACGCATCCTGACGGCTACCGCTACGACATGTGTACGACGGCTACCGGATCGTGATGCTCAGATCTCCCTCAGATGTGATGACGCAGGTCACAGCCCGTCATTACTGTCCTCCGAAACCGAGGAGGACGGAGCCGTGAAGCGATGACCGAAGTATCGGTGGCCAAGGAGGACAGGGCCGCTTCCGACGAACTGGTCGTCCTGAAGAGCGTCAACAAGCACTTCGGCGCGTTGCACGTGCTCCAGGACATCGACCTGACGATCGACCGCGGCGAGGTCGTGGTCGTCATCGGGCCCTCCGGGTCCGGCAAGTCGACCCTGTGCCGCACCATCAACCGCCTGGAGACGATCGACTCGGGCACCATCACGATCGACGGCAAGCCCCTGCCGCACGAGGGCCGGGAGCTGGCGCGGCTGCGCGCCGACGTCGGGATGGTCTTCCAGTCCTTCAACCTCTTCGCGCACAAGACCGTGCTCGAGAACGTCATGCTGGGCCAGATCAAGGTCCGCAAGGCCGACAAGAAGCAGGCCGAGGAGAAGGCGCGGGCCCTGCTCGACCGGGTCGGCGTGGGCACCCAGGCGGACAAGTACCCCGCCCAGCTGTCCGGCGGCCAGCAGCAGCGTGTCGCCATCGCCCGGGCGCTGGCGATGAACCCGAAGGTCATGCTCTTCGACGAGCCGACCTCAGCCCTCGACCCCGAGATGATCAACGAAGTCCTGGACGTCATGCGGCAGCTGGCGCGCGAGGGCATGACGATGATCGTCGTCACCCATGAGATGGGCTTCGCGCGCTCGGCCGCCAACCGGGTGGTCTTCATGGCGGACGGCCGGATCGTCGAACAGGCCGCGCCCGACCAGTTCTTCAGCAACCCGCGCAGCGACCGGGCCAAGGACTTCCTGTCCAAGATCCTGCACCACTGAGGCCGCGGGCGGCCGTCGCAGGCGCCTGGATCGATTTCTCCCGACGGGCCTCGTCCCGCACCACTTCGAAGGATGTTCAGCATGCAGCTCCGCAAGGTCACCGCCGCCTCGGCCGCCGTTCTCGCCCTCAGCCTCGCCGCCACCGCGTGCGGTGGCGACAAGAAGGACGACAACGGGTCCTCCGGCGGCAAGAAGATCGCCATCGGCATCAAGTTCGACCAGCCCGGCCTCGGCCAGAAAACGCCGCAGGGCTACGCGGGTTTCGATGTCGACGTGGCCACCTATGTCGCCAAGAAGCTCGGCTACGGCTCGGACCAGATCGAGTGGAAGGAGTCGAAGAGCGCCGACCGCGAGACCATGCTCCAGCGCGGTGACGTCCAGTTCATCGCCGCCACGTACTCGATCACCCCGGAGCGCGAGCAGAAGGTCGACTTCGCCGGCCCGTACCTGCTGGCCCACCAGGACGTGCTGCTGCGCGCCGACGAGACGGCCATCAAGGCGCCGAAGGACCTGAACGGCAAGAAGCTGTGTTCGGTCTCCGGCTCGACCTCGGCCCAGAACCTCAAGGCCAAGCTGAACCTCAAGACCGACCTCGTCACGTACCCGACCTACTCGGCGTGTCTCTCCGGTCTCCAGAGCGGCGCCATCGACGCGCTCACCACGGACGACTCGATCCTCGCCGGTTACGCCGCCCAGGCCCAGTTCAAGGGCAAGTTCAAGCTCGGCAACTTCAAGATGACCAACGAGAACTACGGGATCGGCGTCAAGAAGGGCAGCGACCTCAAGGCGAAGATCAACACGGCCCTGGAGTCGATGGTCTCCGACGGCTCCTGGGCCGCGGCCGTGAAGAAGAACTTCGGTCCGGCCGACTACAAGAACGAGCCCGCGCCGAAGATCGGCGACGTCAAGAGCTGAGGCAACGCCCTGCCGGTGCGCCGCCTTTGACGACGGCGGCGCACCGTGGGCATCCCTACACGCGGAAGCGCGGGAGATCGTGTTCGACTTTCTTGGACATTACGACGTACTGGGCGCCTTCTGGACGACGGTGCAGCTCACCCTGCTGTCGGCCGTGGGCTCCCTGGTCTGGGGCACCCTGCTGGCCGCCATGCGGGTGGGCCCGGTACCGCTGATGCGCGGTTTCGCCACCGCCTATGTGAACATCGTGCGGAACATCCCGCTCACGGTGATCATCCTGTTCTCCTCGCTCGGTCTGAACCAGACGCTGGGCATCAGTCTGGGCGCCAAGGGCTTCGACGCGATCAACTTCCGGCTGGCCGTGCTCGGTCTGATCGTCTACACCTCGGCCTTCGTGTGCGAGGCGATCCGGGCCGGCATCAACACGGTGCCGGTCGGCCAGGCGGAGGCGGCACGGGCCATCGGTCTCAGCTTCTCCCAGGTGCTGGGCCTGGTCGTGCTCCCGCAGGCCTTCCGCGCGACCGTCGGGCCGCTGACCAACGTACTGATCGCGCTGACGAAGAACACGACGGTGGCCGCCGCGATCAATGTGGCGGAGGCGGCCCTGCTGATGAAGAAGATGATCGAGAACGAGGCGCAGCTGATGTCGATCTCGGCGGTCATCGCCTTCGGCTTCGTCTGCCTGACCCTGCCGACCGGCCTGATTCTCGGCTGGGTGGGCAAGAAGGTGGCGGTGAAGCGATGACATCGATCCTGTACGACGCTCCGGGACCCCGCGCCAAGCGGCGCAACGTCCTGTACACGGCGGCCTTCCTGGTCGTCCTCGCGGCCCTCCTCTGGTGGGTTTACAGCGCCCTCAGCGACAAAGGCCAGCTGGACTGGGCCCTGTGGAAGCCCTTCTTCTCCGGCTCCGAGGCGTACACCACGTACATCTGGCCGGGCCTCCAGAAGACCCTGGAGGCGGCGGCGCTGGCGATGGTCATCGCGCTTCCGCTGGGCGCGGTCCTCGGCATCGCACGGCTCTCGGACCACGCCTGGGTGCGCGTGATCGCCGCGGTCCTGGTCGAGTTCTTCCGCGCGATCCCCGTACTGGTCCTGATGATCTTCGGGCTCGCGCTCTTCGCCCAGTACACCGATGTCAGTTCGGACGACCGGCCGTTCTACGCGGTCGTCACCGGACTGGTGCTGTACAACGCGTCGGTGCTCGCGGAGATCGTCCGCGCGGGCATCCTCTCGCTGCCCAAGGGCCAGTCCGAGGCGGCCCTGGCGATCGGTCTGCGCAAGGGCCAGCTGATGCGGCTGGTGCTGCTGCCGCAGTCGGTCACCGTGATGCTCCCGGCGATCGTCAGCCAGCTGGTGGTCATCGTGAAGGACACCGCCCTCGGTGGCGCCGTCCTCACCTTCCCCGAACTGCTGGCCTCGGCCAACACGATGAGCGGCTACTACGGCAACTTCATCGCCTCGCTCACCGTCGTGGCCGTGATCTACGTGCTCATCAACTTCTCGCTGACCTCCTTCGCGCACTGGCTGGAGGGCCGGCTGCGGCGGGGCAAGAAGTCGACCGGCGCGGTGCTGGGCGCGCAGGACGTGGCGGACATCGCGGGCACGGCGGCGAACGGCGCGGATCCGGCCGGTCATCCCTCCGGCATCGGTGACATCAACGGCACCAAGAAGTGACGATCATTCAAGTCCCATGATTGGGCCGGGGGCAGTGGCATGATCGCCACTGCCCCCGAGGGTCACTTGACGCATACTCTGCCAATGGGTTGCATACGTTCTGTGATCGTGCACCCGGCCTCACCTTGCTGTTCACCCACTGCCGTCGAGGCATCGCCGCGGACAGGGGGCGCCGCGCCGTGGACCCGGTGATCATCGTCGGAGCGGGGCCCGTCGGGCTCACGCTCGCCCTGGCGCTGGCCCGCCAGGAGGTGCCGACCGTCGTCCTGGACGAGGGCCCCGGCAAGGAGGAACCCCGCCCGGCGCGCACCGCCGTACTGCGCCCCGACACGGCCGCGCTGCTGGAACGGCTGACCGGGACGGCCCTCGACCACCACGGCGTGCGCTGGACCGGCTGGCGCGCGATGCGCCGCCGCCAGGTGGTGAGCGAGATCGTCTTCGCCCCGGACGAGCCCGCCCCGGTGCATATCGCCCAGCATGTGATCTCGGGCCTGCTACGGGCGGCCGCCGCCGATCAGCCGCTGGTGGAGATCGCCGCCGACAGCCGCCTGGACTCGATCGAGCAGGAGCCCTCCGGCGTCACCGCGCACACCCGGGGCCCCAACGGCACCTATTGGCGCGGGAGTCACCTGGTGGGCTGCGACGGCACCCGCTCGACCGTGCGCAAGCTCCAGGACATCCGCTTCCCCGGCCGTACGGCGGTGGAGCGGCACGCGGTCGCCGCGCTGCGCACGGAACTCCCCTGGACCGACCAGGCGTTGCTGCACCGGATGCCGCCATGGCGGTCGTCCGGCCCCTTCGCCGGAGAGGTGACCGCCCGCCCCCTGCCGGACGGCGCCTGGCGGCTGGACTGGCTACTGCCACCAGGCAAGGACCTCGTCACGCCCGAACTGCTGGTGGCCCGGATCCGCGAGACCCTCGCGGGCTGGACCGACGGTGCCACACCGGCGTACGACCTGCTCGACACCGGCGTCCACACGGTGCACCACCGGCTGGCCAGGCGGTGGCGCGACGGCCGTGTCTTCCTCGCGGGCGACGCGGCGCATCTGCTGGGCGCGCTGGGTACGCAGGGTCTTGACGAGGGGCTGCGGGACGCCGACAACCTCGCCTGGAAGCTGGCCTCCGCCTGGCACCACGGGCCGCACGAAGCGCTGCTCGACAGCTACCAGACCGAGCGGCGCGCGGTGGTCGCCGCCCGGCTGCGCGCCACCGACCAGGCGCTGCCGGGGCTGCGCGGCGGGGGCGGACTGCGGCACATCGTCCCGGGCACGGCCCGCGGCCACGACGCCCTGCTCACCGACGGCCATCTGGGCCGCGGGCCGTGCCCGGGA
>NZ_MUNF01000728.1 GCF_002154555.1 Streptomyces murinus
GAAGGTACGGCAGCTCGTCGCCCGCGGCCGGTTCCCGCACCAGTCGCTGCTGTCCCTGTGGTCCGAGAGCGACGAGCTGCCGTACCTTCACATCGTCCGGGGCCAGCGGGTCCTGGGGCAGGAAGCCGACCTGGCGGGCGAGTTCCTTGGACGGGTACGAGCCGACCTCGCGCCCGTCGAGTTCCACCTGGCCCTCGGCGGGGCGCAGCAGCCGGACGAAGGCGCGCAGCAGGGTGGACTTCCCGCAGGCGTTGGGTCCCACGATCGCGGTGAACGCGCCGTCGGGTATGTCGAGGCTCAGCCGGGTGGCCACCACCCGGTCGCCGTAGCGCAGGGTGATCTCCCGCGCGGTCAGGCGTGCGCTCATGCGCGCCTCACCTCCTTGGTCAGCAGCCAGATCAGATAGCAGCCCCCGACCGCGGTGCTCACCACGCCGACGGGCAGAGCGACCGGCGCCAGCAGCGCCTGGGCGATCAGGTCGGCGCCCTGGAGCAGGACGGCTCCGGTCAGGGCGGCCGGGAGCAGCGGGATGCCCGCCGAGCCGGCGAGCCTGCGGCCGATCTGCGGAGCGGCCAGCGAGATGAACGCGATCGGCCCGGCCACCGCGGTCACCGTCGCCGTGCAGCCGACGCCGACCAGCACCATGAGCAGCCGCAGCCGGCCGAGCGCGACCCCGGTGGTGACCGCGAGCGGGTCGCCGAGAGCGGTCTGGTGCATGGCACGGGCCTGCACGGCGATGGCCGTCAGCAGTACGGCGATCACCCAGAACGGGATCCACAGGTCCGACCAGTCCACGCCGTTGAGCGAACCGGCGCTCCAGCCGACCGCGGCGATCGCGATGTCCAGGTCGGCGCGGAGCACGATCCAGGAGTTGAGCGCGGTCACCATCGCGTTGACCGCGATGCCGATCACCACGAGCCGCAGCCCGGAGAAGCCCCGGTCGGCGGAGAGCAGATAGACCACGGCCGACACGAGCAGTCCGCAGACCACCGAGGAGGTGGCCAGCTGCGCCGATGTGCCCGAGAGCACGGTCATGGCGAACAGTGCCCCGGTGTAGGAGCCGGCGTCCAGGCCGATCACGTCGGGGCTGCCGAGGGGATTGCGGGTCAGGTTCTGGAAGATGGCTCCCGCCACCCCGAGCGCTGCCCCGAAGACGGCGCCCGCCGCCACCCGGGGCAGCCGCCAGTCGAGGATCACCACGGACCGCTCCCGCCCGGTCAGGGCGGACAGCACCTCCCCGGGGGTGGCCCAGGACGCTCCGTAGCACAGCCCCAGCAGGCCGAGCGCGAGGACCAGGGCGGCCAGGACGACGGCGACCAGCAGCGGGCGGCGCGCCACCCGCGGCGCGTACCCGCTCACAGTGCCCCCGCCCCGTAGCGGCGGACGGTCCAGATCAGCATGGGGCCGCCGAGGAACGCGGTGACGATGGCCACCGGCATCTCCCCGGTGGGCAGCAGCACCCGGGCCGCGGTGTCGGCGGCCAGCAGCAGCACCGGACCGAGCACCATCGAGTACAGCAGCAGCCAGGGCACCGAGCCGCCCGCCGCCCTGCGGGCGAGGTGCGGCACGATGAGGCCGACGAACAGGATGGGGCCCGCCACCGCGGTCGCGGCGCCGCTGAGCACGGTGATGAGCACCAGGGTGACGGCCTGGGTGCGGGCCACCCCGGCGCCCAGGGTCTGGGCCACGTTCTCGCCCAGTGCCAGGGCGTTGAGGGACCGCCCCAGCGCCAGCGCCGCCACCAGGGCGACGCCGATGGCGACGAGCGGCAGGGTCAGCGGTTCCTGTTCGCGTCCGGCGAGGGTGCCGACCGACCAGAACCGGTAGGCGTCGAACAGCTTCGGGTTCATCAGCCGCAGCCCGAGGGCGATGCCGCCCAGTACGGCGGTGAGGGCCACGCCGGTGAGCACGAGGCGCAGGGGCGCGCGCCGGCCCACCGACAGCACCAGCAGGGCGGCCA
>NZ_MUNF01000073.1 GCF_002154555.1 Streptomyces murinus
TGGATCTGCTCGGGCGCGACCTCCATGAGGGCGATCACGCTGCCGCCGTGCTGCTCCTGGACCTCGATCATGCGCTGGAGCAGGGGGTCACGGGGGTCGATCAGGTCGTCGCCGAGCAGGACAGCGAAGGGCTCGTGGCCGACGTGCGGGGCGGCGCACAGCACGGCGTGGCCGAGGCCCCTGGGGTCGCCCTGGCGGACGTAGTGCATGGTCGCCAGGTCGCTGGATTCCTGCACCTTGGCGAGCCGGCTCGCGTCGCCCTTCTTCTGGAGGGCCGACTCCAGCTCGTAGTTGCGGTCGAAGTGGTCCTCCAGGGGACGCTTGTTGCGACCGGTGATCATCAGGACGTCGTCGAGCCCCGCGGACACGGCCTCCTCGACCACGTACTGGATCGCGGGCTTGTCGACGACCGGCAGCATCTCCTTGGGAGTCGCCTTGGTCGCCGGCAGGAAGCGGGTACCGAGACCCGCCGCCGGTATGACCGCCTTGGAAATGGTGGGGCGGGAAGCCATCAGGTGTTCGTCTCTCTCGTTTAGCGCGTCGGGCGCCGGTGCGGCCGGGGGTCGGTCCCGGCCGCGTTCGGGCGTCGATGAGCCGTGCTCAGGCGCGGCCGGCCCGGCTCAGGCGTGGCTGGGCCCGGCTCAGGCGTCGATGAGGCCGTGCTCACCGGTGGGCTGCCGCGGGATGCGGGCCTGGGCGAGCGTCTCCGGCGCGGGCGCGGGCGTCCGCTCGTCCAGCGGAAGCACCGCGGGGGTGGTCTCCCGCTGGCCGAGGAAGAGCCGGCGCACCACACGCTCGGCCGCGTTTCCGTCGTCGAACTGCACGAAGCGCTCACGGAACGCGGCACGCAGCTCGGCGGCCTTGGAGCCGTTCCAGGCACCGGAACGGAAGACCTCGATCAGCTGGTCCTCGTCGGTCGCGGTCGCACCCGGCGTCTCGCCCGGCTGGCCGGAGAGGATGTCGAAGTAGACACCGCGGGCCTTGCGGTAGACCTCCCAGTCGTCCGCGTAGGTGACGATCGGGCGGTCCAGGCACGCGTAGTCGAACATGATGGACGAGTAGTCCGTGATCAGCGCGTCGGCGGCCAGGCAGAGGTCCTCCACCACCGGGTACGTGGACACGTCCTTGATCAGACCGCGCTCCTGGAGGGCCTCCAGGCGGGGGTCGGCGCCGTAGAAGTAGTGCGTGCGCACCAGGACGACGAAGTCCGGGCCGAGCTCGGAGCAGAAGCGCTCCAGGTCGATCCGGGGGACGTAGCCCTTCTGGTAGTCGCGCACGGTCGGGCAGTACAGGATGGCCTTCTTGCCGTCCTCGATGCCCAGCTCGCGGCGGATGCGCAGGACGTCGTCACCGTCGGTGCGGAAGAAGACGTCGTTGCGCGGGTAGCCGAACTCGATCGCCTCGAACGCGCAGGGGTAGACCCGCTCCCAGTTCTCCGTGGAGTGCTGGTTGGAGGTGAGGCTCAGGTCCCACTTGTCGGCCCGCTCCAGCATCTTGGCGAAGCTCATGTTCTTCGCCGCCGCCGGGTACTTCTGCTGGTCGATGCCCATCTGCTTCAGCGGGGTGCCGTGATGGGTCTGGAGGAAGACCTGCTCGGGCCGCTTGACGATGTTGTTCGGGAAGTTGACGTTGTTGACGAGGTACTTGGCGCGGGCCATGACCTCCCAGTAACGCGGGGAGTTGGCCACCACGTAGTCGACGCCCGCGGGGACGTTGTCCACCATGTCGCGGCGCACGATCCACACCCCGTGCACGTTCGGGGCGAGTTCCTTGGCCTTGTGGTAGATGGCCGCGGGGTTGCAGGCGACACCGCGGTTCCAGTAGGCCGCGTAGACCGCGAGGTTCTCGTCCACCGGGCGGCGCAGGTGCAGCCGGTACAGCCGGTTGTAGGCGGTCTTGCCGAGCTTGGTCTTGACCTTGGTGGCGCGCTGGATGACCTGGCGGCGGGTGTTGCCGGCGGCGGTCACCGCGGCGTACGCCGTGTAGGAGCCGCGCTCCAGCAGCTGGAACCGGACGCCCTGGGAGCCCTCGGGAAGCACGAAGCCCTTGGGCTTGTAGCGCTTGTACGAGGCGGCCGCGAGCTTGAAGAACTCCGCGCGGTCCTTGGGGACGATGCGGTCCTCGCGGGCCAGCGTGAACAGGTAGTGGCTCGCCGCGCGCTCGAACAGCAGGGCGCGCACCGGCTCGGTCTCGGGGTGCTGGTCGAGGAACTCGAACAGGCGCGCGTACTGCTGGAAGATGCCGAAGTGCTTGCGGCCGGGCGTCCGCATGGAGTTGCCCTGGCGGCGCTGGCGGTACTCGACACAGACATGGTCGGTGGCGGCGATGGTCTCCGCGGTCAGCATGGTCTTGTAGACCATGAGCGCGTCCTCGTAAATGCCGTCCGTGAAGATGAAGTTGTTGCCGACGTAGAACTCGCGGCGGTAGGCGCGGTTCCAGACGACGGCGAACATGGTGAGGAAGTCCGGCCGTTCGAGCGCCGTGAAGACGTCCGTGCCCGCGCTCGCGAGGAGTTCACCGGCCGCGCTCGCCTGGACCCGGTTGTTCCAGTACGTGCGGACGTGGTTGAGCAGCAGGATGTCGGGGTCGCCCGTGGCCTCCAGCCGGTCGGCGATCGCCTGGAGCGCGCCGTCGGCCAGGGTGTCGTCGCTGTCCAGGAAGAGGATGTACTCGCCGCGGGACTTCAGCGCACCGGCGTCACGCGCCTTTCCGATGCCCTGGTTCTCCTCCAGGTGCACGGGTATGACGCGGCTGTCGAGGGCGGCGTATTCATCGAGTATCCGACCGCAGGAGTCCGGCGAGTGGTCGTCGATGGCGACGATCTCGAAGTCCTCGAAGGACTGGGACAGAATGGAGTCCAAGCACGCACGGAGATATCCCTGGACTTTGTAGACAGGGACGACAACGCTTATTTTCGGCGAAGCGTTTCCATTCGCTACGGGCATGCTTGGGGCTCCTGGACTGTCGGTCAGACTCTCAACCGCCTCCCGCTGCCGGTGCGGAGCGGAAGGCGAGAGGCACAAGGAGTGCGAGGTTAAGGGGCGTTTAACCCTACCCTAACGTGCCCTACCGGATGGTCTCACCGTATGACCGGACGGGACCCGGTGGCCCGGGTGTGGCGTGACTCACGGGCGCGTGCGCGGGGCTCCCGAGGTGGCCGGATCCGGCGTCGCGGGCAGGGCGGTGCCGATGCGCGCCGATGGCCGCCCGCCCGGGTAAGAGAAGGTGAGCCCACGGTGAGAACGGCGCTTTCGGCGGCGCGAACCGGACGATCCGGTCAACCCGCCCCGCGCGGCCCGGTCGGGGCCCGTGGTGCGGATGTTGTGCGTTCCGGTCCATGGTTTCGGGCGGGATGTGGTGGATTCGACATCGATCCACACGCCGCGGTCGCAAGCCCGGCGCCCGGCCGGGCGCCGATCGGCGGCATCCGGTGCGGTGGCGGTGCCGGCACCTCGCGCGGTGACAGTGGCATCTCGCGCGGTGAAACCGGGCCGGCAGCGCGAAGAAATTCCTCCGAGAACCGGAAATGAAAAAAGCGGCGCGCCCTTCGTGAATTGCACATCTCGTGAAGGGGCGCGCGCTCTCCCTTTCCCACCGGTTCCCCGGCGCCGTCCGCCCGCCGGACGGTGTCCGCTCGGCGAAACCGGAGCGCACCGAAGGCCCCCGGTCGCGTACATTGCGCAGCACGAGGCCGGTACACGGGCGAAAGGGACGGCGGGCAAGGTGGCAAGCGCGAGGCAGGCCGTGGGCACGGCCCGCAGGATCGTCGTCAAGGTGGGGTCCTCCTCCCTGACCAGTGCGGCGGGCGGGCTGGACGCCGACCGGGTGGACGCCCTGGTGGATGTGCTGGCCAAGAGCCGCGGCACCGGGGACAGGGAGGTCGTCCTCGTCTCCTCCGGAGCCATCGCCGCCGGGCTCGCGCCGCTCGGGCTGCGCCGCCGGCCCCGGGACCTCGCCCGGCAGCAGGCCGCCGCCAGCGTCGGGCAGGGGCTGCTGGTCGCCCGGTACACCGCCTCCTTCGCCCGGTACGGCGTCCGCGTCGGCCAAGTCCTGCTCACCAGCGACGACATGAGCCGCCGCGCCCATCACCGCAACGCCTCGCGCACCCTCGACAAGCTCCTCGCGATGGGCGCCCTGCCGATCGTCAACGAGAACGACACCGTCGCCACCGACGAGATCCGCTTCGGTGACAACGACCGGCTCGCCGCTCTCGTCGCCCACCTCGTCCACGCCGACCTGCTCGTCCTCCTCTCCGACGTCGACGGGGTCTACGACGGGGACCCCAGCAGGCCCGGCACCTCCCGGATAGCGGAGATCCACGGCCCCGAGGACCTCGCGGGCGTCGAGATCGGCAGCGCGGGCAAGGCGGGCGTCGGCACCGGCGGCATGGTGACCAAGGTGGAGGCCGCCCGGATCGCGGCCGCCGCCGGCATCCCGGTGGTGCTGACCTCCGCCGTGCACGCGGCGGACGCCCTCGGCGGCGGCGACACCGGCACGTACTTCCACCCCACCGGCAAGCGCTCCGCCGACCGGCTGCTCTGGCTCCAGCACGCCTCCACCCCGCAGGGCGCGCTCACCCTGGACGACGGCGCCGTGGCGGCTGTCGTCCAGGGCCGCAAGTCGCTGCTGCCCGCCGGGATCGCCGCCGTGGAGGGCGAGTTCAGCGCGGGCGACCCCGTGGAGCTGCGGGACGCCGGTGGCCGCGCGGTGGCGCGGGGGCTCGTCAGCTTCGACGCCAAGGAGATCCCCCGGCTGATCGGTCGTTCGACCCACGAGCTGGCACGCGAACTGGGTCCGGCGTACGAACGCGAGGTCGTACACAGGGACGACCTGGTGCTCCTGCACGGGTGACACTCGTACAGCGGGGCGCCCCCGGGGGGCCTCCGGTGGGGGACGTTCCGTAAAACCGCCCCGCGAAGCCTTACGGCCTGCTCAACTTTGTGTGCGAGACATGTTTCCGAGCACTTGGGTGAAGGAGGCCGTCGTGAGACGAGTGCGCCCTGGGGGTACCACCCGAGGTGCCCTGACGAGCGTCGCGGCCGGGACCACCTACGAGGAACCCAGGGACCTGCCCCGGCTGTGGCACGTCACGCTCAGCGTGGCCGGCAAGAGCGTCCCCCTCACGGACCTGCGCCGGGCCCTGGAACAGCTGGCTCACGACCACCCCTTCCTGCTGACCAGCAGATACGCGAGCGACCACGCCGAGATCCGGTACTGGGAAGAGGCCCGCGACCTGCATGACGCGGCCGCGGTCGCACTGCGCCTGTGGGGCGAGCACCGGCTCAGCGCCGGACTGCCCCCGTGGGAGATCGTCGGTCTGGAGGTCATCGACCGCGAGACGTACCACCAGCGCATCGCGGAGGGGTACGGACCGCCGCCCGCGACCCCCGTAGGGGTCCACCCCTTCTGAGCCCTTACCGGGGTTTTCCGGGGTTTTCGTCTCGGGGTGTGGAACACGCGCGGAAGGGCTCCGCACCGCGCACTACCCTTCCCCCATGACCACGCTCTCGCCGTACGACTCGATGTCCCCGGTCACCCAGGCCGCCTACCGGGCCAGGGCCGCCGCCGCCGACCTCGCGCCGCTGCCGCGCGCCGTGAAGGACGACGCGCTGCTGGCGATCGCCGACGCCCTGGAGGTACGGACCGGGGAGATCATCGAGGCCAACGCCAAGGACGTGGCCAAGGCGCGCGAGAGCGGCACCAGCGAGGCCATCGTGGACCGGCTCACCCTCACCCCCGAGCGGGTCCGCGCCATCGCCGCCGACGTCCGCGACGTGGCGGGGCTGCCCGACCCGGTCGGCGAGGTGGTCCGCGGCTCCACCCTGCCCAACGGCATCGACCTGCGCCAGGTCCGCGTCCCGCTCGGCGTCGTCGGCATCGTCTACGAGGCCCGCCCCAATGTCACCGCGGACGCCGCCGCGCTCTGCCTGAAGTCCGGCAACGCCGTCCTGCTGCGCGGCTCCGCCTCCGCCTACGAGTCCAACACCGCCCTCGTCCGGGTGATCCGGGACGCGGTCGGCGGCGCCGGGCTGCCCGCCGACGCCGTACAGCTGGTGCCGGGGGAGAGCCGCGAGTCCGTGCGCGAGCTGATGCGCGCCCGCGGCCTGGTCGACGTCCTCATCCCGCGCGGCGGCGCCTCCCTGATCAGGACCGTGGTCAGCGAGTCCACCGTGCCCGTCATCGAGACCGGCACCGGCAACTGCCATGTCTACGTCGACGCGCAGGCCGACATCGACATGGCGATCGACATCCTCGTCAACTCCAAGGCCCAGCGGGTCAGCGTGTGCAACGCGGCCGAGACCCTGCTGGTCCACCAGGACATCGCCGCCGAGTTCCTGCCGCGCGCCCTGGACGCGCTGGCCGAGGCCGGTGTCACCGTGCACGCGGACGAGCGGGTCATGGCCCACGCCGAGGGCTCGAAGGCCACCGTGGTCGAGGCGACCCCGGAGGACTGGGAGACCGAGTACCTGTCGTACGACATCGCCGCCGCCGTCGTGGACTCCCTCGACAAGGCCGTCGAGCACATCCGGCTGTGGACCTCCGGGCACACCGAGGCGATCGTCACCACCTCGCAGCAGGCCGCCCGCCGGTTCACCCAGTTGGTCGACTCGACCACGGTCGCCGTGAACGCCTCCACCCGGTTCACCGACGGCGGCCAGTTCGGCTTCGGCGCGGAGATCGGCATCTCCACTCAGAAGCTGCACGCCCGGGGCCCGATGGGCCTGCCGGAGCTGACCAGCACCAAGTACATCGTCACCGGCGACGGGCACGTCCGCCGCTGACATCCCGCCTCGCGGGGCGTCTCGACAGGTGGATGAATTTCCGTACCGTCTGCCCAAATTGACCCCCCAGGTCTACTCTGGACATGTGCCGGAGGACGTGGGGGGCATGCCGTTCCCTGACGGCTGGGAGCCCGACGACGACCACGACCGCGGGGTGTCGGACGAAGAGTTCGCCTCCGTGGTCTTCGACGAGGACTTCGTACGGGCGGCCACGGTCCATGAGCCGACCGCCGTCGAACGCCTCCTTGCCGCCGCGGAGGCCAGAGCCGAGGCCTCCGAGGCCGCCCGCCGCGCCCGCGCCCGGGGCGAGCGGTACGACGACGCCTACGGGGGCGCCGATCTCGGCGAGGACCCGGACGACGACGATCTCGACGACCTGGACGACGTCTACGCCCTCGACCGGGGGCCCTTCGACGGCCATGGCAGACAGGCCCGCTGGCACCGGCCGGTGGCCTGGGTGCTCGCCGTGGTGATGGGTGTCGGCATGGTCGCCCTCGCCTTCGCCGCGGTCTACCGTGGCGCCTCCTCGGGCACCCGGGACCAGCTGCCGTCGTCCACCACGACGGGCCAGAACCGGATCCCCACGGTCGCTCCCGTGCGCCCCACGGTGTCGGCGGTGCCCCACCTGCCCTGATCGGCTCCGGGTGAGGAGTTGTCAGAAGTTGTGGTGGAGCGGGGCGTTTACCCGGGGCCCCACAAACCCACTCTGAAAGTATGGGCGGGCCTGGAGACCCACCGGAGGGGACACCCGAGGGCGGCCCCGGTGGTGCGGAGGACGAATACCGATCCGTCGTGTTCGACGAGTCGTTCGTGCGCGCTGCCCGCCTCCAGGAGTACTCGGCCGAGGAGCGGATGGCCGACCACGCGCCCGCCGTGCGCCGCCGGCCGCTGCACCGGGGGCTCGTCCGCCAGGCGATGATCCTGGTGCTGCTGATCGCCGTGGCCTTCGGCACCGCCGTCTACATGGGGGTGCGCCATCCGTACGACTCCGCCGAGGCCCCCCGGCCCGTGGAACCGCTGCGGATGACGGTGATACCGCTCGCCCCGCAGGGCAAGGTGCCCGGGGGGACGGACGCGGAGACGCTGTACGCGCACAGCCCCGCCGCGCGGTTCGACATCGGCGCCGAGGGGGTCCCGCTGCCGGCCGCGCGGGGCACCGCGCACTTCTCCGACAGCCAGGTCATGACGGCGCTGACCACGGCCAAGGACTACATCGTCCGCTCCGCGCTCTACCCGGAGGTGCTCACCGGGCACGAGACGGCCCCCGCGCGGGCGCTGGTGGACTCCGACCAGCTCGCCCAGTTCGACCAGAGCTTCGACCGCCCGGCGGCGGACGGGCGGCACGCCCCGACCGGCTGGGTGGTGCGCCTGGACCCGGCCCGCGACCGGCTGGCCCTGGCGACCCTCAGGCTCGGAGCGCNNGGTCAGCGCCGACCACACCTTCGTCTACGCCCTGCGCCCCACCGGCACCACGAGCGCCCCCGTCTCCCTCTTCACCGTCCGCCGCGCGCTGACCTTCCGCTTCACCCGCGACGACCTGCGCACCCGCCAGGTCCAGCTGACCACGGCGTATGTCGAGGCCGGCCCGCTGTCCTGCGCCGAGGACTCCACGTCGTACCTCCGCCCCCTGCTGGCGGGCCAGGCCCCCCACCCAGGCGCCCCCGCGGGCACCGACCCGTACCAGACGGACAGCCCCGCCTCCTTGTGCGGCACGCTGGCCACGGG
>NZ_MUNF01000729.1 GCF_002154555.1 Streptomyces murinus
CCGCTGCCGGCGAGCGCGAAGGCCAAGGGCACCATGCGGACGACGGTGAGGCTGAGAATCGCATAGCCGACGATGCGCCAGCTCAGGTGCTCCAGTGTCGGGCCGAGCAGTACGGCGCCGAAGACCAGCAGGCTGAGTGAGGCGAGGAGTTCGCCGAGGTGCTCGGTGAAATGGGCGGCGGGGTCGGGGGCGTCCGGCGAGGGGCCGGGGCTCTCCTGGCGGTCGGTGTCCGGGAGCCTGCTTTCGACGGTCGGGAGCCGTCGTTCGGCGGTCGGGAACCGGCTTTCGGTGGCGGGAAGCCGCCGCAGTGCGGAACCGAAGGCGAAGCCGCCGATCCAGGCGCCGATGAAGCCGCTGCCGTTCACCACGAGCGCCAGTGCGTACGCGGCCGTGGCGACGGCCGGGACGAACAGTTGCGCCCACTCCCCCGAGACCCATCCCCGTGACCGCGCCGCGCGCAACAGCCGGCCGCCGACGGCGCCGACCAGGAATCCCAGCACCGAACTGAGCACCAACGCACGCCAGAAGACACCGGACGCGCCCTCTCGCGCGGCGGACGTGCCGGGTATGACGGCGAGGAAGAGCACGAAGAACGGCAGCACCATGCCGTCGTTCAGACCGCTCTCCACATTGAGGCCGTGCCGGACCAGCGCGGGGACTCGTGGACTGGACATCGCGGTCTTGCCGAGGGCCGCGTCCGTGGGCGCGAGGACGGCGCCGACCAGGGCGAGTTCCCATAGGGTCAGCCCGGGCAGCAGGGGCCACGCGAGCAGCCACCCTGCCCCGATGCTCAGCGGCAGACCGATACTCAGAAGCCGGGCCGGGAGAAAGCCGTCGGTCCGCACATCCCGTCTTCGGACCGTCATGGCGTCGGTGAACAGCACCAGGGTGAGCGCCGCTTCGAGCAGTGCGATGATCGGCTCGGAGTTGTGCTTCAGGTCGACGATGTCGAGCGCCACCGGACCGAGCAGGATCCCGCAGCCGACGAACACCATCGCCGACGACACGGGGGACGATGCCAGCCGCCGTGAGCAGAGCGCGTACGCGGCCGTGACGCCCGCCACCGCCACGCCGGCCCACGCTTCGCCGCTCATCGCCCTTCGCCGCTCATCGCCGGGGCCTTCCGTCGGCACACCTCGCTCGGCAGCGCTGAAGGCAGGTTCCCGGTGGTCCGGGCCCTGACAGTCCGCGCGGAACCATCCTCCTCCGGTTGTCCTGCCGTCGCAGCCGGAGCACGGGGGCGGCCGCACCCACACGTCGTCGGCCTCGGGTCACTTCGGGGACCGCGCCCGGTCCGGGGCGGGCGTGCCCGGTGGCGGCATGGCGACAGGGGTGCCGTCACGCCGACATGGGTGATCCCGGGGGTCCACGTCCCGCGCGAGCGGTCGGGCCGCGTACGTGATCCGGATGACGCCGTCGGCGTGCCGTTCGGTGTGCGCGTGGACGCCGAAGACATCGGCGAGGAGGTCCGGGGTGAGCACCTTGAGGACCGGTCCCGCCGCGGCCACGGTTCCGGCGCGCAGGACGACGAGGTGGTCGCAGAGACGGGCGGCGAGATCGAGGTCGTGCAGGACGGCGAGCGTGGTGACACCGGTGGCACGGATCAGGTCCAGCAGCTCGAACCGGGCCCGGATGTCCAGGTGGTTGGTGAGTTCGTCCAGGACGAGGAGCTTGGGTTTCTGAGCCAACGCCCGGGCCAGCAGGACGCGTTGCCGCTCGCCGCCGGAAAGGGAGGCGTGGTCCCGGTCCGCGAAGGGTCGTACGCCGCAGCGGTCGAGGGCGTCGGCCACGGCCTTGTGGTCCTCGGTGCCGTCGCGGCCGAGCAGCCCGTGGTGGGGGGCGCGGCCGAGGGACACGATCTCGGTGACCGTCAGGCCGGTGGTGTTGCCGCCGGTGTCCTGGAGGACGGCCGCGGTACGGCGGGCCGCCGCACGGGGAGACAGTTCCCACACGTCGTCGTCGCCCACCCGGACGACACCGGTCGCCGGGCGCAGTGCGCGGTAGACGGTGCGCAGCAGGGTGGACTTGCCGCTGCCGTTGGGTCCGACGAGTCCGACGACGTCGCCCTGGCCGACTTCGAGGCTCACGCCGCGCAGGATCGGGTTGCGGTCGAGGGTGACGTGGAGCCGGTCGACGATGAGTTCCATGGTTCAGTCCAGGCCCTTGTCGCGGCGCAGCAGCCACAGGAAGAAGGGGGCGCCGAGGAGTGCGGTGAGGATGCCCAGGGGCAGTTCGTCGGGGCGGTCCAGGGTGCGGGAGAGCAGGTCGACGAGGACCAGGTAGAGGGCCCCCAGCAGGGCCGTCAGGGGCAGCAGCCGGCGGTGGTCGGCGCCGGTGGTCAGCCGCACCAGGTGCGGGATCATCAGTCCGACGAAGCCGATGCTGCCGGCGACCGCGATGACCGTGCCGGTCAGCAGCGCGCTGAGGACCAGGAGGACGGCGCGCAGCCGGTTGACGTCGACGCCGAGCGCGGTCGCCGATTCGTCGCCGGCCAGCAGCACATTGAGGCGGCGGCCGAACAGGGACAGCAGCGTGGTCGTGGCGAGCACGACCGCTGCCACCGTGGGGAGTTGGTCCCACTGTGCGCCCGCGACGCTGCCCAGCATCCAGAACATCACCGTCCGCAACTCGGTCGGGGTCGCCTGGAGTTGCACGAAGCTGGTCGCGGAGAGGAAGACGTAGCCGACGGCGACACCGGCCAGGACCAACCGGGTCGGCGCCATCCGTCCATGGCGCCGGCCCAGCGCGAAGACCAGGGCTCCGGCGGCCACCGCACCGAGGAAGGCCGCCGCCGACACTCCCAGTCCGGCGAGCGCGACGCCACCGCCGAGGGTGATGACGAGGACCGCGCCGAGCGTGGCGCCGTAGGAGAAGCCCAGCACGATCGGGTCGGCCAGCGGATTGGACACCACGGTCTGGAGCACCGCGCCGGACACGGCGAGGCCCGCGCCGACCAGGGCGGCCAGGACGACCCGCGGGGTGCGGAAGTTCCAGACGATCTGGTCGAGGGCGGGGTCGGCGGGCCCCGTCCGCGCGCCGGTGACATGGTGGAGGACGATCCCCCACACATCGCCGACGGGCACGTCGACCGCGCCGATGCTGATCGCCACGATCATGGTGGCGACCAGCGCGACGGGCAGCAGGGCGAAGGCGAGCGGGGCCCTGAGCCGGGTCAGAAGGCGTTCGGGTGCAGCATCCGAGCGATCTTCCGAACGGCCACGTCGTTGCTGGGGCCGAGGTACATCGAGTCGGACAGCGTCACGTACTTGTTGTTCTTCGCGGCCGGCCACTGGGGGAACTCCTTGAGCAGTTTCCTGGCGTAGGCCGCCGGGTTCGGGTCGTTGTAGCCGATGACGACGAGCGCGTCGACGTCGGTGGCGGCCACCTTCTCCTTGCTCAGGTCGGCGAAGGAGGTCCTGGAGGCGTTCTCGAAGGCGTTGGAGCCGCCCGCCCTGGCCAGGATGTCGTTGTAGATGCCCTTGGCGACGACCGAGCTGAAGTCGTTGCCGCCCATGGACATGTTGGAGAAGAGCACCATGACCTTCGGCTTCTTCTCCCCCTTCACCCTGGCGGTGACGGCCGTGATGTTCTTCTCGGAGGCGGCGATCAGCTTCTCGGCCCTGTCGCTCACGCCGAAGACCTTGCCCATGTCGCGCAGCAGCCGGTAGCTGTCGGCGATGGTCATCCCGGACGTGTCCTGGGCGCAACCCCGCGGCGAGACATAGGTGTTGGCGCCGACGTCCTTCAACTGCCCTCGGGTGGCGAAGCCGTTCTTCTGGTCGAAGCCGTACGACGTCGTGGACAGCACCAGATCCGGGCGTAGTCCGAGCATGGCCTCGCGGGGGATGTCGTAGGCGTCGTTGAGCTTCACGCCTCCCGTGGGAAGCTTCTTGATCGCCGCGGCCCGGCCCGGCACCTCGGACATGCCGTAGCTCTGCTCGTTGGCGACGATCCTGTCGCCGAGGCCGAGGGAGAGCAGGGTGGAGACCTCGGCGACGGAGGCGCCGTTCATCACGACGACCCGGCTGGGTGCCTTCGCGAAGGTCTCCTTCACACCGCAGTTGTCGAGGGTCACCGGGTATCCGGTCGCCGAGGCCGCGGCCGTCGTGTCGGTCGCCTTGTCGGCGGACGGCGATCCGCACCCGGCCGTCAGCAGACAGAGCGCTGCGGCCAGGGCGGCGGCAGCGGCCGGCCGGTTCATCGACATGCGGGCTCCTTGCGTGAGGCGTGTGCCCGTGGGGCGGGCTCCGATGCAGTAGTCGGCGCGAAGCGGGCTCGGGTTCCCGCGAGTTGCCGACCGGGGCCCGGCATGCTTCAGATGTGCTGCGACAGGGGGTCAGGTGACGATGGTGGCCACGGGTTCCAGGCCGTACGTCCGCGCGTAGCCGTTCTCGGTGCCGACGAGGAGGTCGACGATCTCGAAGTAGCGGTCCCAGAACGGGGTTTCGCGCAGGGCGTCGACGAGGAGCTGGTAGGCGTGGTGGTCCTTGGCCTCCCACACCCATACGTCGGTGACGCGGACGGAGTAGAACTCGGTGTCGTAGAAGCGTGATCGGACGCCGGTGGTCCGGGCCTCGATGGCCGGCAGGACCTGGGTGGTGAAGGCGTCCACGCGTTCCTGGACGGTCAGGGCGAGCCATTCGGGCGTGGTCTTGACGAGCATGAACGCCGTGACGGGCGGTTCGGTGTCGCCGGTCGTGTCAACGGGATCGCCGGTCGTGTCCATGGGCATGGAGATGCCTCCGCAAGGGGGTGGTGTCGGGCTTCAGGAGAGGACGGCGGGCTTGAGGATTTGGGCGCACCACTGCTCGAAGCCGGTGGCGGATGCGGTGTCCGGGGTGCGGGCGACACCGGCGTCGAGGCCCTCGTCCTTGGTCCGCTTCATGTCGACGACGCCCTGCACGAACGCCTCGTGGAGGCCGTAGCCGACGAGCGTGGTGTACAGCTCGTCGAGCGGCCGGCGTTCGTAGCGGACGGGGCGGCCGAGCTGTTCGGTCATGATGCGGGCCATGTCGTTGGGCGACAGGTCCTGGGGCCCGAGGACCGGGACGCTGCCGGTGCCGGTCCAGGAGCGGTCGAGGAGCAGGCCGGCGGCGGCCGCCGCGATGTCGGCGACGGCGACGAAGGGGGCCTTGCGGTCGGGGTCGACGGAGTCGGTGAAGACGCCCTTCTCGCGGATCGAGTCGCATTCCTCCAAGAGGTTCTCGAAGAAGGACGGGTTGGCCAGGGCCCGGTAGGCGACGCCCGTGCCGGCGATCAGGTCGTCCATGGCCAGCGAGGCGGTGACAAGTCCTGCCCGGTCGGCGAGCGGGGTGCCGCGGCCGAGCGCGGAGACACCGACGACATGGCCGACGCCATGGGCCCTGAGCGCCTCGGCGGCGGGGCGGGTGAAACCGGTGTAGGCGTCCTGCGGGGCCAGCGAGGCGTCCGGGGGGACGAGCCAGAAGACGGCGTCCGCGCCCTCGAAGGCCCGGTCGAGGACATCGGCTTCGGCGTGCGAGCCGGTGACCACCTCGACGCGTCCGCGCGCCGCGTCCGGAAGCCGGGCGGGATCACGCACGATCACGCGCAGTTCCTCGCCCGCGGCGGGGGCGGACTCCAGGAGCAGGGAGAGCAGCTGACGGCCGATGTTCCCGGTGGGAGCCGTAATGACGATCATGAAATACCTCGTGGGTCGTGCTGATCGGGTACGTCTCTCATCCTGCTGAGCGGCCCGGTGCTGCCACAATGGGAACTTCGGCACGGCATCATTGACTGAAATGGAATAACGCTGGTGAGCAGCCCTGATCCGGTCATCGACGCCAATCTCGCCATCGCGCTGGACGCCCTGCTGGCCGAGCAGAGCGTGACGCGCGCCGCCGCACGTCTGCACACCTCGCCCGCCGCCATGAGCCGCACCCTGGCCCGGCTGCGCCGCGTCCTTCAGGACCCCCTCCTGGTGCGGGCCGGGCAGACCATGGTTCCCACCCCACGCGCCCAGGCCCTGCGCGAGGAGGCCGCCGCGGTGGTGCGCGGCCTCGGCGCGCTGCTCAGTCCCGGCGCGAGCGTCGACCCCGCCGGCCTCAACTGCACCTTCACCCTTCAGGCCGCCGATCTGGTCGGCGCGGCGCTGGCCCCGGGGCTGCTGCGGCTGTCCCAGCGGGAGGCGCCGGGCGTCTCGTTCCGGATCCGGGCCGAGGAACTGGAGGCGGGGCCCGCTCTGCGCGACGGCCGGATCGACCTGGAGATCGGAGCCATCGACCATGTGGACCCCGAGACCCAGGTCGAGGACCTGGTCGGCCTCCGTATGGTGGCCGCCGTCCGGTCGGGGCATCCGCTCACCGAGGGGCCGCTGACCCCGGACCGGTTCGCGGCCGCCCAGCATGTCGCGGTCAGCCGCCGGGGCCGGTTCACCGGACCGCTCGACACCGCCCTGGCCGAGCGGGGCCTGCACCGGCGGGTCAGCGTCGTCCTTCCCGGTCATCTGGCCGCGATGGCCCTCGCCGCCCGCAGCGACGTCGTCTGCCTCGTGCCGGCCGCGCTCCCCGGCGCCGCCCCCTCGCCCCTCACCCACGACGCCCACGCCCTCGGACTGCACC
>NZ_MUNF01000730.1 GCF_002154555.1 Streptomyces murinus
GCCCCGCGCCCGCACCGTCACCGGATCAGACCAATATTCATGGCGCGGCATCCGCCCAAGTGCTGGCAGGGGCCCGGCGGCTGCTCCATAGTTGGCGCACGACGTGCACATGATCCAGCCATGACTCCGGACACCTGGGGGTAATCGCGCCCATGAGCAGCGCCCAACAGCCGTCCCGCAGAACCGTTCTGACCGTCGCGGTCGCCGCCGCGGTGGCCGGCGCCGCCACGCCCGCCGCGGCGGCCGCCCAGCGCGGGACCGCGACCGCCCGGGCGGTCGCCGCCGACCAGCCCGGCCGGGCGGGGGCCCGCCCCGTCGACTACCACGCCTGGACCACCTACAGCGAGTGGCGCACCGGCACCGCCCGGGGCGCCCGCGCGGTCTCCGGCCCCCGCCCCGGTGTGGAGATCGGCGCCCCCGCGGGCACCGTCGACTACACCGACCCGCACACCGGCACCACCGCGACCTGGGAGTACGCCACCTGGACCGCCCCGCGGTACCGGCTCACGGTCCCGGCCACCGAGGTCGTCTCCTCCTGGAACGCGCACACCCCCGACGGCACCTGGATCCAGGTGGAGTTGAGCGGGACGTACTCGGACGGCGGCGACACGCCCTGGTACGTGATGGGCCGCTGGGCGGCCGGCGACCAGGACATCAAGCGGACCTCGGTGGACGGCCAGAGCGACGGCCGGAGCAGCATCTGGACCGACACCTTCGCCATCGACGACGCGAGCACCGGGCTGCGCCTCGTGTCGTACCGGCTGCGCCTGACCCTCTACCGCAGGCCGGGCACGCGGCTCACCCCGACCGTGTGGCGGCTCGGCGCGATGGGCTCCGACATCCCCGACCGCTTCACCGTCCCGGCCTCCACGCCCGGCCTCGCGCAGGAACTGGTGGTGCCGCGCTACTCGCAGGAGATCCACAAGGGCCAGTACCCGCAGTACGACAACGGCGGCGAGGCGTGGTGCAGTCCGACCTCCTCGCAGATGATCGTGGAGTACTGGGGCGGCCGGCTCACGGCCGGCCAACTGTCCTGGATCGACCCGTCCTACGCCGATCCACAGGTCGACGCGGCCGCGCGCTACACCTACGACTACCAGTACGAGGGCTGCGGCAACTGGCCGTTCAACGCGGCCTACGCGGCGACCTTCGCCGACCTCCAGGGCGTCGTCACCCGGCTCGTCTCGCTGACGGATCTGGAGACGCTGGTGGCGGCCGGCATCCCGGCCATAACGTCCCAGTCGTTCCTGAGCACCGAGCTGACCGGGGCGGGTTACGGCACGTCCGGACACCTCATGACGGTGATCGGCTTCACCGCGGACGGCGATGTGATCGCCAACGATCCGGCCTCGCCGGGGGACGACGCGGTACGACGGGTGTACAAGCGCCGGGAGTTCGAGAACATCTGGCTGCGGACGAAGCGGTACAACGCCACCGGCGGGGTCTCCTCCGGCACCGGCGGGGTCTGCTACCTGTACTTCCCGGCCCGTCCGAGCGCCCACCAGCGCAAGGCCCTGGCCGCGGTGGGGGTGCGCTGACCATGTGAGCAAGCTCATCGCCGCGTACGCCGTCGCGGGTGGCAAGGTGGACGGAGTGTGCGGTCATGGTGGTACTCACAGAG
Source organism: Streptomyces murinus (assembly GCF_002154555.1). Classification (GTDB taxonomy): domain Bacteria; phylum Actinomycetota; class Actinomycetes; order Streptomycetales; family Streptomycetaceae; genus Streptomyces; species Streptomyces murinus. Next base: position 1,622 of record NZ_MUNF01000730.1, read on the forward strand.
GTCGGACGTACAGAGCGGTCTCCCCCACCCGTCCGTCCACCTTGCCACCCGCGACGGCGTACGC
>NZ_MUNF01000731.1 GCF_002154555.1 Streptomyces murinus
AGCACGAGGCGGCCGCCGCGCTCGGCCTGCCCAAGGGCTACCAGTTCACCCGGATCGTGCTGCCGCAGGCACTGCGCTCCATCACACCCAACTACGTCAACCAGCTCATCGGCCTGGTCAAGAGCACGTCCCTGGTGTTCTACGTGTCGCTGCTCGACCTGTTCGGCTCCGTGCAGACCATGGGCAGCACCTACCCCGGCGACATCGTGCCGCTGCTGCTGGTCGCCACCGTCTGGTACCTGATCCTGACCAGCGCCGTCTCCGTCGTCCAGTTCTACGTCGAGCGGTACTTCGCCCGGGGCGCCACCCGCACCCTGCCGCCGACCCCGCTCCAGAAGGCACGCGCCGCCCTGACCGCGTTCCGCACCCGGCTGCGCGGGGAGGCCGCCGTATGACCGCCACCGCCACCACTGCCCAGGAGACGGCCCCGGCCGCGCTGGAGGTGCACGACGTCCACAAGTGGTACGGCACCCACCGCGTCCTGGACGGCATCGACCTGACCGTGCGCCCCGGCGAGGTCACCGTCGTCATCGGGCCCTCGGGCTCCGGCAAGTCCACACTGCTGCGGGTCATCAACCACCTGGAGAAGCCCGAGATCGGCCATGTCAGCGTCGGCGGCGAACTCATCGGCGTCCGGCGGGTGGGCGACCGGCTGAAGGAGTTGGGCGAGCGTGCGATCCTGGCCCAGCGCGGCCGGATCGGGTTCGTCTTCCAGAACTTCAACCTCTTCCCGCATCTCACCGTCCTCGACAACGTGGCCGCCGCTCCCGTCGCCACCGGCCGCCTCGGCAAGGCCGAAGCACGGGCACTGGCCCGGGAGTTGCTCACCCGGGTCGGCCTGGGCGAGCGCACCGGCGCCTATCCGCGCCAGCTCTCCGGCGGCCAGCAGCAGCGCGTCGCCATCGCCCGAGCGCTCGCGCTGCGCCCCGGCATCATCCTCTTCGACGAGCCGACCTCCGCGCTCGACCCGGAACTCGTCGGCGAGGTCCTCTCCGTCATCAAGGACCTCGCCACCAGCGGCACCACCCTGGTCATCGTCACCCATGAGATCGGCTTCGCCCGCGAGGTCGCCGACCGGATCGTCTTCATCGACGGCGGCCGGATTGTCGAACAGGGCCCGCCCGCCGAGGTGTTGGACCATCCCAAGCACCCCCGCACCCGGGACTTCCTCGCCAAGGTCCTCTGAACCCGCCCCCCTTCCACCTCCCCAGCCACACCATCGAACGACAAGGACAGCCATGCCCAGCCACCTCACCCGACGCAGCCTGATACGCGGTCTGTCCGCGGCCACCGTGATCGCCTCCCTCGCCGGCACCCTCGCCGCCTGCGGCGGCAGCGGTGACGCGGCCACCACGACCGACGCCGCCGGCACGGTGACCGTGGGCCGGGTGTCCAACGGCGCCGCCAGACAGACCGAGTTGAAGGTCCCCGAGGTCGCCTCGCTGCACGCCGAACTGCCCGCCGCCGTCCGCGAGCGGGGCACCCTGAACATCGTCGTGGGCGCGCTGCCCGACGGCTTCCCGCCGCTCGCCTACATCGGTGGCGACCAGAAGACCCTCACCGGCGCCGAACCCGACTTCGGCCGCCTGGTCGCCGCGGTCCTCGGCCTCAAGCCCCAACTGGCCAATGCCACCTGGGAGAACATGTTCGTCGGCATCGACAGCGGCAAGGCCGACGTCGGCTTCGCCAACATCACCGACACCGAGGAACGCAAGAAGAAGTACGACTTCGCCTCGTACCGCAAGGACAACGTGGGCTTCGAGGTATTGAAGAAGAGCACCTGGAATTTCGGCGGGAACTACGAGAACCTCGCCGGGAAGACGGTCGCCGTTGACAACGGCACCAACCAGGAGAAGATCCTCCTGGAGTGGCAGACCAAGCTGAAGGCCGAGGGCAAGACCCTCACCGTCAAGCACTACGCCAGCAAGAACGCCACTTATCTGGCGCTGTCCGGCGGCCGGATCGACGCCTACTTCGCGGCGAACCCCGGCGTCGCCTACCACGTCACCCAGACCGCGAAGTCGCCGAACCCGACCCGTAGCGCGGGCACCTACTCCGGGGCGGGCGCGAGCCTCCAGGGGCTGATCGCGGCCACCACGAAGAAGGACAGCGGCCTGGCCAAGCCCATCGCGGACGCCGTCAACCACCTGATCGAGAACGGGCAGTACGCGAAGTGGCTTGCCGCCTACAACCTCTCCAACGAGGCCGTGGCGAAGTCCCAGGTCAACCCGCCCGGACTGCCGCTCAGCGATTCCTGAGCAGCCGGCCCGAACGGCTTCCGCGGCCGGGAACACCGCGGGGGGCCGGGGCGTTGTGCCTCATGACGAGATGGGTGCGGCCGCCGCAGGGGCGGCCCGCCGAGTGCGGTGGACGGAGGTGGCGGAGATGACCGAGGACCGAAGGCGGCACCTTCCGTGCGCACGCGTCCTGCGGACCGCCCGCTCCGCCGTGCTGCACTCCCGGCCCCATATCGACCTCCAGCGCGTGGCCGGCGCGCTCTGTCGCTCCTGACGCTCCCCCTCCGCCCTCGCCGTCGCGCGGATCCCTCGCTCCGCCGCGCCCGCCCGCGGGGCACGGCGGCGGGCGGGCGCGGCGGAGCGAGGGATCC
>NZ_MUNF01000732.1 GCF_002154555.1 Streptomyces murinus
GCCCTTGAAGCGCGCCCAGAGCCTCGGGTAGAGCTCGGCGAGCAGCGTCTCGTTCTCCAGGTCGACCGGGGTGCCCGCCGGTTCCGCGGGGGCGGGCGGGATGCCGAGGTCGGCCGCCACGGTGCCGGTGAGCTGCTCGTACGCCTCGTCGGCCGCGTACCCCAGCTCCTCCGCGTCGCCGTCGACCTCCTCGTCGAAGTCGCCCAGCAGCCCGGCCAGCGCGTCCGCATCGTGCAGGGCGCCCTCGAACACCTCCCGGCCCTGGCCGATCAGCCAGCACCGGAAGAAGTCGAACGCGTCGTCGCTGGCCCCGTCCAGAAGCACCCAGGCGGCGCCCCACAGGTCCCAGCGGTAGGCCCGGTTGTAGCGGGCCTCGAAGTGCCGGGCGAAGTCCAGGACCCGCTCCGGGTCCAGTTGGGTGAGCCGGTCCACCAGCAGCTCGGCCTGGTCCTCGGGATCGCCCCCGGCGGCCTCGCGCGTGCTGTCGACCAGCTCCCAGAACTCCGTCTCGTCCATCACCGCTCCAGCATCGGGCCTTCGCCGGTGGGGCGCACGCGGGAGTACGGCGGCCGCGTCACCCCTTTCCGTACAGCGCCGCGAGCCGCGCCGCGTCCCGCACGAAGCGCGCCCGCAGGCTCCCCGGCGCCAGCACCTCCACCTCGGGGCCGAGCCCGGTCAGCTGGGCGTACGCGACCTCCTCCGACTCCACCGGCAGCGTCACCGTCACCCACCCCGCCCCGTCCGGCTCCCCGGCACCGGCCAGCCCTTCCCGGGCGGCCGGAACGTCGACGGCGCCCGGCAGTCTGCGCACCCCCTCGGGGGAGAGCCGTACGACGGCCTCGGCGCGCAGCAGCGAGCGCGCGAACCGCTCGGCCTGCGCGGACCAGTGAGCGGGCAGGTCGAAGTCCTCGTCCCGGTGGAAACGGGTGTCCGCCGCCCCAACGGAGGTGAACCGGTCGACACGGTAGGTGCGAAAGGCCCCCGGATCCGGCACCCGGGCGCACAGATACCAGGCGCCCGCCTTCAGCACGAGCCCGTACGGTTCCAGCAGCCGCTCCACCTCGCCGTCCCCGCGCCGGTAGCGGGCCGTGACACAGCGGTCGTCCCACACCGCCTCGGCGAGCGCGGGCAGCAGCGCGGGTGTCTCGGGCGCGCGGAACCAGCCCGGCGCGTCCAGATGGAAGCGCTGGGCCGCGGCCCGGGGGGCGTCCTGGAGGGAGGGCAGCAGCGCCGCCGCCACCTTCAGCCGGGCCGCCGACGCCGCGTCCGCGAGCCCCATCTCCCGCAGCGCCCCCGGCACCCCGCTGAGGAACAGCGCCTCCGCCTCGTCGCGCCCCAGCCCTGTCAGCCGTGTCCGGTAACCCCCGACCAGCCGGTATCCGCCGGCCCGCCCCCGGTCCGCGTACACCGGCACCCCCGCCTCCGACAGGGCCTGCGCGTCCCGGGTCACCGTCCGCTCCGAGACCTCCAGCTCCCGCGCCAGCTCACCGGCGGTCATGGCCGCCCGCGTCTGGAGGAGCAGGACCATCTTGATGAGCCGGGCCGCACGCATGGATCCATGATGCCGGGAGGCACTGACAAAGAAGAGGCACTGACAAAGAAGGGGTACGGCGAGCAGCCGTACCCCTTCTCGGAACCGCGGAGACTACAGCCCGTACTTCTCCCGGGCCTCCTTCACCGCCGTCGCCTTGACCTCGCCGCGCTTGGCGAGCTGGGCGAGGGCGGCGACCACGATGGACTCGGCGTCCACACCGAAGTGGCGGCGGGCGGCCGGACGGGTGTCCGAGATGCCGAAGCCGTCGGTGCCGAGCGAGGACCAGTCCTGGTCGACCCACTGCGCGATCTGGTCCGGGACCTGGCGCATGTAGTCGGAGACCGCGAGGACCGGGCCCTCGGCGCCCTGGAGCGCCCGGCGGACGAACGGCACCCGCTCCTCGCCGCGCAGCAGGGCCGCGTCGGCCTCCAGCGCGTCGCGGCGCAGCTCGGTCCAGGACGTCGCCGACCAGACATCGGCCGCGACACCCCACTCCTCTGCCAGCAGGCGCTGCGCCTGAAGCGTCCAGTGGATCGCCGTACCGGAACCCAGCAGCTGGATGCGCGGGGCGTTGGCCGGGACGGTCACGCCCGCGGACTCCGCGGTGTTGAAGCGGTACAGGCCCTTGACGATGCCCTCGTCGACACCGGCGGCGCCCGGCTTGGCCGGCTGCGGCAGCGGCTCGTTGTAGACGGTGAGGTAGTAGAAGACGTTCTGGTCCTCGCCCGGCTTCGCCTCGCCGTACATCCGGTGCAGGCCCTCGCGGACGATCACCGCGATCTCGTAGGCGAACGCGGGGTCGTACGACAGCGCGGCCGGGTTGGTCGCGGCGATCACCGGCGAGTGGCCGTCGGCGTGCTGGAGGCCCTCGCCCGTCAGCGTCGTACGGCCGGCCGTGGCACCGACGAGGAAGCCGCGGCCGAGCTGGTCGCCGAGCTGCCACATCTGGTCGGCGGTGCGCTGCCAGCCGAACATCGAGTAGAAGATGTAGAACGGGATCATCGCCTCGCCGTGCGTCGCGTACGCGGTGGACGCGGCGATGAAGTCGGCCATCGAACCGGCCTCGGTGATCCCCTCGTTGAGGATCTGGCCGTTCTTGGCCTCCTTGTAGTACATCAGCTGGTCGCGGTCGACCGGCTCGTACGTCTGGCCCTTGGGGGAGTAGATCCCGAGCGAGGGGAAGAGCGACTCCATACCGAAGGTGCGCGCCTCGTCCGGGACGATCGGCACCCAGCGCTTACCGGTCTCCTTGTCGCGGACCAGGTCCTTGACGAGGCGGACGAAGGCCATCGTGGTCGCCACGTTCTGCGACCCGGAGCCCTTGTCGAAGGAGGCGAACGCCTTCTCGGCCGGGGCGGGCAGCGGGGCGAGCGGATGCGTACGGCGGGCCGGGGCCGGGCCGCCGAGGGCCGCGCGGCGCTCCTGGAGGTAGCGGACCTCGGGGGAGTCGGCGCCCGGGTGGCCGTAGGGCACCACGCCGTCGGCGAAGTCGCTGTCCTTGATCGGCAGACCGAGCAGGTCCCGCATCGTCTTGAACTCGTCCACCGTCAGCTTCTTCATCTGGTGGTTGGCGTTTTTCGACGCGAAGCCGTCGCCCAGGGTGTGGCCCTTGACCGTCTGGGCCAGGATCACGGTCGGCGCGCCCTTGTGCTCGACGGCCGCCTTGTACGCGGCGTAGACCTTGCGCGCCTCGTGACCGCCGCGGGAGAGGTGGAAGCACTCCAGGATCTTGTCGTCCGAGAGCAGCTTCGCCATCTCCACCAGCGCCGGGTCGGCGCCGAAGAAGTCCTGGCGGATGTAGGCGGCGTCGCGGGTCTGGTACGTCTGCACCTGCGCGTCCGGCACCTGGCGCAGCCGGCGGACCAGCGCGCCCGTGGTGTCGAGCGCGAACAGCTCGTCCCAGGCGGTGCCCCAGAGCGTCTTGACGACGTTCCAGCCGGCGCCGCGGAACTGGGCCTCCAGCTCCTGCACGATCTTGAAGTTGGCGCGGACCGGGCCGTCCAGGCGCTGAAGGTTGCAGTTGATGACGAAGGTCAGGTTGTCGAGACCCTCGCGGGAGGCGAGCGCGAGAGCCGCCGTGGACTCCGGCTCGTCCATCTCGCCGTCGCCGAGGAACGCCCATACGTGCGAGGACGAGACGTCCTTGATGCCGCGGTTGGTCAGGTAGCGGTTGAAGCGCGCCTGGTAGATCGCCGACAGCGGGCCGAGGCCCATGGAGACGGTCGGGAACTCCCACAGCCAGGGCAGCCGGCGCGGGTGCGGGTACGACGGCAGACCGTCGCCGCCCGCCTCCTGGCGGAAGTTGTCCAGCTGCGCCTCGCTCAGGCGGCCGTCAAGGAAGGCGCGGGCGTAGATGCCGGGGGAGGCGTGGCCCTGGATGTACAGCTGGTCGCCGGACCCGGAAGCCTCCCCGGAGTCCTTGCCCTTGAAGAAGTGGTTGAAGCCGGTCTCGTAGAGCCAGGCCGCGGAGGCGAAGGTGGCGATGTGGCCGCCGACGCCGTGTTTGCTGCCCCGGGTGACCATCGCGGCCGCGTTCCAGCGGTTCCAGGCGGTGATCCGGGCCTCCATCTCCGGGTCACCGGGCAGGCCCGGTTCCGCGGAGGTGGGGATGGTGTTGACGTAGTCCGTCTCCAGCAGCTTCGGCAGCGCGATGCCGCCCGCCTCGGCGCGCTCCAGCGTGCGCCGCATCAGATACGCGGCGCGATGCGGGCCTGCCTCCCTGGCCACGGCGTCCAGGGAGGCCTGCCATTCGGCGGTCTCCTCAGGGTCGCGGTCCGGGAGCTGGTCGAGCTCGCTCGGCTGGATGGCGTGGGGGTCGGTCATGTCGCCGCCTTCCTCAGTCGAAGGGGGTTCCCTCATCGGTAAGGGTTCGGGGGTGCCCTTGGTCTTTGGCAGGACAGGGCAGAGGACCTCGGGTGGAAGTCCGTCGGTGACTGTAACTCCCTGATCGATGATCGATCAAAGGGTTGAGCGGGAAAACCTCTTGATTCCAAGAAAGTCGGCACCGGGTGCCTTGGAACCGGGCACCCGGTGCCGTATTTGATCAGGGATTTCCCAGGTGAGCGGGGGTGCGCTCGGGTGGTGGCGCGTCAGTCGGGCGTCAGAGCGCGTCAGTCAGGTATCAGAATCGGACGGCCCTCAGGCGCGCGGGGCGCAGCCGAGGACATGCGCCTTCACGAGCTCCGCGATCCGCGGGTCCCGGCGCTTGAACGCCTGCACCAGCTCCTCGTGCTCCTCGGCGTACGACTGCTGCACGGTGCCCAGCCAGCGGATCGACAGGGCGGTGAAGACCTCGATGCCGAGGCCCTCCCAGGTGTGCAGCAGCACCGAGTTGTCGGCGGCGCGCACGAGTTCGCGGTGGAAGCCGACGGTGTGCCGCACCTGCGCGGTGCCGTCGGCGGCGCGGTCGGCCTCGTACAGGGCCAGCACATGGGGTTCCAGGGCCGAGCAGTCGGTGGAGAGGCGGTCGGCGGCCAGCTCGGCCGCGATGGCCTCGAGACCGGCCCTGACCGGGTAGCTCTCCTCCAGGTCGGCCGCGGTGAGATTGCGGACCCGCACGCCCTTGTTCGGCGCGGACTCGATCAGCCGCAGCGTCTCCAGCTCCCGCAGCGCCTCGCGCACCGGGGTCTGGCTGACCTCCAGCTCGGTGGCGATACGACGCTCCACGATGCGCTCACCCGGCTGCCAGCGCCCGCTGACGATCCCCTCCACGATGTGCTCGCGGATCTGTTCGCGCAGCGAGTGGACTACGGGCGCGGTCATGAGGGCTCCTCCCGGGGGCTGACATCTAGACAATACGGCGGCTTCGCCCGGCGGGAGCGTGTGCGGGGGGCGCTTCGATGCAGGTGAGACGAGGCTTACACGGGACACGGACGCGCAAACGGGCGCCTTTCGGTTCGGTTCGGCGGTTGCCGGACGAGCACGGGACGCGTGCGGCCGCACGCTCTCGGTGACGAAGCCTCGCACCGGTACGGCACCGCGCCCGCGCCCGGCCTCCGCCTGAAAAGGGGTGCTTCTTTTCGGCCGGAGGCGTTACGCTCCGTTGTCGTACGGGTTCGATGCTGTGCGGGACGCGGAACGAGTACGCCGCCCAGCCGCGACGGGTTCGGCGAGACCGACCAGGACGTTCTGGCGCGCATCCGTGCCGTCACGGTCGACGTCGAGGCGGACAAGCTGTCCCCGCGCCCGCGTAGGCGCCGCCGGCGCGCCCGTGGAGCGGCCTCGACAGCTTGTTGCACGCCGACCGCGGAGGGGGAGCCGGGGTATGCAGGGTGACAACACCGACGACTGCATGGCGGTGCCGCATCGCGCGGTGCCGCGCGGGTGGGGTGCCGCCTGATGACGGAGCGGCGACCCACCGACGAGGAGCGCAAGAAGGAGCGGGCCGAAGCGCGGCCCCCCTCGCCCAAGGACGGCGGCGGATTCGACGTACAGCCGCAGCACCTCTACTACACCTCCCTCGTCGTGCGCGACGGGCAGTTCGGCTACGACAAGGGCGCCACCGCGCTGGTCGACGTCCTGAACGACTACAGCCAGTCGGCGGGCGTGGGCGGGGTCGCCGTCGGCCTCACCGACACGGCGAACAAGTACCGCCAGGCGGACTGGCAGGCCCGGCGGATGCAGGGGCCCCCGTCGCCGCCGAAGCCGCCGCCGGCCGTCATCGACACGGCGCCCAGGTACGGCCCGGTCAACGACATCAAGTGGTCCGGTACCGGCCAGGACGCGGACTCCTCGGAGATCGCGGGCATACTCGGCACGATCCCCGACTTCCTCGCCGACGTGATCCGGCCCGCCGTCGAGCACGGCCTCAGACTCGGCAAGATGCACGAGATCACGCCGGGGTGCAAGGACGACGAGTTCAAGGACATGGCCACGGCGTGGGGTGCGGCGGCGAAGGCGGCCAAGGGCGCGTCCGACGATTTCAACGGTGCGATCAAGTTCATCACCGACAACAAGGGCAACGACGAATGGCAGGGCGCCGTGAAGGCCTTCTGTCAGACGATCTGGGGCACCACCGAGTGGGGCAGGACGTACGACCCCCAGGGGCAGCGGGTCTCCATCGGCCGGAGCTGGAAGACCAACCGCAACGTCGTGCCCGCGAAGCAGCGGCCCATCATCGACATCCTCCGCAACACCGCGACCACGGTTCAGGAGAAGCTCGACGAACTGGCCGGGGTGGCCGCCACGACCAGGGAGACCACCACCCGCCTCGGCAAGGAGGCGGCGGAGGGCATGGTCAAAGACCTCACCTCAGGTCTCGACCTGCTCGAACTGCTGGAGCTGACGGGGACCCTGATGCTCGGGGAGCTCATCGCGAAGTTCCGCGCGCACATGGACGAGGCCGCGGCGAACGCGGCGGTCGAGAAGTACCACACGGCGTTCAGCGACGCCGCCACCGTGCTGGACGGGCTGACGCCCGAGCTGGACGAGGCGCTGCTCAGCGTGCCCACCTTCGTGGCGGAAGAGGCCCGCGCGGAGGCGTACGGGGCGCGCTCCCTGAACGAATTCAAGAAGGAGCACAGCTGGCAGCGGCCCGAGAGCACGATCCCGTACAAATACTCCTTGGACCTCGCGACCGAGGAGGAGTTGTACGGGGGGCACAGCATCGACAAGCACGTGGGACTGACGGACATGCAGCTGACGCAGCGAATGCGTGACGAGTCGAACGGAATGGGTGTGCCGAGCATTCCCGCGGCTTCCACCTTCACCGATCTGGAATCGGCGCAGAATTACACGCAGTACAATATCAGGTCCAATTCGGCGGCGATCGACAAATGGCTGGAGAACAGGCCACCGAAACCGCTGCGGGAAGAATTCACGGTAGGGTCGGTCAACACCGGAAACCATGCGATTCCGGTCGTCACCGGTCGCACGACTAAAATGGCGAACAATACGCTTGTGGCGCCGGAGGACGCGTACGGCGTCTTGACGGTACTCAAGTACGAACCGGACCTGGACCCGCCGTTCGTCGTTCTGACGTCCATGCCCGCATGACGAACGGGGAGACGACGGTGGCGGAGCTCGACGAGCGGGCATGGGCCGATGCGATCGGTATGTACGAACGCAGGTACACCTACGCCAAGGTGACGGGCAGGGACAACGCGGACTGGGCGCTCGACGCCGACAGGCTGATGCGTGGCGACACGCCGGACGTACGCGGCTGGCGTGTGAACGATCCCTTGGCCGGCGAGTTCGAGCGGCTCGACTACTACAAGCGGATTTCAGGGTGCTCCCCGATCTCCGTGCACGTCTGGGACCTCGGCCTGTTCCTTGTGTCCGATACGGAAGTCGGGATGGTCTGGTCCTTCCACGCGTGGTGACGAGGCGCGTGGAACGGGCGGAGCCCCCGTCCGGAGAAGAACTCCGGACGGGGGCTCCGTCATGATCGCCGCAGGGCGTTCGAGCCTTACAGGCCGAGCTCGACCTCGAACTCGCCGGCCTCCAGGATCGCCTTGACCGCCGTCAGGTAACGGGCCGCGTCGGCGCCGTCGACCAGTCGGTGGTCGTAGGAGAGGGTCAGGTAGGTCATGTCGCGGACGCCGATGACCGTGCCCTCCTCGGTCTCGATGACGGCCGGACGCTTGACCGTGGCACCGATACCGAGGATCGCGACCTGGCCCGGCGGCACGATGATCGTGTCGAACAGGGCACCGCGCGAACCGGTGTTGGAGATGGTGAAGGTCCCGCCGGACAGCTCGTCCGGGGTGATCTTGTTGGCGCGGACCTTGCCCGCCAGCTCCGCCGTGGCCTTGGCGATGCCCGCGATGTTGAGGTCGCCGGCGTGCTTGATGACCGGGGTCATCAGGCCCTTCTCGGAGTCCACCGCGATACCGACGTTCTCGGTGTCGAAGTAGGTGATCGTGCCCTCGGCCTCGTTGATCTTGGCGTTGATGACCGGGTGGGCCTTCAGCGCCTGCGCGGCGGCCTTGACGAAGAACGGCATCGGGGAGAGCTTGACGCCCTCACGGGCCGCGAAGGAGTCCTTCGCCTGGCCGCGCAGCCGCATCAGCCGCGTCACGTCGACCTCGACGACCGACGACAGCTGGGCCTGCTCGTGCAGCGCCTTGACCATGTTGTCGCCGATGACCTTGCGGATGCGAGGCATCTTGACGGTCTGGCCGCGCAGCGGGGAGGCCTCCAGCGCCGGGGCCTTCTTGGCGGCCGGGGCGGCCGCGGCGGCCGGAGCCGGAGCGGCGGCGGGCGCCTTCGCGGCCTCGGCGGCGGCGATGACGTCCTGCTTGCGGATACGGCCGCCGACGCCGGTGCCCTTGACGGTGGCCAGGTCGACGCCGTTCTCGGCGGCGAGCTTGCGCACCAGCGGGGTCACGTACGCGCCCTCGTCCGTCGCCTGGGTGGCGGTCGGGGAGGTCGGCGCGGTGGCCGGGGTGACCGGAGCCGGAGCGGGCGCCGGAGCCGGGGCGGCGGGCTGCACCGG
>NZ_MUNF01000733.1 GCF_002154555.1 Streptomyces murinus
GCCGGACGCTCCCGAGGACAGATGCGGTCCCGCGCAGGACGATGGAAGTCCGACGTGCCGTGTACGGCGCCCGGCCGGTCTGCTCGGTACCGCTTCCGTGCGGTCGCCGCCGTGGCCCGCTCGCACGGGCGCTCCGACGCCCTGACGGAGGCAATCATGGGCGGAGTCCTCGGTGACGTGCTGGGTTTCGCGGCAGCCGTCGCGATCAGCCCGCTCCCGATCATCGCGGTCATCCTGATCCTCGCCACGCCTCGGGGACGTCTCAACGGCGTCCTGTTCACCGTCGGCTGGATCCTGGGGCTCGCGGTCCTCGGCGCGGTGATGCTGGCGATCGCCTCCCCCTCCGGCGCCTCCGCCCACCATCAGCCGCCCACCTGGGCGGGAGCACTCAAACTCGCCCTGGGCCTGTTCCTCGTCCTCTTCGGCGCCCGGCAATGGCACCGGCGCCCCCGGGACCCCGCGCAGGCCCGGCTGCCGAAGTGGATGGGCGCGATCGACCGCCTCGCGCCGGCCAAGATCTTCGCACTCGGACTGGCCCTGGCCGCGCTCAACGCCAAGAACGCCCCGCTGACCATCGCCGCGGGCGCCACGATCGGCTCCGCCGGGCTGCCGGTCGGACAGCAGATCGCGGTGCTGGCGATCTTCGTCGTCATCGCCACCCTCGGCCTGCTGGCCCCGCTGGGAGTCTTCCTCGTCGGCGGCGAGCGGGCCAGGACGATCCTCGGCAACTGGAAGGAGTGGGCGGCTCAGCACAACGTCGCCGTGATGGCCGTCCTGTTCTTCGTCCTGGGCCTGAAACTCGTCGGCGACGGCATCTCCGTCCTCGCCTCCTGAC
>NZ_MUNF01000734.1 GCF_002154555.1 Streptomyces murinus
TCCTCGGCGAGGGCGGGATGGGCGGGACCGGGGGCGGTGTCCAGCCAGTACGACTCGGTGACCTTGCGCATGGCCGCCGGGTACCCCGGGCCGAAGGCGGCTCACGTCTCCTTCAGCAGCCGCTCCCGGCACTCGGCCAGATCGAACGGGGACTGCGGATACCTGGGGTCCAGCTCCCGCAGGTGTTCGAGGAGGAGGCGGCCGACGGCCCAGTTCCGGTACCACTTGTGGTCGGCGGGGATCACATACCAGGGCGGGGCGGCGCAGTGTTCGAGGGCCAGCTCGTACGCCTGCTGGTAGGCGGGCCACAGGCCGCGCTCGTCGATGTCGGAGGGGGCGAACTTCCAGCGTTTGTCCGGGCGGTCGAGGCGGCGCAGCAGCCGGCGGCGCTGCTCCTCGTAGGACAGGTGGAGGAAGCACTTGACCACGGTCACGCCGTCCTCGGTGAGGGCGCGCTCGAAGTCGTCGATCCGGCCGTAGCGGCTGCCGATCTCGGAGTCCGGCACCAGCTGCCGGACGCGGGCGACCAGGACGTCCTCGTAGTGCGAGCGGTCGAAGATGCCGATCTCGCCGGGCTGTGGGAGCGCCTGCCGCACCCGCCACAGGAAGTCGTGCCGCAGCTCCTCGGCGGTGGGTGCCTTGAAGGCCCGGATACGGCAGCCCGAGGGGTTGAGGTGGCCGATCACATGCTTGACGGTGCCGCCCTTGCCGCTGGTGTCCATCCCCTGGAGCACCAGCAGCACCCGGCGCCGGTCGCCCGCGGTGCCCGCCGCCCACAGCCGCTCCTGGAGCTCGGCCAGCTCCTCGCCCATGCGTTCGGCGTCGGCGAGCGAGGTCTGTTTGTCGCCGGGGGCACCGGGGGCGGCCGCCGGGTCGTGTGCGGCCAGGTCGACGGTCTCGCCCGGTGACAGGCGCAGCAGCCGCCGCAGATCTCGTTTCGCCACGGGCGTCCCTTCCGGCTCGGCGTCCTTCGATGGTGCGTCGCCGGGCACCCGACACGCCAGCCCGGGGGTCGTTCAGCGTCCGTAGCGGCCGGTCAGGGTGCGCAGCAGGTCGCCGGGGGAGACGCCGGGGGAGGTGCTGGGGG
>NZ_MUNF01000735.1 GCF_002154555.1 Streptomyces murinus
GGTCGGGTCCGCCGGGTGGGGGGCCAGGAGGGGGAGCGCGGCGGAGAGGCGCTCCTCGCAGAGCTCGGCCAGCCGGTCGTAGCCCTCCTTGCCCATCAGCTCCGTCAGCTCCGCGCGGTAGGACACGTACACCGGCTCCCCCGCACCGTGCGCCGACGTGGCCGACGTGCACCACCAGTGCAGATCGTGCCCGCCCGGACCCCAGCCCCTGCGGTCGTACTCACCGATGGAGATCTGGAGCACCCGTGTGTCGTCGGGCCGGTCGATCCACTCGTACGTCCGCCGGACCGGCAGCTGCCAGCACACGTCCGGCTTGGTCTCCAGCGGCTCCCGGCCCTCCTTCAGCGCGAGGATGTGCAGCGAGCACCCCGCGCCGCCCGCGAACCCGGGCCGGTTCTGGAAGATGCAGGACCCCTGGAAGGGCCGCGTCTGCCGGGACCCCTCCTCGTCCTCCGAGACCCAGCCGTCCTTCGTGCCCTCGGCGTGGTGCTGCCAGATCTCCGGCGTGAGCCGCGCCACATGCCCGGCGACCCGCTTCTCGTCGTCCTCGTCGGAGAAGTGCGCCCCCAGCGTGCAGCACCCATCGTCCGCACGCCCCGCCTTGATGCCCTGGCAGCCGCTGCCGAAGACGCAGCTCCAGCGCGAGGTCAGCCACGTCAGATCGCAGCGGAAGACCTGTTCGTCGTCCGCCGGGTCCGGAAACTCCACCCACGCGCGTGCGAAGTCGAGCCCCTTCTCGTCGCTCACCTTCGACCCCTTGGCAACTTTGGCGGTCTTGCCGGCCTTGTCCGTCTTACCGGCTTTCGCGGACTTCGCCTTTTTCGTCTTTGGCACCCGTCCAGGGTAAGTGCCCCGCCCCCGGTCCGGGGACCGTGGAGCCGCGTTCTGGCAGTAGCGTTCCGTATATGAGACTCGGTGTCCTGGACGTGGGTTCGAACACGGTGCATCTGCTGGTGGTGGACGCCCACCCCGGCGCGCGCCCGCTGCCCGCGCATTCGCACAAGGCCGACCTTCGGCTCGCCCAACTCCTCGACGACAGCGGTGCCATCGGCGACGACGGCATCGAGAAGCTCGTCGACGTCGTACGGGACGCGCTCCAGGCCGCCGAGGACAAGGGCGTCGAGGACCTGCTCCCCTTCGCCACCTCCGCCGTCCGCGAGGCGAGCAACGCCGACGAGGTCCTCGCCCGTGTCGCTGAGGAGACCGGCGTACGGCTCCAGGTGCTCTCCGGCGCCGAGGAGGCCCGCCTCACCTTCCTCGCCGTACGCCGCTGGTTCGGCTGGTCCGCCGGGAAGCTGCTGGTCCTGGACATCGGCGGCGGCTCCCTGGAGATCGCCTTCGGCATCGACGAGGAACCGGACGCCGCCGCCTCCCTCCCGCTCGGCGCGGGCCGCCTCACCGCCGGCTGGCTGCCGGGCGATCCGCCCGCCCCGGACGACGTACGCGCCCTGCGCCGCCATGTCCGCGCGGAGATCGCCCGCACGGTCGGCGAGTTCGCCCGCTTCGGCGCCCCCGACCATGTCGTCGCCACCTCCAAGACCTTCAAGCAGCTGGCCCGTATCGCCGGCGCCGCCCGCAGCGCCGACGGCCTCTACGTCCAGCGCGAGCTCAAACGCGAATCCCTGGAGGCATGGGTCCCCCGGCTGTCCGGCATGACCACCGACCAGCGCGCCGAACTGCCGGGCGTCTCCGACGGCAGGGCGGGCCAGCTCCTCGCGGGCGCCCTGGTGGCCGAGGGCGCGATGGACCTCTTCGGGGTGGAGAGCCTGGAGATATGTCCCTGGGCGCTGCGCGAGGGCGTGATCCTGCGGCGACTCGATCACATGGGCTCCGCTTGAGCACTCCCGAGGGGCCCGATGGCCTGGCTCACACCGGCGAGCAGCACCCGACACGCGCACCTTCCCACCCCTTAGGGTGTCGGCGTGGCTGAACCAAGGGACGTTCCCGTAGCGCTGTCGACGGCCTCCGTCTACCCGGAGTCCACGGCGACGGCCTTCGAGATCGCCGCGCGCCTCGGCTACGACGGCGTCGAGGTCATGGTCTGGACCGACCCCGTCAGCCAGGACATCGACGCGCTGCGCCGCCTCTCGGACCACCACGGCATCCCGATCCTCGCCGTGCACGCCCCGTGCCTGCTGATCACGCAGCGCGTCTGGTCCACCGACCCGTGGACCAAGCTGCGCCGCGCCCGGGCCGCCGCCGAGAAGCTGGGCGCCTCCACCGTCGTCGTGCACCCGCCGTTCCGCTGGCAGCGGCAGTACGCCCGGGACTTCGTCGCCGGCGTCTGGCGGATGGCGGACGAGACGGACGTACGGTTCGCGGTCGAGAACATGTACCCCTGGCGCTACCGCGACCGCGAGATGCTCGCCTACGCCCCCGCCTGGGACGTCACCCAGGACGACTACCGGCACTTCACGATCGATCTCAGCCATACGTCGACGGCCCGTACCGACGCCCTGGAGATGCTCGGCCGCATGGGCGACCGGCTCGGCCATGTCCACCTCGCCGACGGGCGCGGCTCGGCCAAGGACGAGCACCTGGTGCCGGGGCGCGGCGACCAGCCCTGCGCCGAGCTGCTGGAGCACCTGACCGTCTCCGGTTTCGGCGGCCAGGTGCTTGCGGGTGAAGGCGAGGGCCTCGGCGAGGTCGGCCTCGCGCTCGGCGCCGGACATCGCCCGCCGGGTGTTGACCTCGATGACGACATGGCCGCCGAAACCGGAGACG
>NZ_MUNF01000736.1 GCF_002154555.1 Streptomyces murinus
ACACGACACGGGGGCGACGGGGATGACGGCCGAGCTGGTGCGGGGACAGAACCACCCGTCGCCCCCGTGTCGTGTTGTGGTGAAGCCCCGGCCGCCGGATCCGCGGCTACAGGTGCGGCAGGATCGCCGGCATCAGGTCCTGGAAGGTGCGCCCGTTGGCGGCGGTGCCGAGGGCGGTCATCGTCCAGCCCGAGCCCGCACGGTGCACCTTGGCCATGATCTGGGCGGTGTACCCGCCGCCGCCGGCCAGCGTGTAGCGGGCGAGTTCCTGGCCGTTGGACTCGTCCACCAGGCGGCAGAACGCGTTCTCCACCTCTTGGAAGGTCTGGCCCGTGAAGGAGTTCACGGTGAAGACGATCTGGTCGATGTGGACCGGGACGCGCTGGAGGTCCACGAGGATCGCCTCGTCGTCGCCGCCCTGGCCGACGCCGCCCACCAGATTGTCGCCGGTGTGGCGCACCGATCCGTCGTCGCTCACCAGGTGCCGGAAGAAGACGACGTCGACCGGCTGCTTCTCGGCGAAGAGCACCGCGGAGGCGTCCAGGTCGATCTCCTTGGTGCGCGAGCCGAACAGACCGCGGCGCTTGGCCGCCTGCCAGCCCAGCCCCATACGGACCGCGGTGAGGGTGCCCCCGTCGTTCTTCTCCAGGCTGATGGCCTGACCCTTGCTCAAGTTGACGGACACGGCTGAATCCCCTCTCGAAGGTCCCCTGTTGCCGCAGACCGCGCGGCTGATCAGAACCCTACGCAGGGGCACCGACACCGCCGCACCCCGGCCCGCGCTTTGTGTCGGTGTTGCAACACTGGGCGCGTATGCCGAGGTCCGGCGGCATCTTGTGGATCAGGCGATGCCCGCCTCCCGCATCTGGCGCAGCTCCTTCTTCATCTCCGAGACCTCGTCGCGCAGCCGGGCCGCGATCTCGAACTGGAGCTCCGCGGCGGCGGCGCGCATGCGCTCGGTCATCTCCTCGATCTGTTCGGCGAGTTCGGCCGCCGGACGGTCCGTCGGCACCGTGGCCGCGGCCTTGCCCTTCGCTCCCTTGGCCGCCTTGCCGCCCTTGACCGCCTTGTCGCTCAGCGCGGGCACGGGGGCCTTGGCGCCCTTGCCGTCCTTCGACTTGCGGTAGCCGCTGCCGAGGAGCTGCTCGGTGTCGACCTCCTCGCGGGCGATCTGCGCGACGATGTCGTTGATCTTCTTGCGCAGCGGCTGCGGGTCGATGCCGTTGGCCTTGTTGTAGGCGATCTGCTTCTCACGGCGGCGGTTGGTCTCGTCGATGGCGCGGTCCATCGCCGGGGTGATCTTGTCGGCGTACATATGGACCTGACCGGAGACGTTGCGCGCCGCGCGGCCGATGGTCTGGATCAGCGACGTACCGGAGCGCAGGAAGCCCTCCTTGTCGGCGTCGAGGATCGCCACCAGGGAGACCTCGGGCAGGTCGAGGCCCTCTCGCAGCAGGTTGATGCCGACCAGGACGTCGTACTCACCGGCGCGCAGTTCGCGCAGCAGTTCCACGCGGCGCAGGGTGTCGACGTCGCTGTGCAGATAGCGCACCTGGATGCCCAGTTCCAGGAAGTAGTCGGTGAGGTCCTCTGCCATCTTCTTGGTGAGCGTGGTGACCAGGACGCGCTCGTCCTTGTCGGTGCGCTTGCGGATCTCGTGCACCAGGTCGTCGATCTGGCCCTCGGTGGGCTTGACCACGACCTCGGGGTCGACCAGGCCGGTCGGGCGGATGATCTGCTCGACGACGCCGTCGGAGCGCGACAGCTCGTAGTTTCCCGGGGTGGCCGACAGGTAGACGGTCTGTCCGACGCGCTTTTGGAACTCCTCCCACTTCAGGGGCCGGTTGTCCAGGGCGGAGGGCAGGCGGAAGCCGTGCTCCACGAGGGTGCGCTTACGGGAGGCGTCGCCCTCGTACATCGCGCCGATCTGCGGGACGGTGACGTGCGACTCGTCGATGACGAGCAGGAAGTCGTCCGGGAAGTAGTCGAGCAGGGTGTTGGGCGGGGAGCCGGGCAGGCGGCCGTCGAAGTGCATCGAGTAGTTCTCCACGCCGGAGCAGGTGCCGATCTGGCGGAGCATCTCGATGTCGTAGGTGGTGCGCATCCGCAGCCGCTGGGCCTCCAGGAGCTTGCCCTGCTTCTCCATCTCGGCCAGGCGCTCGGCCAGCTCCTTCTCGATGTCGTTGACGGCCCGCTCCATGCGCTCGGGCCCTGCGATGTAGTGGGAGGCGGGGAAGACGTACAGCTGCTGGTCGTCGCTGATGATCTCGCCGGTGAGCGGGTGGAGCGTGGACAGCGCCTCGATCTCGTCGCCGAACATCTCGATGCGGACGGCGAGCTCCTCGTAGACCGGGAAGATCTCGATGGTGTCGCCGCGGACGCGGAAGGTGCCGCGGGTGAAGGCCAGGTCGTTGCGCGTGTACTGGATGTCGACGAAGCGGCGCAGCAGCTCGTCCCGGTCGATCTCGTCGCCGACTCTGAGGGGGACCATGCGGTCCACGTACTCCTGCGGGGTGCCCAGGCCGTAGATGCAGGACACCGAGGCGACCACGACGACGTCACGGCGGGTGAGCAGCGAGTTGGTCGCCGAGTGGCGCAGCCGCTCGACCTCCTCGTTGATCGAGGAGTCCTTCTCGATGTAGGTGTCCGACTGCGGGACGTATGCCTCGGGCTGGTAGTAGTCGTAGTACGAGACGAAGTATTCGACCGCGTTGTTCGGGAGGAGTTCGCGGAACTCGTTGGCCAGCTGGGCGGCCAGTGTCTTGTTCGGCGCCATCACCAGGGTGGGGCGCTGGAGCTTCTCGATCATCCACGCGGTGGTGGCGGACTTGCCGGTGCCGGTCGCGCCCAGCAGGACGACGTCCTTCTCGCCGGCCTTGATGCGCTTGGCCAGGTCGGCGATGGCCGTCGGCTGGTCGCCGCTGGGCTGGTAGGGACTGACGACCTCGATGGGCGCCACCGTGCGTTCGATGTGGGAAACGGGCCGCATGCCATCAACCGTACGACCCCCCACTGACAACGGGTCCCGATCAGCGGTTCTGCGAAGCGCGGGCGCCCTGCCGTACGGGCCTGCGGTCGGGGTGTCGGTGCTGGTGGGGGG
>NZ_MUNF01000737.1 GCF_002154555.1 Streptomyces murinus
GGTCCGCTCGCTCTCCCCGGCCTCGTGCAGCCCCGTGAGCGGACCGTCGTACATCAGCCGGCCATGATCGATCACCATCACCCGGGAGCACAACTGCTCGATGTCCTGGAGGTCATGGGTGGTCAGCAGCACGGTCGTACCGCTCGCGGCGTTCAACTCCCGCAGGAACCCCCGCACCTTGGCCTTGGAGACGACGTCAAGACCGATCGTCGGCTCGTCCAGGTACAGCACCTCCGGATCGTGCAGCAGCGCCGCCGCGATGTCCCCGCGCATCCGCTGCCCCAGCGAGAGCTGGCGCACCGGCGTGTCCAACAGGGTGCGCAGCTCCAGGAGTTCGACCAGACGGTCCAGATTCTCCCGGTAACGGGCGTCCGGGATGCGGTACATGCGATGGGCCAGCCGGTAGGAGTCGAGCAGCGGCAGGTCCCACCACAAAGTGGTGCGCTGTCCGAACACCACCCCGATGCGATGCGCGAGACGCGCACGCTCCCGCGAGGGGTCGATGCCCGCGACCCGCAGCCGGCCGCCGCTCGGCGTCAGGATGCCGGTCAGCATCTTGATCGTGGTGGACTTCCCGGCGCCGTTCGGCCCGATGTAGCCCACCATCTCCCCGCGCGCCACGGTGAACGACAGCGAGTCCACCGCCCGCACCTCGTGCCGCTCCCGCTTGAGGAAACCGGTCTTGCGGCGCACCGAGAAGATCTTCTCCACCTCTTCCAGCACGATGAAGTCGTCCATGAGGTCCTAGCTCCCTGTGCTCCGGTACGAACGAAGTCCCGCCCGCCAGGCCAGCCCGGCCAGCGCGCAGCAGCCCACCGCCACCAGCGGGGTCGTCCAGGCCACCCAGCCCGGCAGGTCCAGCGGATACGGCCGCCCGAGGATGTAGCTCGCGGGCAGCCAGTTGACGAAGGCCAGCGGCAGCACGAACGTCACCCCGCGCACCAGCTCCCTGCCGAACACCGTCGGCGGGTACTGGAGCAGCGTCGTACCGCCGTACGTGAACGCGTTCTGCACCTCGGCCGCGTCCTGCGCCACGAACTGGAAGGCCGCCCCCGCCACGAACACCGCGCAGAAGATCCCGCAGCCCGCGAGCAGCGCCACCGGCATTAGCAGCAGCCGGCCCACGCTCCAGTCGACGTCCAGCCGGGACAGCGCCCAGCCCAGCACCAGCGAGCCCTGGGTCACCCGGCCGAGGCGGCGCAGCGCGAACCGGTCCGCCGCGACCTGCGCCAGTATCGGCGCCGGCCGCACCAGCAGCGCGTCCAGCGTGCCGTCCCGCAGCCGCTTGCCCAGCCGGTCCATCGAGCCGATCACCAGGTCCGCGAGGCCGAAGGAGACCGCCGACAGGCCGTACAGGAACGCCACCTCGGGCAGCGTCCAGCCGCCGAGGGCACGCACCCGCGAGAACATCAGCATGATCGCGACGAAGTCGAAGAAGGTCGCCGCGAAACTCCCGAACGTGGTCATGACGAACGACGCCCGGTACGCCATCGTCGACCGGATCCACATCCCGGCGATCAGCCCGTACGCCCGCGCCCCCGCCACGAGCCGCCCGCGCTCAGCCACCCTGCACCACCACCCGCCGCGTCGCCACCGACTGGAGCAGCCGCCCGCCGCCCAGCAGCACCACGGCCCACGCCCCCTGGAACAGATACGTGCGCAGCGGATCCCCGTGCCCGAGCAGGATGTCCGCGGGCGCCTGGAGCAGCGAGGACCAGGGCAGGGCGCGTACGACGGTGCCGAGCGCCCCTGGGAACACGTTCAGCGGCAGCAGCATCCCCGAGCAGAAGTAGCCGAGCAGCCACGTCATCTGGCTCACCCCGGTGCCGTCCAGCAGCCAGAACGCGCTCAGCGCCACCAGATAGCGGATGCCGAAGCCGACCAGCATCGCCAGCAGCACGGCCAGCAGGAACGCGGCCCAGGTGCCCGGGTCCGTCGGCAGGTACGCCGGAAAGACCAGCGCGCCGAAGACGAACGGCACCACGCCCCGCCCCAGCAGCTGGAAGAACGCCCGGCCCAGGTCGGCGGAGAGCCACCACAGCTGGAGGTCGGCCGGCCGGTACAGATCGATCGCCACGTCCCCCGTGCGGATGCGTTCCATCAGTTCGTCCTCGACGCCCCCGCCGCTGATCGCGAGCGTCGACAGGAAGGCCTGACCCAGCCACACATAGGTGACGGCCTGCGCCTGGTCGTATCCCCCCAGATGCGGTTTCAGGTCCCATAGGGCCTTGTAGGTGTAGACGAGAATGAGCCCGAATACCGTGTTGGTGAAGACCCCTGCCGCAGTGGCGGCCTTATACGTCGCGTACCGTCTGAATCCCCCCAACGCGACGGCCGCGTACAACCGTCCCGCGCCCACGTCAGTCGACCTCCTCGGACCGCTCGACACCGAAGCGCAGGAGCCTAGTCCGGAGGCCCGGCGGCCTGCCACGCATTTTGTGGCCGAAGCGTGCCGAAATCCGGGAACGGAACGCCAGGTGCGAGAGTCTTCAACGGGGGGCGCAGAAGGCGTACGAGGCGTACGGGAACGTACGACGCGAAACAGGAGTCCGTGCACGACATGAGCGACGAGCCACAGCCGCAGCAGCCGAACGAAGGCGTGGCGCCGGATAAGCCGCTGCCGGCTGCGAGGCCCGGGACCCCGACGCCGGGATCCCCCGCCACCCCGTCGAAGGGGGCCGGCCGAGTGAAGGACACCGAGGAACCGGGGAGGGACGAGGAGCCGGAGACGGCCGGGGCAGCGCCGAAGCCCGAGGGACCCGGGAAGACCGGGAGGCCCGGGCGGGCTGAGCGGCCCGAGGGGTCCGAGCGGACCACCGGGGAGTCCGACGCGTCCCGGTCCGAGGGCTCCGGCAAAGCCGGGAAGCCCGGGGCGGCCGGGAAGGCGCGGGGCGCCGACGAGACCCGGGGTGCGGGTAAGGCCCAGGGCGCGGGCGAGGACACCTCCGCCGGTGACCGCGGGGCGACCCGGGACTCCGGGGCGGCGACCGCGGACGCGGCGCGCCGTTCCGTGCCCGCGCCCCAGGACCGTACGGCCTCCATCGCCCGCGCCCGCCAGGCGGCGCGCGACGCCCGTACCGACAAGGGCGCGGCCACGGCCGCCGAGGGCGAGGGCACCGCCGAGCGCGGCGGCACCGGCAGGCCCACCGGCGCCGGCAAGCCGCAGGTCCCGGGCGCCCGTACCCCCGAACAGCCGGCCGAGAGCACCCAGGTGCTGCGCCGGATCACGCCACCCCGCGAGCCCCAGGACCCCGCGAAGGGATCCGGCAAGCCCGCTCAGCCCGGCAAGCCCGGCCAGGACACCCCGGCACCCGAGACGACCCAGGTGCTCCGCCGCGTCAACGCCCCGCGCAAGGGCGAGCCCGGCGGCCCCGCCACGGCGGGCACGTCCACGACCGGGGCGAACGCGAGCGGACCCACCGGCCACACGACCGGCTCCCGGCGCCCCACCACCCGCGCGGCGGGCGCGGCCGCCGCGCGGGTGGTGGGGC
>NZ_MUNF01000738.1 GCF_002154555.1 Streptomyces murinus
GCCGCGCGGCGTCAGGTGCGTGCTCTCGGGGTGCCGGGCGTAGGCCCTCGTACTGGACGTACTTGGGTCTGCGCCCGGTGCCGCGAGAGTGCGTGCATGGCGTCGCGCGGCAGACGGGAATTGTCAGACAGGCCCTAGCTCTCCGGCTCGGCCAACATCCGTCCGAGGACGGCCCGTTGGACCGGCAACACCTCGGTGTGCAGGGCGCGGCCCTTGGCGGTGAGGGCGACCCAGACGCCCCGGCGGTCCTCGGCGCACACCGAGCGTTCCACCAGGCCGTCCTTCTCCAGCCGGCCGATCAGCCGGGACAGGGCGCTCTGGCTGAGATGCACCCGCCCGACCAGGTTCTGCACCCGGCAGTGGTCGCCCTCGCGGGGTGACTCGGCGGCCAGGATGTCCAGCACCTCGAAGTCGCTGGCGCCCAGCCCGTAGGGGTGCAGCGCACGGTCGATCTCGCACATCGTGCGCGCGTGCACGGCGAGGATGTCCCGCCAGCGTTCCTCGAGCCGGGCATCGGCCGATTTCACTGCCATACCGGCACCGTAGCACCGATCCAGCCACTCGTTGAGTGTGCAACTACTTTTCGGTGACGGGATCCTGGAGCAGCCCCACCATGTTGCCGTCCGCGTCCTTCACGGAGGCCACGAGCCGGCCGTTGCCGACGTCCCGGGCGTCCTGGACGAGCTCCGCGCCCGCCGCCACCAGCGCCGCCAGCCGCTCCCGCAGATCGGTGACATGCCAGAACGGCACCGGCCCGGTCAGGCCCTGCGCGTGCCCGTTCGGGTCGAGGCCGACGTCCTGGCCCCCGGCCTTGAACCCGATGTAGTACGGCTCGTCGGCGTACGGCTCGACGCCCAGCAGCGCGCCGAACAGGGCCTTGGCCCGCTCCGGGTCCTTGACGGGGTAGATGATCGTCTGCACACCAGCGGTCATGTAACTCACTCCTTGCGAGTCAAAGGGTCAGGGGTACGAGGCCCGACGGGCTCCCCTTCGGTGCTCCCACGCTAGGCCGGGCAGGCCCACGACGGCTTCTCGAATCCTGACCGGTTTCGCCCCCCGGCCCCGGTCGGCCACGGCTGCCGTGCGTCGCCCTCTCCGCCAGAAGAAGAGTGGGTGAACGCTTCGGCGGACGGACCACGCCATGGCCGGGGCGCCGCCGATCCGGCGGTAATGTGGTGCCCGGCCGTGATCACCCACCGGGGGTCGGCCGAGCAGGAGACGTAAGAACGATGACAACCCCCGAAGCCGACACCCTTCGCGCCCGCCTCGCACCGCACCGGCGGATGCGGTGGCGTGCCCAGGGGCCCATCGTCGCGGTGGTCGCGGCCGGCGGCGCCCTCGGTGCCTGCGGCCGCTACGGACTCAGCCTCGCCTGCCCCACCGCGCCCGACGGCTTCCCCTGGGCGACCTTCTGGACCAACCTCATCGGCTGCGCCGTGATGGGCGTGTTCATGGTGTTCATCACCGAGGTGTGGGCCGCCCACCGCCTCGTCCGCCCCTTCTTCGGCACCGGTGTCCTCGGCGGTTTCACCACCTTCTCCACCTACACCGTCGACATCCGCCGCCTGGTCCAGGCCGGCCACCCCGGGACCGGCCTCGTCTATCTGGTGGCGACGCCCTGCGCGGCCCTCGCGGCGGTGTGGCTCGCCTCGGCCACCGTCCGCCGGGTGCTGACCAGGAGGGAACAGGCATGACCTCGCTCACCGGCCGCGCGCTGCGGCTGACCGTGTACATCGGCGAGGACGACACCTGGCACCACAAGCCCCTCTACAGCGAGATCGTGCACCGCGCGCACGCCGCCGGGCTCGCGGGCGCCAGCGTCTTCCGGGGCATCGAGGGCTACGGCGCCTCCTCCCGCATCCATACCTCCCGACTGCTCTCGCTCAGCGAGGACCTGCCGGTCGCGGTGGTCGTCGTGGACACCGAGGAACGCGTCCGGGCCTTCCTGCCCCAGTTGGACGAACTGGTCCGCGAGGGCCTGGTCACGCTGGACGAGTGCGAGGTCGTACGGTACGTCGGCCGGGCGCCCGGGGCGGACCCCGCCGCGGCCGGCCCGGAAGGTGAGGAACCGTTGTGAACTGGCTGCTCGTCGTGGCCGGAGCCGTGGTCGGCGCGCCCGCGCGCTACCTCACCGACCGCGCCGTGCAGTCCCGGCACGACTCGGTCTTCCCCTGGGGCACCTTCGTGGTGAACGTCGTCGGCAGCCTGATCCTCGGGCTCGTCACCGGCGCCGTCGCCGCCGGGGCCGCGGGACCCCGGCTGCAACTCCTGCTCGGTACCGGTCTGTGCGGGGCGCTGACCACGTACTCGACCTTCTCCTACGAGACCCTGCGGCTGACCGAGGCCGGCTCCGGTCTCTACGCTTCGGTGAACGTCGTCGCCGGTGTGGCGGCCGGGCTGGCCGCGGCCTTCGCCGGGTACTGGCTCGCCGGCGCTGTGTAGACCCGGGCGCTTGGCACCCCGCCCGGCGCGGCAAGTACTGTCTACAACACTGTCGACCTACTCTCCTCAGAACTGGATCCCATGAGCGCCATCTCTGTCGGTCAGGCCGTCGTCCTCGGAGTCGTCGAGGGGGTGACCGAGTTCCTCCCCGTGTCCTCCACCGGCCACCTCAAGATCGCCGAGGGGCTCATGGACATCCCCGTCGACGACAAGTCCGTCGTCGGGTTCTCCGCCGTCATCCAGGTCGGCGCCATCGCCGCCGTGCTCGTGTACTTCTTCAAGGACATCAAGCGGATCGTTTCGGCCTGGTTCCGCGGTCTGACCAACCGCGAGGAGCGCTACCACCACGACTACAAGTTCGCCTGGTGGGTGATCGCCGCGACGATCCCGATCGTCCTGGTGGGCCTTGCCGCGAAGCCGCTGATCGACGGGCCGCTGGCCTCGCTGTGGGTGGTGGCGGGTTCGCTGATCGTCGGCTCCGGTGTGATGTGGTGCGCGGACCAGATGGGCCGCCACAAGCGCGGTGAGGACGACACGTCCTTCAAGGACGCGATGTGGGTGGGCTGCTCCCAGATCCTCGCCCTGCTCTTCCCCGGCTTCTCCCGCTCCGGCGCCACCATGTCCACCGCGCTCGTCCTGGACCTGGACCGCGTCGCCGCGACCCGTCTCTCCTTCTTCCTCGGCATCCCCGCGCTGACCGGCGCCGGCATCTACGAGCTGAAGGACGCCCTGGGCGCGGGCGTGGGCGCCGCCCCGCTGGCCGTCGGCACCCTCGTCTCCTTCATCGTGGCCTACGCCTCGATCGCCTGGCTGCTGAAGTTCGTCGCCAAGCACTCCTTCAACGCCTTCGTGATCTACCGCATCATCATCGGGCTGGGCCTGATCGGCCTGCTCGCCACCGGTGCGCTCAACGCCTGAGCCGCGACCTCCCGGCCACCCCACGGGGTGCGGCGGCCCGAAGACGGGCGCCGCACCCCGTGCGCGTTTCGCGACGCCTTCAGCGGCCCGGGCGCGGGTGTGGACCGGCCGCCTTGACAGAGCGGGCGGGCAGCGCGCAGGATCGGCCCGTGAACCTGTCAGACAGCCAGACAGGTGGTATCGGTCCGCGGCGCGTGAGCGCGATGGAAGCGGTCCTCGGCCACCTCCGCGGCGCCATCGAACGCGGCGACTACGCCATCGGCGACAAGCTGCCCTCCGAGGCCGAGCTGGGCCGCACCCTGGAGGTCTCCCGGCCCGTGCTGCGCGAGGCACTGCGCGCGCTCCAGGCGATGGGCCTCACGGTCTCCCGGACCGGCAAGGGCACCTTCGTCGTCGCCAACGCCGTGGAGGACCCCACCTTCGGCGACTACGCGGCCAGCGACCTGCTGGAGGTCCGCCGGCACATCGAGATCCCGGTCGCCGGCTACGCGGCCCTGCGCCGCACCCCCGACCACCTGGACCGGCTGGCCCATCTGCTGGACCGCATGGAACGGGAGACGGACACCACCGCCTGGGTCGCGATGGACACCCTCTTCCACCTCACCGTCGCCGAGGCCGCCCAGAACCCGGTCTTCCGCAGGGTCATCGAGGAGATCCGCGACGCCCTGGCGCGCCAGTCGGCCTTCCTCAACGAGCTGGGCGGCCGTCGCGAGCAGTCCAACCGCGAGCACCGCGCCATCGTCGAAGCACTCGTCAACGGCTCCGAGCACGACGCCCTCGCGGCC
>NZ_MUNF01000074.1 GCF_002154555.1 Streptomyces murinus
CGTACCGGCCGCGACCTCCACACAGTCGCCGCCCTCGGTTCCGCTGTAGCTGCTTTTGAACCAGGCGAGACCGGAAGCAACGGTCGAGGGTTCAGCGTTGCTCATAGCTCGTCCTTCGAGGTCAGCCCGATGAACCCGGCCCAGGCCTCGCGCGACACGGTGAGCAGGGGCCCGGCGGTGGCTTTGGAGTCCCGGATGTGAACGGTGGCCGTACCGGCCGCGACCTCCACGCACTGGCCGCCCTCGGTTCCGCTGTAGCTGCTTTTGAACCAGGCGAGGCCGGGCGCGTTAGTCGAGGACTCAGCGTTGTTCATAGCGATCCCAACAACCCTTCGATGAAATCCAAGGACCCTCGCGGACTGAGAGCCTGTGATCGGATGATCCCATAGCGGGCCGCTGCGAGAACCGCCTGCTCCGGGTCGGTCTCAAGACTGCTGGTCGAGTGGGTCTCGGCGTAGACGAACTTCTTGCCCTCCTTGCGGGTGACGACCGTGAACGGCCCGTTCACACCCGCGTTGTCCTCGGACTCAAGTGGCATGACCTGGATCTCGACGTTGGGCTTCTGGCCGACCAGGAACAGGTGCTCCAACTGCCCCCGCAGCACGTCGTCGCCGCCGTACCGATGTCGCAACACCGCCTCGTCCATCACGAAGCTCAACAGTGGTGTGGGCCGTCGGTCGAAGATTTCCTGCCGAGCCAGTCGTGCGGCTACCCGTTGCTCGATCGTCTCCTGATCCAGCGGCGGCCGACGCATAGCTAGGAGTCCCCTCATGTATTCCTCGGTCTGGAGAAGGCCGTTGACGACGTGCGTGTCGTACATGAGCAACTCGACGGCCTGCTTCTCCAACTGGGCCATCCCCTGGAAGAACACCGGATACTGAGCCCTCTCCACCTCCTCCTTCCACACGCTCAGCAGTCCGCCCGCGCCCAGCGCCTCGTCCGCCTTGTCGATCGTCTTCGGGGACGGGATCCTCCGTCCCTGCTCGAACGAGGCGACCGTGGACGCCGAGTAGCCGATGCGCCGTCCGCACTCCGCCCGGTCCAGCCCCGCTCGGAGCCGCAGGGTCTTCAGGGTCCGCCCGAAGGCCGCGACGACACCCGTCCCGGGACCCTCCGGAACCGACCCGGTCTCCGCCGTCGTATCCGCATTTTCTGTCATTTCCACCACCGCCTCCCCCGGCCAACGCCCCACAGGGGAACGCCGTCACGCCGCACGCCTCGTACTCGTGGACACAACGCACGTACAACCGGCGGGCGTCAGTGCGTCACCACTCGTCACGCTACGCCACCGACGGCACCGTAATCAGCGTGACGACGAAACCCGCCAGCACCACTGGCACTCCCCAACTCACGACCTTCCAGATGCGCTTCACCTCCACCCCGCGGGGAGCCCGTCTCGCCCGCAGGCTGGCCGCCGTACGGCTGGACGAGTGGGGCATCCTGTACGGCACTGTGCCGCACGACGACATCGTGCTGATCGTCGCCGAGCTGTCCGCGAACGCCGTACGGCACGGTCGCGTACCCGGCCGGGACTTCCACTTCGGTCTCCACTTCGCGCCCGTATCCGGGACCGTCCGCGTCGAGACCACCGACACCCGGGGCGAACGCCTCCCCGAGTGCCGCCCCGTCGCTCCCGCGGGCGCCGATGCCGAAGAGGCCGGCCGCGGGCTGCTCCTCGTGTCCCACCTGGCGGCCCGCTGGGGCTGGTGTCCGCGCGCCGAGGGTCCGGGCAAGACGGTGTGGGCGGAGTACGCGATCCGGCGGACCAACGCCCCGACAGGCAGCGGGCCTTCCGAGGGGGCCGCCGTAGAATGAACCCCGTCGGCGGGCCGCTGGTACCGCCGGTGACCGGGGGAGATGCGACATGAGCACACGAGGGACAGGGCAGGGGCACCAACAAGGCGCCGACCTGCATGTGTCGTCCGAGGACCTGACCAAACTGGCCAACGATCTCGACCATATGCAGAGCCATCTCGACCAACAGGTGCGCCGCATGGACGAGTTGGTCGACCGCGTCGAGGCCGGCTGGCGGGGACCCGCGGCGACGGCGTACCGGGACTTCCACCGCGCGGCGGCCGAGGACGCCGTGCGGATCCGGGAAGTGATGAAGGGACTGGAGCAGGCGGTGCGGCTGAGCCGTGACGGCTTCAGCAGCGACGACCTGCACGTGCTGGAGCAGATGCGGCGCATCCATGTGGACATCGACAGCGAGGTCGACAAGCTGTCCACGCCGAACACCGCGGGGGACGACGCCCCGCCGCGCCCGCACAGCAGCCTGGACGGCTTCTGACGTTCCTGACGTTCCTGACGCTTCCGGCGCGACGCGCCCGCCGCACAACCGCGTGACCGACAACAGGGGGAAAACATGTCGACCGGTGCCGACGACGACCACATCACCGTCTCGTTCGCCACGCTCCACGAACTCGCCGTGGACCTGGAGGACATCCTCAAGAAGCTCAACGGCGAACTGGGCGATCTGTACGACCGCGTCGAGCCGGTCGTGCTGTCCTGGAAGGGCGAGGCCCGCGAGATCTTCGTCGAGAAGCTCGACGAATGGGACCGCTCCGCACAGGACTTGCAGGCGGCCCAGAAGTGGCTGCACGCGTACGTCACCACCGGACACGCCAACTACGCGGCCGCGCACCGGGCGGTGCTGCGCGGCTGGGGAGCCGCCTGATGGGTACTCCAGCACAACCCGGCCAGGGCACGATCGATGTGACGCCCTCGGTCCTCCACCAGGTGTCCACCAACGTGGCGGGCCAGCAGAGCCCTCTCGACCAGGGCGTCAAGGCGTTCCTCACCGAGCTGGCGCGGTATCCGGACGGTGGTGGCAAGGGGACGGCGATGAAGGGCTTCACCACGTCCTACGTGAAGATCGCCAACCGGTTCCTCGACGTCTGGGCCAAGTCCGTGGTGAGCGTGGGCGGTGCGGCGGTCGGCTTCAACAGCACCGCCAACAACTACGCGGCGGCCGACCACGCCACGCACCCCTCACCGACCGGCCCGCCGGCGCAACGCCCCGCCCCGCAGGTGATCGACACACCGCCCAAGTACGGCCCGGTCACCGACTTCAAGTGGGGTGACATCGACGCCGGCCAGAGCCTCACGCAGGAGATCCTGGAGGGCCTTGAGGGTGTGGTCCTCACCATCATGCGGCCCCTGCTGGAGCACGAGTGCCGGTGGGGCAAGGCGGCGGAGATCCTCCCGCTCCCCAACCACCAGCGCCTGTACTCGATCTCCGAGGCGTGGCGCATGCCGCAGGGCACGCTCGGCATGGTGGAGGGGATGCTGACCGGCTACCTCAGCGGCATCACCGACCAGTCCAACCAGGAGTGGTACGACGCGATGCGGACGTTCTGCAGCACGTTGTGGGGCACGTCCGCCTGGGGCAAGACGCGGGACGGCTACGACTGGGCGAACGACGGCGCGAACAAGCAGGGCACCAGTCACCCCGTCTTCGCCGTCCTGTTCGACACCTGCGACACCATGGTCGACGCGGTGTACAACGTGGCCCTGGCGGCGGAGGACGTACGCGGCGACCTGCACCGGATCTACACCCAGGCCGTGAAGGACAGCATCCGGCAGCTCGACCCGGAGAAGATGGAGATCAGCCACCCCACCAGCGTGCTCAAGGGGTTGTGGCACATGGGCAAGGGCGTGGTGACGGACATCTCGGTCGGTATCGTCCTGGACATCGACGAGGGCGCGATGAACGACGCCGTCACCGCCTACGACAACCGGGTCGACCGCCAGGCCCGGCGCATCGAGGACCTGATGGCGGCGCTGGACGAGGCGTACACCAGTGCGCCGACCTTCAATGCGGAAACGGCGAGGGCCGAGGCGTTCGGCGCGCGCGCCCTGACGGAATTCAAGGGGGATCCGCTCTACACGGTCCCCGGCGACGACGAGTCCCACCACCGTTTCCCCGTCGATCTCGCGAACCAGGAAGGCGTCTCGGGCTCGCACGTCATCGACAAACACGTAGGCAAGACGGACGCACAGTTGGAGCAGCGGCTTCGCGATCAGTCGCGCCTCTATCCGGATGGCGTGGTGAGGCCGATCGCCGTATCGACATTCACGGATCTGAACAACGCGCAGCGGTTCACCCAGGCCGTACTCGACGACCCGGACAACCAGAAGAAGATTGAGAAATGGCTTAACAATAATAAACCGAACAAGGGTAACAGGACCGTCGGCCTGGATTTCGGTCAGGCCACAGGGCGAACTTGGTCCCGGGGAGATTCTCAGCCTCACGACTCCGATAAGGTGCAGGTGACGTTGCGGTATCGCGCCGGAGGTCACCCGCCCTATGTCGTACTCACCTCGACACCTAGCGACGATCTCCCGAACTCATGAACGAATTTATATCGGAATGGTGAATTATCGTGGTTGATGCTGCGTCGTGGGAGTCCGCCCTCTTCGACCTGTACGGGGGCGGCTGGACCTTCGCACGGGTGGGACCGAGGCAGCATGAGGACTGGCGGCGGGACGTCGCGGCGGTGCTGGCCCTCAAGGTCACCGACCCGCGTGGCTGGAAGGCGTTCAACTACGCACCGGAGATCAACGAGGACCGAAGCGGCATCGGAGCCCCCTTCGTGCTGTGGTCCCCCGAGGAGCTCGGGGAAAGCCTCTACGAAATCGGCAGAGAGTCGGCCGCCCAGCTCTTGGTGGCACTCAAGGGAGAGTTCTTCCAAGTGGCCGGTATTCCCGATTTCGAAACCCGCAAGGAAGGCTTGTTCAAGAGCTCCGAGGAAATCCTCTCAAGGTTTGATTCGAACTCTCTCTTCTTCACCAACGCAGCGGATGCCCGCGAGAATCGAGACGCCGACCTGCTGAACCCGGACACCGAGTGGTCCTGTCTCTCCGTGTACACCACGGACTGCGGAGTCGTCGTCGTGTCCGACACAGAGGTCGCGGCTTTCTGGGCATTCTGGGAAGACTGAAAGGAAAGCCGAGATGCGCACCAGAAGTGCCACCTACCCCGACCGCGACACCGCCCAATGGGCCACCCAGCAGGTCGTCACCGCCAATGAGCAGCTCATCCACCGTTGGCTCGCGCAGTCCACGCGGGCGCGGTTGAGCATCGAGGCGGCCTGGCCCGCCCGGGAGGAGCCGGTCGGGCGGGTGCTGTTGCAGGCGATGATGCTGGCCGGCCGGGAGCCCGTCGAGGTGCGGGCCGCCCGGGTGGTCCTCAGACGGGACCCCGCCCGCCCGCACGGCTTCACCGTGCACTCCACGTTCCCGATCTATCTCTAGACCCGTAGACCCGTAGAGGCTGACCACCGTGCCCCTGAGCCCCCTCGAACACGACCGCCGCTACGGCGAACTCGACCAGGTCATGCGCGCCTACCTCGGGCAACCCGCGGACGACACCCCGGAACAGCCCGGTCCGGCCCTGACCGCCTACCTCCGGCACACCTGGCACACCCGGCCGTGGGCCCTCGCCACCGCCGAACGGCAGTTGCGGGAGTACGCCGACAACCCGCCGGGCCGACTCCGGCTGCGGCTCGGCGAGTTCTACGCCATCCCCGATGCCGGCCTGCCCCAGGGCGAGATCCAGTCCTGGCTGCGCTGTCTCGCCGACCACATCAAGGACAGCATCGAGACGGGAGAGGTGCCCCCGCCCGCGGTCCCGGCCACGCACTGGGAGTGGCACGCCCGCTTCCCGGAGCTGGGGCAGTTCCTCGGGGGATGGTTCTCCCAGGACATGCCGGACGAGTTCGACGACCATCACGCCGCCGTCGAGGACTACCGCGACTCCACCGACCGCCACCTCGTGGCCCGCCTCGTCGGGGAGCTCCAGGAACTGCTCGCGCTGGACCTGGACGAGCCCGACTGCGCCCTCGCCGTCGCCGAACTCGGCATGGAGGTCGACCCTCCCGCCCCCTACTCGCCCAGCGGCTGGCTGTCGGCCGTCGCGGGCCAACTCGCCGTGCCGACCGGCGAGGGCTGAGCGAGCAGGCTCCTACACCGACGGCCTCAGCGGACGCTCCCGTACCCCCTTCAGATGTCGTTCGAACACATCCCTTGGTTCCGGGGTCAGGGTGCGCAGGGCGACCAGGGCGGTGATGACGACGTCGCACAGTTCGGCCTGGACGTCGTCCCAGGTGTGGGTGACGCCCTTGCGGGGGTTCTGGCCGGTCGCGCCGATCACCGCCTCCGCGACCTCGCCGGCCTCCTCCGACAGCTTGAGGATGCGCAACAGCAGGGCCTCCCGGCCGGGTTGGGCCGTCCGGGTGGCCTCCAGGCGGGAGAAGAGTTCGTCGATGGCGGGCCAGAGGGCCTGACGAGCGGGATCCTGGTCGGTCATGCGGGGCAGCCTGCCACGTGGGGGTGGCCGGCACCTCGTGCACCCCGGGGATCCACTCCTCCTGGGACTCCTCGACCAGGAACTCCTCGGCTAGGACTCTTCGACCTCCTCGAACAGCGCCTCCTGCTTCCCCTCCCGCTTCGCCCGGACCCGGCACGTCCGCGCCCCCACCACCGCCGCCGTGCCCGCCGCCGTCGCCGCGAGGGCGGTCGGGACCATCCAGCCGCGGTTGAAGATGTGGCCGAGGGCGTGGTCCAGGGAGAGCCGGCCCGGGCCGGTGATCGCGAGGCCCACCGCGGCGAGGCCCAGGGTCGCCGCGTACTCGTAGCCGCCCGCCTGGGCGAAGAAGCCGTTCGGGGCGTGTACCGCCGCCGCTCCCGCCATCGCGCCCGCGGCCGCCGCGCCCGCCGCCGGGGTGGCCAGGCCCAGGGCGAGCAGGGCGCCGCCGCCGGTCTCCGCAAGCCCCGCGGCCGTGGCGCTCGCCTTGCCGGGGGCGTAGCCGACGGACTCCATGAACTGGCCGGTGCCCTCCAGACCATGGCCGCCGAACCAGCCGAACAGCTTCTGCGCGCC
Organism: Streptomyces murinus; assembly: GCF_002154555.1. Taxonomy (GTDB): domain Bacteria; phylum Actinomycetota; class Actinomycetes; order Streptomycetales; family Streptomycetaceae; genus Streptomyces; species Streptomyces murinus. Next base: position 6,884 of record NZ_MUNF01000074.1, read on the forward strand.
GTGTGCCGCCAGTACCCCGCCCGTCCCCAGCCGGAGCAGCAGCAGGCCCAGATCACGTCGGTCGTAACAGGTCATGGCGACTCCCAAGCCCAGATGACAAAGCCCCTCCTGTGTTACCACCGTCACACCGGTCACACCATCGGATGCATCCCACCGCGCGCTCCGGTGGCGGTGCCGGTGACCCGGTGTGAGCCTGGCGCCATGACGATTCAGCCAGCCAAACTCAGCGATCCGGCCGTCCGGGCCTTCGTCAGTGCCGTCAACGCCCATGATCGCGAGGGCTTCCTGGCGCTGCTCACACCTGACGCGACCATGTCGGACGACGGCTCCGACCGTGATCTCGCCGACTGGATCGACCGGGAGATCTTCTCGTCCCACGGTCATATGGACGTCGACAACGAGTCCCGCGGCGGCCGCGCCCTGGTCGCCCGCTACAGCAACGACACCTGGGGCGAGATGAACACCCGGTGGAGCTTCACCGTCGACGAGGACGGACGGATCTCGCGCTTCGAGACCGGTCAGGCGTGAGGCTGCTCACGTCGGCCACGTCACGTTATCCGGTCAGATTTTCATAACGTGGCAAATTCCCTAGCCGTCACCACCCTTCGGTGCCGAATCCGCTGCTCGGCGCGGTGTACCGTCCCGGGGTGCGCGAATCCACCCGGCTCAGTCGGCGTGCCGTCCTCGGGCTGACGGCCGCCGCCCTTCCCACGTCCGCCGTCCTCCCCCTGGCCGCGGCCGCCCCGGCCCGCGCCGCGTCCCCGGCCACCGCCATCGGCGGCGAACGGCTGGCCCGCGGCGGGCTCCAGGTGGACGGCGCGGCGGCGGTGCCCACCAAGCTGCTCACCGCGCGCGCCTGGCTGGTCGCCGACGGTACGACCGGTGAGGTGCTCGCCTCCTTCAACGCCCATCAGCGCCTCGCGCCCGCGTCCACGCTGAAGATGCTGTTCGCGGACACCGTGCTGAAGAAGTTCGACCGCACCGAGAAGTACACGGTCAAGGACTCCGACATCTCCGACGTCCCGGCCGGCTCCAGCCTCGTCGGGATCAAGGCGGGCATCACCTACACCGTCGAGCAGCTGTGGCAGGGCGTGTTCCTGCGCTCCGGCAACGACGCCGTGCACGTCCTCGCGCACATGAACGGCGGCATCGCCAGGACCGTCGCCGAGATGCAGGCCAGGGCGCAGGACCTCCAGGCCCTCGACACCCATGTGGTCAGCCCCGACGGCTTCGACCACCCCGGCCAGCTGTCCTCGGCGTACGACCTCACGCTCTTCGCCCGGCACGGGCTCGCGGACCCCGACTTCCGGGGCTACTGCGGCACCCGGATCGCGAACTTCCCGGCGGGCGGCAAGAAGACCTTCCAGATCCAGAACACCGACCGCCTGCTCACCGGGGCGTGGGGCCTGAAGACGTACGACGGCCTGATCGGCGTGAAGAACGGTTACACCAGCCACGCGGGCAACACCTTCACCGGCGCCGCCACTCGCGACGGCCGCACCCTGCTGGTCACGGTCATGCACCCGGCCACCGGCAGCAACGCCGTCTACGAGCAGACCGCCGCCCTCCTCGACTGGGGCTTCACCCACGGCCGTACGGCCCGGCCGGTGGGCGCGCTGGTCAAGCCGCTCAGCGAGGGCGGCGCGGCCGCGTCCCCCGCGCCCGCGCACGCGGGCGGCCAGGCGGCGGCCGGCGCGGCGGGCGCACCGGCCAAGGGTCCCTCCGGGGCCCGTCTCGTGGAGGGCGCGGCGGGTACCGCGGCCCTGCTCG
>NZ_MUNF01000739.1 GCF_002154555.1 Streptomyces murinus
CGCCCGTCGAAGGCCGCGCGCAGAAAGCGTGCCGTGTCCCGCACCCGCCGGTACGGCTCGGCGGAGGAGATGCCGTTGATCCGGTCGACGAACGGCGGCCCCGAGGAGCCGATGCCGACGACCACGTCCCCGCGCGCGGCCTCCGCCAGGGTGGCCGCGGTCATCGCGAGCAGCGCGGGTCCTCTGGTGAACGCGGGCACCACCGCCGTGCCCAGGCGCATTCCGGGCGCCCAGGCGGCGGCGAGGGCCAGCGGGGTGAATCCGTCGTGTCCCGCCGCCTCGCCCGTCCACAGGTCGGTGTAGCCCAGGCCGGGCAGTTCGCGCAGCACGGGCGCGTGGTCGGACAGGGGGACGCCGGGCAGCGGAAGGTTGACCCCGTAACGCACGATGACGGGCCTCTGGATCGCCGGGGACGGATGGTCACGGTGAGCCTAGTGAGCGCATCCCGCCCGGTGACCTGGCCGCGGGGCGGGGAAGCGGCCCGTCCGCCGGTACGGTCCGACGGCGGGCCATCCCCGTCCCAGACCCGAAGACCGGCCCGGCCTGGCGCCCGCAGACTGGGGGCAACCGACGGGGTGCCCGCAGGGACGCCCGGCAGAGGGGGAGTCTCCATGAGCAGCAGTGCGCAGGACCCGACCGCCTTCCCGTTCCCGCCCGGCCCGCTGGGCGAGCCGCCCACCGAGCTGTCCGGGCTGCGGTCCGCGTGCCCGGTCAGCCGGGTGACACTGCCCAGCGGCGACGAGGCGTGGGTGGTGAGCGGCTACGACGAGGTGGTCACGGCGCTGACGGACCGCCGGCTGTCCCGGGCCGCGCTGCGCGCACCGGGCGCGCCCCGGATGGTGCAGGGCCCGGACTTCGGCGACAACCCGTACAGCATCTTCAACCTGGACGGCGCCGACCACGCCCGGCTGCGCCGGCTGATCGCGGGCGCGTTCGCTCCGCGCCGGGCCGAGGAACTGCGGGCCCGGGTGCAGGAGATCACGGACGAGCTGATCGACCGGGTGGCGGCGCTGCCCCAACCGGTCGACATCTACCACGAGTTCTGCACCGTGCTGCCGATCTGGGTGGTCTGCGAGATCGTCGGGGCGCCGCTGGCGGACCGCGACCGGATCAAGACCTGGACCGAGACGCTGATGAGCGTCGGAGCCAATGAGCAGCGGCTGGCCACGCGGGAGGCGATGACCGCGTACGTCCGGGAGCTGGTGGCCGCGCGCCGGACCGAGCCCCGGGACGATCTGCTCAGCGCCCTGGTCCAGGCCCGGGACGCCGACGACCGGCTGTCCGAGGCCGAACTGACCTGGCTGGGCGCGGAGTTGCTGCTGGCCGGTCATGACACCACGGTGAACACCATCGGCCGGGGCATCTTCCAGCTGCTGCGGCACCGGGACCAGTGGGAGCTGCTCACCGCCCGCCCGGACGAGCTGACCGAGCCCGCCGTGGAGGAGGTCTTCCGGTACGCCCCGCCGTCCGATGTCGGCCTGCTGCGCGTGGCGTTGGAGGACGTGGAGCTGGCGGGCACCTCGATCGGCAAGGGCGAGGGGGTCATCCCGCTGATGCACGCCTCCTCGCGTGACGAGCGGCAGTTCGCGCAGCCGGAGCGGTTCGACATCACCCGCGCGGACAACCGCCATCTGGTGTTCGGCTACGGCCCCCACCACTGCCCCGGCGCGGGTGTGGCGCGGATGGAACTCCAGGTCGCCTTCGGCACGTTGGCGCGCAGGCTGCCCGGTCTGCGGCTCGCGGTGGACCCGGAGGAGGTCCGGTGGATCGGTGGCCACATCACGCTGCGCACCGAGGGGCTTCCGGTCACTTTCTAAAAGCCCCGCGCCGATTCACGGGACGTCACCGTCGCCCGGATGATCAGGTAGGAACGTGCCCACCACCTCCCGCCCCCTGGCTCTCACGGTCCTGCTCGCCTCCACGTTCATCCAGTTGCTGGACACGACGATCGTCAATGTCGCCGCGCCCGCCATCGGCGCCGACCTGGACGCGGGCAGCGGCCGGCTGGTCCTCGTCTCGGCCGTCTACACCGCCGCTCTCGCCGCGACGCTGCTGCCGGCCGGGCGGTTCGGCCACCGGCACGGTCCCCGGCGGGTGTTCGCCGTCGGTGTCGCGCTGTTCACGCTGGCCTCGGCGGGCTGCGGCCTTGCGCCGACGGTCGACGTGCTCATCGGCATGCGGCTGGTGCAGGGCATCGGCGCCGGGGTGATGGTCCCGCAGGCCCTGTTCGCGATCTCCGCCCTGTGGCAGGGTCCGGCCCACCGCCGCGCCCTCGGCTGGTACGGCGCGACGATGGGCCTGGCCTCGGTGCTCGGCCCGGTGCTGGGCGCGCTGCTCAGCGAGTCGGACGTGGCCGGCATCGGCTGGCGGGCGATCTTCGCGGTCAACGTCCCGGTCGGGGCCGTCGTGCTGGGGGCCCTCCCCCGCTGTGTGCCGGTGCTCGCACGCGATCCGGAGCAGCGGGTGGGCTGGTCGACCGCGGCGGGGCTGGCCGCCGGGGTGCTGGGCCTCGTGCTGGCGATCTCGCTGGCCCGCACCGTCGGGGGCGTCCTGCCCTGGCTGTGCGGGGCGATCGGCGCGGCGGTGGTGGTGTGCGCCCTTGTGCTCCAGGGGCGCAACGGGCGCCCTGTGACCCTGCCGCTGGGGCTGTGGCGCGGGCCGCGCTTTCGTGCGGGGAGCGCGACGGCGGCGGCGTTCTTCCTCGCGGTCACCCCGTTCTTCTTCCTGTTCAGCCAGTGGCTCCAGACGGTCCGGGGGCTCAGCCCGCTGCGCGCCGGGCTGCTCCAGATCCCCTGGGCGGTGGGCGCGATCGCCGGTTCCACCCTCGCGGGGCGCCGGGCCCGCTCCCCCCGGCACAGTGTGTACGCCGCCGCCCTGGTCGCGGCGAGCCTGCTGGTGGTCGCCGTACTGCTCCCCCGGGTCCCGCCGGTCGCGCTGAGCCCCGCGCTCTTCGCGGCGGGGATCGGCTACGGCGCCTTCGTAGCCCGGGTGTTCGCCGACACACTCGACGGAATCCGGCCGGACCTGCGGGGCGCGGCCTCCGGTGCGCTGCCCGCGATCCAGCAGCTGTCCGGGTCGCTGGGCCTGAGCTGCGCGGGCCTGGTCTTCTTCCCGGCCGGACGGCTCGCGGGCACGGTGTACGCGTACAGCCTGCCGTTACTGTGCCTCGCGGTGCTCGCGTCCCTGGCGCTGGTGCGCACCCACACCCGTACCGAGAGCGTCCTTGTCTAGCCGCGCCGATGCTCGTTCCACCGTTTTCCAGCGTACGAACACCCGCCCGTTCGGCCGAAATCATTCGGTGCCGGCGATCATCTCGTCCGCGCCTTCCCCGTCCGTGCTGTCATGACCCGGGACGAACTGCCGGGGGAAGGAACCCAGATGACGGAACGCACCAGCTACGAGCGATCCCTCGAACGAAGCCGCGCGGCTTCG
>NZ_MUNF01000740.1 GCF_002154555.1 Streptomyces murinus
CGCCACCCCGCTCACCTTCACCCTGCCGGCCGCCGCGCCCGCCGCCACCCCGGGCACCCACGGCCACACCCACCCGGCGGCCACCGCACCGGCCCCGCGCACCAGGCTCCCCAAGGGCGTCTCCAAGCAGGTCCCGTACGCACCGCGGCACCAGGTCAGGCACTCCTCGCAGCACTGAACGCGCACCGACCCAAGGGCCCGTCCGACACCCTCGGACGGGCCCCGGATCCCGGCCGCCCCGACGCGGCCGGGACCCGCACGACCACCCCACAACTCTGGCCGTGGAGCCCGATCGATGCACGTTCACCACGGTGCGCGCCGCCCCGGCGCGGCGCACGTCACCCTGCTCACCGAAGGCACCTACCCGCACAGCCACGGCGGCGTCAGCGTCTGGTGCGACCAACTCGTCCAGGGCATGCCCGACCTGGACTTCGACGTCATCGCCGTCACCGGCACCGGACGCGAACCCGTCGTCTGGGAGCTGCCCGCCCAGGTCCACCAGGTGCGCTCCGTCCCCATGTGGGGCGAGCCGCCCGAGGGCCGCGCGCCCCGGGGCCGCGCCCTCACCCGGCTCACCGCCGCCTACGAACGCTTCCTCACCGCCCTCCTCGACCCGTGCGCCGAGGACCAGTTCCCACCCGCGCTCTACCTGCTGGCGCGAGCCGCCGCCGACGGAACGCTGAGCCCCTTCCTGCGCGGTGACCGGGCCATCGCCCTGCTCGCCACCGCGTGGAACCGTCCGGGGCTCGCCGTGCGCGAGGCGCGTCCCACCCTGCATGACGCGGTCACCGCCACCGCCCTGCTGGAACACGCCCTGCGCCCGCTCGCCGCGCCCGCGCCCGAGCACGGCGTGGCCCACGCGGTCAGCGGCGGAGTGGCCGTACTGCCCGGACTCGCCGCCCTCGACCGGCACGGAGTCCCGCTGCTGCTCACCGAGCACGGTGTCTATCTGCGCGAGCGCTACCTCGGCTACCGCACCGCGCCCTACCGCTGGCCGGTGAAGGCCGTCGTCCTCGGCTTCTTCCGGCTGCTCGCCGAGGAGAGCTACCGCAGGGCCGCCCTGATCACCCCCGGCAACCGCTACAACCGGATCTGGGAGGAACAGGGCGGCGCCGACCCGAAGGCCATCCGCACCGTCTACAACGGCGTGGACCCGGCCGCCTTCCCGCCCGCCGGACCCGAACCGGGGACACCGACCCTGAGCTGGGCCGGCCGGGTCGACCCCATCAAGGACCTGGAGACGCTGATACGCGCGTTCTCCCTGGTCAGGGCCGAGATACCCGAGGCCCGGCTCCGGCTCTTCGGCGGCACACCCCGCGGCGGCGAGGCGTACCGGGAGCGCTGTGCCGCGCTGGCGGCCGAGCTGGGCCATGGCGACGCCGTCGCCTTCGAGGGCCGCGTCGAGGACATCAAGGACGCCTACGCGGCCGGGAACGTGGTGATGCTCTCCAGCATCAGCGAGGGCTTCCCGTTCACCCTGATCGAGGCCATGTCCTGCGGCCGGGCCACCGTCTCCACCGATGTCGGCGGGGTGCGCGAGGCGGTGGGCGACACCGGCCTCGTCGTACCACCGCGCGACCCGGAACGCATGGCGGCGGCCGCCCTGGAACTGCTCCGCGACGGCGACCGGCGCCGGGCCATGGGGGAGGCCGCGCGGCTGCGGGTGATCGAGCAGTTCACCCTCCGCCAGACCATCGACACCTTCCGCTCGATATACCTCGAACTCCCCTACCACACACGGGAATTCGTCACCCCGTCCGCGCCGGAGCGCGAGCCCGGACGCCGGACCGCCGCGGGGAGCCTGGCCGGATGAGCGGACCCATGGCACTGGAACCGGGCGGCGCCGAACAGGACACCCTCGCCCTCCGGCTCGCCCACCCCGACGACCGCACCCTGTCCCTGCGGCTGCCCGCCCTCGGCACCGACGAGACGGCCGTCAGCCTGCTGGCCGCCGAACTCGCCGACCGGATCGGCCCCGCCGTCCACCCCTACGAGGTCGCCGCCCTGCTGGAGGCCGAGGGCCTCACCGCCGAGACGATCAAGGACCGGTACGGCCATCCGAACCTGTTCTCGCTGGCCACCGCCCTCTACGAGCAGGTGCCCCGCACCTTCCCCGAGCCCGCGCCGGCCGCCGACCCCTGGCGTCCCGACCATGTCCGCTGTCTGCTGCGCGGGCTGCTCTTCGCCCTGCCGGGCCTCGCCTATCCGCTCACCGCGCCCCTGTGGCACCCCGGCCGGCACGCCGCCGCGCTGATCCTCGCGGGCCTGATCTCCTGGGCCTGGGGCCAAGGGCTCGGCCACCGCGCCCACTTACGCAAGGCGACCGGCCCCCGGGAGGCCGCCCGCACCCTGGCCGCGGGCGCACCCCTGGGAGCCGTACTCGCCACCGCCCTCGCCGCGCCGCTCACCGGCGGCGGCCCGGTCCTGCTCGCCGTCGCCGCCCAGTCGCTCTACCTCGCGGCCGCCGGCGTCCTGCTGGTCCTGGCCCGGGAGAAGACACTGCTCGCCGCGCTGAGCCCGCTGCTCGCGGGCGCCGCCTGCCTGCTCCGCTGGGACCCGGGCCCCGTGCCGCGCCTCGGCCTCCCCCTGCTGGCGCTGCTCGGCACGCTCGCCGTCACCGCGCACGCCCTGCGCGGCCTGCTCAAGGAGCCCGGCGCCGACGGAGGCAGACGGCCCCCGCTGCGCTGGTCGCTGCCGTACGGCCTGTTCGGTCTTGCCGCCGGGCTGCTGGTGCTGCTCGAAGGCCGCCGGGAGCCGTACGCGGTGATCGTGCTGACCCTCAGCATGGGACCCGCCGAATGGCTGCTCTACCGCTACCGCGGCCTGTCCGTCGCCGCCTTGCGCGCCACCGCCACCCCGGCCGGATTCCTGCTGCGCTCCGCCGGTGTCCTCGGCCTGTGCCTGCTCGGCTATCTGCTGCCGCTGCTGCCCGCCGCGTACCTCACGGGCGCCCCACCGGCACCACTTCTGCTGCTCGCGGCCACCCTGTGGACCGCGCTGCTCCTCCAGGCGTTCGGGACCGCCTGGCCGCCCGCCGTGATCTGTCTGGCCGCCGCGGGCACGGCCGGCGCGGTCACCGCGCTGCGTCTGCCACCCGGCCCGGCCGCCCTGCCGCTCGCCTGCGCGGCCGCCGTGCCGTGTCTGCTGGCGTGCGCGCTGCGGCTGCTCGGCCGCCCGGCCCGGCACGCCTGAACCAGACCTTCTTCTTCCTCGACTCACTGGAAGGACCCACCAGTTGACCTCCCAACCGCTCGCCGCCGTCACCGGCGCCGAGGGCTTCATCGGCTCCCATCTCACCGAGGCCCTGGTCGCCTCGGGGCACCGGGTGCGGGCCATGGCCCAGTACAACTCCTTCTCCTCCTACGGCTGGCTGGAGACCCTCGCCCCGGACGTGCTGGACCAGGTGGAGATCGTCCTCGGCGACGTCCGCGACCCCGGCTCCGTGCGCGGACTGCTCGAAGGGGCGGACGTGGCCTACCACTTGGCCGCCCTGATCGCCATCCCGTACTCCTACCAGGCGCCCCACAGCTATGTGGAGACCAACGTCACCGGCACCCTCAACGTGCTCGAAGCGGTCCGCGCCCTCGGCACCCCCCGGCTGGTGCACACCTCCACCAGCGAGACCTACGGCACCGCGCGGACCGTGCCGATCACCGAGGACCACCCCATCAACACCCAGTCCCCGTACGCCGCTTCGAAGGCCGGCGGGGACCGGCTGGCCGACAGCTACCACGCCAGCTTCGGCACCCCGGTGGTCACCCTGCGGCCGTTCAACACCTTCGGACCGCGCCAGTCGATGCGCGCCGTCATCCCCACCGTCATCGGACAGGTCGCGGCGGGGGAGCGGACCATCACCCTCGGCGATCTGCGGCCCACCCGGGACTTCCTGTTCGTCAAGGACACCGCGCGGGCCTTCCTCGCCGTGGGCGGCGCCCCCGCCGAGCAGGTCGTCGGGCGCACCTTCAACGCCGGTACCGGCGGCGAGATCTCGGTCGGCGACCTCGTCGCCCTGATCGGCAAGGTCATGGACACCGCCCTCGACGTCCGCGCCGACCCCGCGCGCATCCGGCCCGCGGGCTCCGAGGTGATGCGGCTCGTGGCCGACGCCGGCCGGCTCACCGCCGCCACCGGCTGGGGGCCCGTGCACACCCTGGAGCAAGGCCTCGCGCAGACCGTGGAGTTCTTCCGCGACCCGGCCAACCTGGCCCGCTACAAGACCGGCATCTACAACATCTGACCCGTCCGGCACGTCACGACGTCTGCTCAAGGAGGCACCCCATGCACGCAGTGATCCTGGCGGGAGGCAAGGGCGTCCGGCTGCGGCCCTACACCACCGCGCTGCCCAAACCGCTCGTGCCCATCGGCGACCAGCACGCGATCCTGGAGATCGTGCTGCGCCAGCTGTCCGCGGCCGGCTTCACCGGCTGCACCCTCGCCATCGGCCACCTCGGCGAGATCATCCGCGCCTACGTCGGCGACGGCTCCCAGTGGGGCATGGCCGTCGACTACGCCACCGAGGAGAGCCCGCTCGGCACCATGGGCCCCCTGCTCAACCTGAAGGACCGGCTGCCCGAGGACTTCCTGGTGATGAACGGCGACATCCTCACCGACCTCGACTACGCGGACGTACTGCGCCGCCACCGCGCCTCCGGCGCGCCGCTCACCATCGCCACCTACGCCCGCAAGGTGCACATCGACTTCGGTGTGCTCACCACCGACGCCAGCAAGGTCGTCGCGTTCACCGAGAAGCCCAGCATGGACTACCGGGTCTCCATGGGCGTCTACGGCCTCTCCCGCGCCACTCTCGATGGCTACACCCCGGGGCTGCCACTCGGCTTCGACGAACTCGTCCTCGACCTGCTCAGAGCCCAGAACTCGCCGCACGCCTACGAGTTCGAGGGCTACTGGCTGGACATAGGGCGCCCCGACGACTACGACCGGGCCAACGCCGAGTTCACCAGCCGCAAGTCCCTGCTGCTCAAGGGAGCCTGAGTTCCGCATGCGCATTCTCGTCCTGGGCGGCACCGGATATCTGGGCCGCCGGGTGACCGAGCAGGTGCGCGCCCTCCCGGGCGCGCACCTGCTCACCGGGGGCCGCACCGGCGCCGAGTACGCCGTCGACCTCGCCGCCGACCGGCCCGAGCGGCTGGCCAAGACCCTGGCGGCGGCCGCGCCCGACGCCGTGGTCAACTGCGCGGGCGCCACCGGCGGCGACCCGGTGACGCTCGCGGAGGTCAACGCCAGGGGGCCCGCCGTGCTCTGCGCCGCGCTGCGCGAGGCGGCCCCCGCGGCCCGCCTGGTCCACCTCGGCTCCGCCGCCGAGTACGGCCCCGGCACCCCCTGCGCGGCCGTCACCGAATCGGCGCCCGCCTGCCCCGTCACCCCGTACGGCGCCACCAAGCTCGCCGGCACCCTCGCGGTGACCGCGGCGGGCCTGGACGCGGTGGTGCTGCGGATCGGCAACCCGGTGGGGCCCGGGGCGCCCGCGGCGAGCCTGCCCGGCCGGATGGCCGCGCTGCTGCGGGCGGCCGGCTCCGATCCCGGGGCCGTGCTGCGGCTCGGGGACCTGTCGGCCTACCGTGACTTCGTGGACGTCCGCGATGTGGCCCGGGCCGTCGCCCTCGCCGTCACCGCGCCCGGACCGCTGCCGCCCGTGCTCAACATCGGCGGCGGTGGGGCCGTACCGGTGCGCGAACTGGTGCACGGCCTGGCCCGACTCGCAAGATTCCAGGGGAAGTTGGCGGAGGACGGGGGCGGCTCGGCGCGCTCCGCCCAGGTGTCCTGGCAGTGCTCGGACATCGGCGCCGCCGACCGCGCCCTCGGCTGGCGCCCGGCCCACGGCCTGGACGACGCCCTCGCCGCGCTGTGGGCGGCGACACCGTGAGCCTGCTGATACCGCTGTACGTGCACCCGGCACAGGACCCGGGCGCCTGGCACCGGCTGATCACGGCCGCCGCCCGCACCTACGCCGTCGTCCTCAACCCGGCCAGCGGACCCGGCGCCGCGCCCGACCCCGCGTACACGGCGGCGGCCCGGGCGCTGCGCACGGCGGGCGCCCGGCTGCTCGGGTACGTCGACACCGACTACGGGACGCGGGACCGGGCCGCGATCACCGAGGACGTGCGCCGGCACCGGCTCTGGTACCGGACCGACGGCTGCTTCCTCGACCGGGTCACCGCGACCGCCGAGGGCCTGCCCGACTGCCGCCGCCTGGTCCGGGAACTGCGGCGGCTCGGCACCGGCAGCGTGGTGCTCAACCCCGGCGTCCATCCGGCGCCGGGGTACGCCCGGCTCGCCGATCTCACCGTCACGTTCGAGGGACACTGGTCGACGTACGTCTCCGCGTTCACCCGGCCGTCCTGGGCCGCGCGGCAGCCACCCGCCCGTATCTGCCATCTGGTGTACGGAGTCCCCGCCGCCCTGGTCCCGCTCGCGGTGCGCACCGCG
>NZ_MUNF01000741.1 GCF_002154555.1 Streptomyces murinus
TCCTCGTACGGCCCGGCCGGGTCCCTCGTCTCGATCGGTCGGCCGCCGAGTCCCACCAGTCGGCGCTCGGCCGCGTCCAAGTCCTCGACGAGGAAGACCAGATGGGACTGGAGGGAGTTCTCCGGGCGGGGCCAGCTGGGGGAGACGGCGTTCACATCACGGCGGAAGGCCAGCCGTATGCCGTCGGCGCCGCGGACCTCCACGAGGTTGGCCGAGGCGTCCGTCTGCTCGCCCTCCAGGAACTCCTTGTAGAACACGGCCAGTTTCTCGGGCTCGGCGCAGTCGAGGACCACGACGCCCGCCTTCACCAATGTCATGCTTCCTCCCAAGGGATGACCTCTTCTGCGGATATCCCCTGGCGCCGGATTCAGTCGGCGGACGGTGCTGTGGGCCCCGGCACGGCCGTGAGGGGAGGCGGCCGGGCCGGGCTCCGTCAGCTCGCTTCAGCCGAGTTGTGCCTCGGCTCGTACCTCGGCTTGTGGCTCAGCGAAAGGCGGCGATGTTGCGGGCGACCCAGTCGCCGAAGGGCCTCGGGGCGCGGCCCAGGACTCGTTCCACATCCGAACTGATCCGCAGCTCGGCGGAGTTCGGGGCGCCGATGATGTCCAGGGTGTCGTCGGCGAGCTCCGGCGGCACGAACCGGGTCATCGCGGCCTTGGCCTCCTCGCGGGTGAGCTCATGGAACCGCACCGGCGAGCCGAGCGCGGTGGCAATGGCTTCCGCCTGCCGGCGCGGCGTGATCACTTCGGGCCCGGTCAACTCGAAGATCCCGCCAATGTGTTGGTCCTCCAGCAGGCAGGCGGCCGCGACCTCGGCGATGTCCGCCGGGTCGACGACCGGCACCCCGATGTCGCCGAAGGGCGCGGCGACCACCCCTTGTGTGCGAACGGACTCCGCCCAGGCGAAGGCGTTGGAGGCGAAACCGCCCGGTCGCAGGACGGCCCAGTCCAGGCCGGACTTCCGCACCGCGTCCTCCAGCGCCCGCATCGCGATCCGCGTCGGGCCGAGCGGCCTGGTCGCCACGCCCTGCGAGGACAGCAGGACGACCCGGCGGACCCCGCTCGCGGCGGCCAGGTCGATGAGGTCGGCCGGCCTGGCTTCGGGGGCGTGCAGGTCGCCGGACAGCAGCAGGAACAGCGCCTTCGCCCCGTCCAGTACGGCGGCGAGGCCCTGCGGCCGGCCCAGGTCGGCCTGCACATGCCGGACCCCGCTCGGCACCGCCGCCGTACGCCGCGACACCGCTGTCACCTGCTCGCCCGCCTCGGCCAGGGTCTGCGTCAAAGTCCGGCCCACGTTTCCGGTCGCCCCGGTCACCACGATCATGTTCAGCTCCTCGTTCGTTGTGCGCTACGGGAGTTGACGCTAGGAGTCGGACTTACTTTCCGTAAGGACATACCCAGAGGTAAGCTCCGGACATGGTGGAAGGCGCGCAGCTCAAACAGGCCGAGGCGGGCAAGCGGTATGAGGTGTTTCACACCGACTGCCCTGCGCGCGACATGGTCGACCATGTCACCAGCAGGTGGGGTATCTGGGTGCTGATCTCCTTGCGGAGCAACGACCTTCGGTTCTACGAGCTGCGTGACAGCATCCAGGGCATCAGCGAGAAGATGCTCGCCCAGACCTTGCGGGCGCTCCTTGAGGACGGGCTGATCCGGCGGGAGGTCGCGCCCACGACGCCGCCCCAAGTCACCTACGGACTCACCGAGTTCGGCCAGGACATCGGTGAGCCCCTGACGGACCTGTTCGACCGGATCACGAAGCGGCTGCCGGCGGATCAGCGCCCGCCGCGCGGTGGCTGATCGCGGCGGAGCCGCCGGGGGAGCGTCACTCCGGCCACGGGCTGTTCCGGATGATCTCCACGAAGTCCTTGCGGCGGAACGAGGCGTCGAAGTGGGCCAGGACGTCGTCGTTCATGGTCCCGAAGGTGGTGTCGGGGCGGTCGGCCATGCCGTCGTAGAAGGCCTTCAGGATGCGGTTCTTGAAGTCGGGGCGCGGGTGCGCGGCCAGGACCTCGGCCCGCTGCCGCTCGGTGATCTCCGTGAGGCCGAGGCCGAGGACGTCGGTCTCCACACCGAGGGTCACCACGGCGATCTCCGACGACAGCTGGAGCGGCACCTCCGGGGTGGTGTGCAGCGCGATGGCGAGCCAGACCTCGCGGGCCTCCCGCTCGGAGCGGCCGTGGTCGAGCAGGAAGGCGCGGGCGGCCTCGGCGCCGTCGAGTTCGAAGCGCCGGTCCTTGGTGGCGTAGGACGCGGTCAGACCGAGGTCGTGGAAGAGGCCGCCCACATAGGCGAGTTCGGGGTCGACGTCGAGCTTGCGCGCGGCGGCCTTCAGCGATCCCCACAGGTAGACGCGCCGCGAGTGGTGGAAGACCGCCTCGTCGGCGGCGTTCCGGACGAGATCGGTGGCTTCGCGGACCAGCTGGGTGTCGGGAACGGTGATCCCCGCGATCTGCTCCGACATGAGCCCTCCTCGGTCGAATGTCGAGTGCCAGGTGTCAGGTGTCAGGTGCCAGGTGCCAGGTGTGGAGTGGAACGCTTCCCAGCCTTCCTGCCGATCGAGGTCCGGCCCACCGCCGGGGCTGCCGGGTACCCCACAGATCCGGACCCCGGCGGTACGGGGCCGTCAGCGAGACTCGGCCGCTGTGCCGCCCCTGTCGCCGCCCCGGGCGGTGGCGAACCGCGCCCGGTAGCCGCTCGGTGAGACCCCCAGCCGGGCCACGAAGATACGGCGCATCGTCTCCGAGCTCCCGAACCCGGCGGCCCGCGCCGCCTCGGCCACTCCGCGGCCCGAGTCGAGCAGCGCTTTCGCGTGCTCCAGGCGGATCTGCTCGACGAACTTCGCCGGGGTCGTGTCCAGCTCGGCGGTGAACATCCGCGCCAGGTGGCGTGGGCTGACGCCGATGTGGGCCGCCAGCGAGCCCGCGGTGTGCGGGAGCTGGGGCTGTGCCGCGACCAGGTCGACCACGGAGCGCAGGGCCGGTGTGCGGGGCGGCCGTACCTCAAGGGGCGCCGAAAACTGGGACTGGCCGCCGGGGCGCTGCATGAACACCACGAGGTTGCGGGCGACGTTCCGTGCCAGGTCGGCGCCGTGGTCCCGCTCGACCAGCGCGAGGGCCAGGTCGATGCCGGCCGAGACACCCGCCGAGGTGACGATGTCGCCGTCCTCCACGAACAGGGCGTCGGGCCGCACCTGGACATCGGGGTGGGCGCGGGCGAGCAGCCCGGCGTGCTGCCAGTGGGTGGTGGCCCGGCGCCCGTCCAGCAGACCGGCGCCGGCCAGGGCGAACGATCCGGTGCAGATCGAGACCAGCCGCCGGGCGCGGGGGTGCAGCAGCCGGATCGCCTCGGTCAGCTCGGCGGGTACGGCCCGGGTGACGAGCGCGTCGCCGCCGGGGACGACGACCGTGTCCACCTCCGCCACGTCGGCCGCCGCCCCGTCGACGGGCAGGCGCAGGCCCACGGAGGTGACGGCCGCTGCTCCAAAGGGCGAGGCGTAGCTCAGCGCGTAGTCGGCGCCGAACAGGTTGGCCTCGGCGAACACCTCCGCCGGGCCCGCGACATCGAGCATCTTGATGCCGTCGTACACGAGGAAGAGGATGTGCCGCCCAGGTTCCAGTTCCATGACCGCTCGCCTTTCCGCACACCGTGTCACCGCCCGCGGGTCCGAGAGGCCGGGCCGTGGCACTCGTAGCCTCCCATCGTCGTCGGCGGCCGCCGGGCCGCGCCATGCCCGAAGGGGCCGTTCCTCCGTGGCCACCGCGGCCGTCCGGTCAGTCGAGCAGCACGCCCGGATTGAGGATCCGGTGGGGGTCCAGGGCGTCCTTGGCGGCACGGAGTGCCAGCGCGAAGGGGTCCGGGCGCTGGAGGTCGTAGCCGGGACGGTGGTCGCGGCCGACGGCGTGGTGGTGGGTGATGGTGGCGCGGTGGCGGTGCAGGACCTCGGTCGCGACGGCTTTGATGTCGTCCCAGATCTCGACCTCGTCGCCGGGGCGGCCCGCGACGGCCACGGTGAAATAGGGGGCGGCGCCGTCCGGGTAGACATGGGTGAGGCGGCAGTTGACGGTGGCCGGGTGCCCGGTGGCCTTCGCGGCGGCGGCACCGACCTCGGTGCGGACGGCGTCGATCAGCGCGGGGACCGTGCCCCAGGTGGCGGCGGTCTCGAAGGTCTCGACGACGGCCCCCATACGGGCCAGGCCGTCGCGCAGATAGGGCATCCGCAGGAACGCCGAACGCCAGGCGCCCACCGCCGCGTCCGGCGGGCTGTCGCGGTCCGCCGGGGCCGCCTCGCCGCGACCGCCGTGGGCGCGGGCCAGGTCCACGGCGGCCGTGAGGCGGGCGTCGACGGGGGAGGTGGCGGACTCGAAGCCCAGGACGAGGACGGTGGAGCCGTCGTGGGAGGCACCGGACAGCAGGGCCTCGCCCGGGTCGAGCAGACGGCAGTTGGCCGGGGCGAGATCGGACTGGGCGATGGCCCGCACCGCGTCCAGCGCGCGGTGGAAGTCGGCGAAGGCCACGGACGCGGAGGCCTTGTGCCGGGGGCGTTCCCGCAGGCGCATCCAGGCCTCGGTGATGACACCGAGCGTGCCCTCGGATCCGAGGAAGAACCGGTCCGGTGACGGTCCGGCGCCGGATGCGGGCAGCCGCCAGGAGGTGCCGGCCCCGGCGGGTGTGATCACCCGCAGGGACTGCACGAAGTCGTCGATGTGGGTGTGGACGGTGGCGTAGTGGCCGCCCGCCCGGGTGGCCAGCCAGCCGCCGAGGGTGGAGAACTCGAAGCTCTGCGGGAAGTGCCGCAGGGTCAGTCCGTGGGGCCGCAACTGGGCCTCCAGCGCGGGCCCGAGGGCCCCGGCCTGGATAAGGGCCGAGCGGGCGGCGGTGTCGATCTCCAGGACGCGGCCCATCGAGGTCAGGTCGAGGGAGAGTACGGCGTGATGGGCCTCGCCGCGGTACTCCACACCGCCGACCACCGAGGAGCCGCCGCCGAAGGGGATGACGGCCACGCCGTGCTGGCCGGCCCAGTCCAGCAGGTCCGCCACGTCCTGGTCGCGGGTCGGCCGGGCGACGAGATCGGGGATCCGGCCGGGCCGGCCGCGCAGGGCCCGGATGACATCGCGGTATGCCTTGCCCATGGCGTGCGCGGCGCGCGCCTGCGGATCGGCCGTGACGAGGTGGGCCAGGGACGCCGGGGGCGTCGCGGCGGGGCGGCCGATGGGCAGGTCGGCGACCCGGGGGATCGGCAGCGGGCGGGCGAGGGTGCCGGGCAACAGGGCCCCGGTCGCGATGCATTCGGCGTCGTCGGGGTGGGCGTCGGTATAGCCCCAGCCCCACCAGGAGCGGGTGCGGGAGGTCTGGGGGTCGGTCGCGGTGGCTGGCACGGGCGCGCTCCAACGGGGTCCGGGGGACAGGAATTTACCCAGCGGTAAATTACCCTAGGGTAAGGTCTGGTCCCATGACAACGCTCTCCTCCAGGGCCGGCACCAAGGGCGTACCGAGGGCCGCGCGCGAACGACAGGTCCTGGCCGCGGCCACCGAGGAGTTCGGCCGGCACGGGTACGAGGCCACCACGGTGGCCGCCGTCGCCACCCGGGTCGGCGTCACCAAGCCGCTCGTGCACCAGTACTTCGGCAGCAAGCAGGACCTCTACCTCGCCTGCCTCGACCCGGTCGGCGACCGGCTGCTGGGCGCCATCCGCGCCGCGATGTCCGGCCACGACAGCGGCGCGCCGTCCACGCCGCTGCGTGTGCTGCGCGCCCTGTTCACGGCCCTCGACGGGCGGCGCGAGGCATGGTTCGTCCTCTACGATCCGTCGCTGCCGCCCGACAGCGAAGCCGCCCACCGCGCGGCCCACTACCGCGACACCATCGACGATCTCGCCGCGGCCGGCACCGCCGAGCTTCTGCACGCCGCCGGGACCGGCGACCCGCTGGACGCCGACGCCCTCAAATACGCGTGGCGCGGACTGTGCACCGCGCTGGTCCGCTGGTGGATCAACCACCCCGACCAGTCGGCCGAGGCCATGACCCGGCGCTGCGCCCGCCTCTTGGGCGCGGCCCGCACCGCGTTCGCCGACGGCGACGACCGCGTCTGAACCGGGCCCCGCCCCCCACCGTTCGGCTCAAGTCCTGTGATCGGTCATGCGGACCGGCTGACCCGTCAGAAGCGTGGCGGGGCCGTTCTCGGAGCAGTACGTCCGAAGGCCGCAGGTGCCTGTCGCGCCGGGGTGCCCCGTGGCCGTGGGGGCGGTGCGGACACGCCCTCCGCACCACCGGCGACCGTCATCTCGGCTCAACTCCCTCCCGCGCAATGGCACTTTGCCCCGGCTGCGTGGTGACGGCCGCCGAACTCACGCAGCCGGGGCAAAGTGC
>NZ_MUNF01000742.1 GCF_002154555.1 Streptomyces murinus
GCGGCGCAGGGCGGCGGCCGTGGTGGCGGGGCCGGCGATCCGGGCGGCGACCAGGTCGGCCGCGTACTCCTGGCGGCGGCTGACCGCCTCGGTCAGGCGCAGGCACAGCTTCGCGTACGCGGTGAAGACGAGCGCCAGGTAGTGGTCGGGCCCTCGCGTACGGCCCCGCTTCAGAGGCGGCGGCCTGCCCTCCGCACGGCGCCGGGCAGCCTTCGCGGCGAACTCCGCCCGCTCCTCCGCCTCCTCGCGCGCGGCCCGCTCCCGCAGCGTGCCGACGGTGTGCGCCAGCCGGTCGCACAGCGCCGCCACCACATGGCCCAACCGGGTGTCATGGTGGGCGTAATGGCCCAGTTCGTGCCCGAGCACGGCGTCCAGCTCGGCCCCGGGCAGGCCCAGCAGCAGGGCCACGCCGAGGAAGAGCCGCCGCTCGCCCGGGACAAGGCCGAGCCACCGGGCGTCCTCCCGCACCATGGCGACGGCGCCCGGGACGATCCGTATCTCCGCGGGAGCAGCCGGAGCTGTGGGAGCACGTACGGCGGCTGGCCGAGCG
>NZ_MUNF01000743.1 GCF_002154555.1 Streptomyces murinus
CGCCCCCGCGCCACCCTCGCCCTCGTCAGCGCGGCGACCGCCGTGACCCTGATGAACTACACGGCCCCGATGGTCACGCTCCCGGGGACCGCGGCCGCCCTGCACACCCCGCTCTCCGGCCAGGCATGGCTCCTGAACGGCACCCCGCTGGGCCTCGCCGCCCTGCTCCTGGTGGCCGGCAGCCTCGCCGACGACTACGGCCGCCGCCGGATCTTCCTCGCCGGCACCCTGGCCCTCGGCCTGACCACCGCGCTCGGCGCGCTGACCACCTCGACCTGGCAGTTCACCCTGGCCCGCATCGCCCAGGGCGCGGCCAGCGCGGCCCTGCTGGCCAGCGCACTCGGCCTGATCGTGCACGCCTTCCCCAGTCCGCGCGGCCGGCTGCACGCGACCGGGGTGTGGGGCGCGTTCGTCAGCGGCGGTATCGCGGCGGGCCCCCTGGTCGCGGCCGCGCTGCCGAACTGGCGCGCCGGCTACGGCGTCCTCGGCGCCCTCGCCCTGCTGCTGGCCGCGCTCGGCACCCGTACCCTCGCCGAGTCCCGCGCGCCCCGCGGCGGCCGCCCCGACATACCCGGCGCGCTGACCTTCGGACTCGCGCTGGTCGCCCTGGTCGCGGCGCTGACGCTGGGCCGGGACGGCTGGCTGCGGGCACCGGTGGGGCTGCTCCTGGCGGCGGCCGTGGCGCTGATCGCCGTCTTCGTCGCCGTCGAACGGCGCTCCGGCACCCCGATGATCGACCTGGGCCTGCTGCGCCACCGCCGCTTCCTGGCCTCCTCGGCGGGCGGCCTGTTCACGGGCCTCGCGGTGATCGCCGTCTTCAGCTATCTGCCCTCGGTCGTCCAGCGGACCCTGCACCTCTCCCCGCTGGCCACCGCCGGTCTGCTGCTGCTCTGGTCCGGCCTGAGCTTCGGCGTCGCCCTCCAGGTCAAGCGCCTGACCATCCCCCCGCGCGGCCAACTCGCCCTGGGCTTCGCCCTGCACGCCGTCGGCGCCCTGACCATGCTCGGCGCCATCGGCTCCGGCTCCTGGACCCGGCTGCTGCCCGGTCTGATCATCGGCGGTGTGGGCAGCGGCCTCCTCAACGGCGCCCTTCCGCTCCTCGCCGTCGAATCCGTCCCGCGCGAACGCGCCGCCATGGGCTCCGGCGCCCAGCAGACCCTGCGCTACATCGGCTCCAGCGTCGGCGTCGCCCTGACCATCGCCCTCGCCACCTCCGGCGGCCACCTCGCCCACGGCACGGACCTCGCCCTGCTGGTCTCGGCGGGCCTGGCGGTGACGGGCGCGATCGGCGTGCTGGCGCTGCGGGACCGGAAGTAGGCCACTACCGGGGGGCGCTACCGGGGGCGGTCGCTACCCGGGGGGCCGCTACCGGGGGCGGACCGACACCAGCTTCCCCCACACCGCCATCCGGTACCGGGAGGTGAACTCGGGCGTGCAGGTGGTGAGGGTGATGTAGCGGCCCGGCTCGCGGTACCCGTACCCGGGCCGGACGAGGGAGCGCGGAACGGCCCGTACGACCCCGGAGTCCATCGCCGAGGTCCGCGGCAGCACGCTGTCCACGTCGTAGGTGTACGTCGCCGTCCCCGTCTCCACCTCGATGGCGTCCCCGCGCCGCAGCCGGGGCAGGTACCGGAAGGGCTCCCCGTGGGTGTTCCGGTGCCCGGCGAGCGCGAAGTTTCCTTCCTGGCCCGGCTGTTGGGTGCCCGGGTAGTGGCCGACGTACCCCTTGTCCAGGACGTCCGCCTTGCCGACGCCCTCCGCGACGGGGACGCGCAGCCCGAGCCGGGGGACGACGAGGACGGCGTACGCCTGGGCGGGGCGGGGA
>NZ_MUNF01000744.1 GCF_002154555.1 Streptomyces murinus
CCTCGTCGGTGCGCCGACCCCCCGCAACCTCATGCCCCTGCCGGACCACCCCCATGCACCGCCGGTTCACTGGGAGGACGACCGAGCGTAGTCAGGCTGCTTCGCCTGCCGCAAGGCGTCCACGACGATCTTGCCCGACTGTGCGACGGAGACCGTGGCCTGCTCCTTCTCCAGAGTCTGCACCACGCCTCCCGGGATGTTCAGCGCCGGCTCCAGATCCTGCGGTTTGCCGATGACCTTGAAACGATAAGGGGCGTTGATCTTGTTCCCGTCCACGCTCACGCTCTTGCCCGCGTCCGCGAAGTAGGTGTTGGCCACCACGCGCACGCCGTTGACCTGGATCGCCTCCGCGCCGGCCGCGCGCAGCTCCTGGATGGTGTCGAGCAGCATGTCCGACTGGACCGTCCCCTTCGTGTCCTCGATCGTCATGGTGATGCCGGGACCCTGAGCCGCCACGGTGCCCGCCAGGATGCCGAGTTGCCGTTCCTTCTCGGCGGTCTGCCTGCGTGCCTCCGCGGCCTGGTCGGAGCTNNACGCGAATCCAGTTCATCCAGGATACGAACAAGATCTTCTTGACGTGCGCCGCGCAGCGCGCTGTCGGTGTCGCTGTTGGACGCCACCTGGACGGCCAGGCCGAAACCGAGGCCGAACAGGAGCACCGCGACGATGAGTTGGGGCCGGGTCAGACGCGGCGGCCACAGCCCCTTGACGAGCCGCTGACGGCCGGTCAACGACTCCTCGGGGCGCGGCGTGGGCCGCTGCTCCGCTCCGGGCGCCGGGGCGGGCACCTCGGCCGGCAGCTCCTTGCGCAACCGGTCGCCCGGCCGGGCCGCGTGCTCGCCGTGCGCGTGACCGTGATGGCCGTCGCGCTCGCCGTGCTCGCCGTCGTTGTGCTGGTTGTCGCTCATCGCCTCACGCCCGGAAGACGTGCCGCCGGATCGCGGCGGCGTTGGAGAAGATGCGGATACCGAGGACGACCACGACGCCCGTGGACAGCTGGGCGCCCACGCCCAACTTGTCGCCCAGGAAAACGATCAGGGCCGCCACGACCACGTTCGACAGGAACGACACGACGAAGACCTTGTCGTCGAAAATGCCGTCCAGCATGGCCCGCAGACCGCCGAAGACGGCGTCCAGCGCCGCCACGACGGCGATCGGCAGATAAGGCTCCACGACCGCCGGAACCTCGGGCCGGACCAACAGGCCGGCCACGACTCCCACGACGAGGCCCAGTACGGCGATCACGATGTGCCCTTCTCCGTCTTCTCGGTGTTCTTGCTGCTCTTGCTGCTCTTCGCGTTCTTGCTGTTCTTGGCGTCGGCGCTGTCGGGGACCGGCTGCGCCGTGCGGACGATCACACTCGGCGCGGCGGGCAACCGGACGTCGTGCTCGGTGGAGATGGTGGCGCGGATGCCGTAGTTCTGCTCCAGGGCGTGCAGATACAGCCCGTCGCCGCTGTTCTGGAAGTCGCTGCTCAGCCGGGGTCCGTTCCCCACCGCCAGCACGGTGTACGGCGGCACGAGCGGCCTGTTGTCGACCAGGATCGCGTCTCCGGCGGCCCTGATCGCCGACAGGGCGGTCAGCCGCTGCCCGTTGACGGAGACGGCCTCGGCGCCGGACGCCCACAGCCCGTTGACCACACGCTGGAGATCACGGTCGCGCACCCGGCCGGTGTCGGAGAACCCCGCGGTCTCCCGCGGGTTGGTGCCGTCACCGCCGGTGCTGGCCTCCTTGGCGTCGTTCACCACCAGCTTGATGCCCGGACCGTGCACTTCGGTGGCGCCCGACAGCATGCCCACCAGGTCCGCCTCGGCACTGCCGCCGCTCGACCTCAGCGCCGCCCGCTGGCGCGCGCTGACGTCGTCGCGCAGCTTGTCGACGCCGCTCTGGAGCTTGTCCGCGTCGGCGGTCTCCTTGTCGACGCGGTCGATCAGCTCCTGGTGCTCCTTGGCCAC
>NZ_MUNF01000745.1 GCF_002154555.1 Streptomyces murinus
GTACGGGGGTGGGGTGTGGGCCGTACGACGATCGGCGCGCTGTGCTCCGGTTACGTCAACTCGGGCAACCTCGGGATCCCGATCGCCGCGTATGTGCTGGGCGACGCGTCCCTCGTGGCGCCGGTGCTGCTCTTCCAGGTCGTCCTGGTGACGCCGGTCGCGCTGACCGTCCTCGACCTGTCCGGCATGGGCGAGAAGGGCACGCTCGGGCAGCGGCTGCTGACCCCGCTGCGCAATCCGATCGCGGTGGGTTCACTGTCCGGCGTGGTGGTCGCCGCGGCGGGCTGGAGGCTCCCCGGTCCGGTGATGGACCCGCTCACCCTGATCGGCAACATGTCCGTCCCCGCGGCCCTGCTGGCCTTCGGCATGTCCCTGCACGGCAGCGCGGCCCCCTGCCGCGGCCAGGACCGCCAACTCGTGCTGCTCTCCGTGGCCTTGAAGTCCCTGGGCCAGCCCTTGGCCGCGTGGGCCCTCGCCACCTCCCTCTTCCACCTCCACGGCGCCCCCCTCCTCGACGTCGTCGTCACCTCCGCCCTCCCCGCCGCCCAGAACCTCTTCACCTACGCCAGCCGCTACCGCGTCGCCCAGTCCCTGGCCCGCGAGTCGATCCTGCTGTCGACGGTGGTGTCGGTACCGGTGCTGGTGGGGGTGGCGGCGGTGCTGGGGTGACCCCGCTCAGCCGACGGACACGGCGAGCCGAAAGGGAGGGGGC
>NZ_MUNF01000746.1 GCF_002154555.1 Streptomyces murinus
GACATCGCTGGCCGCGTACGCGCATCAGGACGTGCCCTTCGAGTACTTGGTCGAGCACCTGAACCCGACCCGTACGCTCGCCCATCACCCCCTCTTCCAGGTCATGTTGGCCCTCCAGAACGCTCCGGAGGCGGCTTTCCAGTTGCCCGGTCTGCACATCGAGGTGGCGCCCGGACGCACCCACACGGCCAAGTTCGACCTGTTCTTCAGCCTCGCCGAGCGACGCGGCGCCCACGGCGAACCGGAGGGGATCACGGGCGCCGTCGAGTACTCCAGCGACATCTACGACGCTCCCACCGTCCAGACGCTCTTCGACCGCTGGGTCCGGCTGCTGGACGCGGCCACCACCCACCCCGACCAGCCGCTCGGCACGATCGGCCTCCTCTCCGACGAGGAACACCGGGAGACCGTCGACGACTTCAACCGCACGGCCCTGCCCCTGCCTGAGGCCCCTCTCGCGGCGCTGTTCGCACGGCAGGTGGCCGCAACTCCGGATGCGCCCGCCCTCACGGAGGGGGGCACCTCCCTGACGTACGCGGAACTCGACGCCCGCGCGAATCAGTTCGCTCATGAGCTGATCGTCAGGGGAGTGTGCCCCGGTGACTCCGTCGCCGTCCTTCTGCGGCGTTCCGTCGCGACGGTCATCACCGTGCTCGCGCTGACGAAGGCCGGCGCCGTCCATGTGCCGCTCGATGAGCGCTACCCGGCCGAACGCATCCGCCGCGTCCTCACCGACACGGGTGCCCGCCTGCTGGTCACCGACGACCTCTCGGAGCACCGACGAGGCGCTGAGGACTGCGAGTTGATCCGGCCGACCTCTCCGGACCTGCCTGCGGCCGACCCCGGCGCCCCCGAGGTCATCGTCCATCCCGACGCGGCCGCGTATGTGATGTACACGTCCGGTTCGACCGGCGTCCCGAAGGGGATCGTGGTCAGTCACCGTAATGTCGTGGCTCTGGCGCTGGACCCTCGTTTCGAGGGGCGGGCTCATGAGCGGGTGCTGTTGCACTCGCCGACCGCGTTCGACGCTTCGACCTACGAACTGTGGGTGCCCCTCCTCAACGGTGGGACCGTGGTGGTCGCCCCGGCCGGTGACCTGGATGTTCCCGCGCTTCAGCAGGTCATCGGCGAGCAGCGGGTCACGGCTTTGTGGTTGACCAGTTCCCTGTTCGACGTGGTCGCCGACCACGCCCCCGAATGTCTGGCCTCGGTGCGGCAGGTGTGGACCGGCGGGGAGGCGGTCTCCGCCACCTCCGTGCGACGTGTCCAGGAGGCATGTCCTTCTCTGACGGTGGTGGACGGGTACGGGCCGACGGAGACGACGACCTTTGCCACCTGCCACCCTGTCACCCATCCCTACAGCGGTGGTCCGGTCGTGCCCATCGGCCGTCCGATGGCGAACATGCGCACCTATGTCCTGGACGCCGGACTGCGACCCGTCGTGCCCGGTGTCACCGGTGAACTCCACATCGCGGGTGCGGGGTTGGCCCGCGGTTATCTGAACCGTCCCGGTCTCACCGCCGAGCGTTTCATCGCCGACCCCTACGCCCCCGAGCCCGGCGGCCGGATGTATCGCACTGGCGACCTGGTGCGCCAAAACCCTGACGGCGTACTGGAGTTCATGGGCCGCGCCGATCACCAGGTGAAGATCCGGGGGTTCCGGATCGAACCGGGCGAGATCGAGGCCGTACTCACCGACCACCCCGACATCNNCGCCTCATCGCCTACGTCGTCGCGGACACCGACACGACGTCCGCCAGCGACGACAAGGAGCGGAGCCAGATCGGGGAGTGGCAGGACCTCTACAACTCGCTCTACGCGGAGGCTGGTTCGGAGTTCGGTGAGGACTTCTCCGGATGGAACAGCAGTTACGACGGCGAGCCCATCCCGCTGCCCGACATGCGGGAGTGGCGTGCGGCCACGGTCGAACGGATCAGGGCGCTCAAGCCCGGCCGGGTTCTGGAGATCGGCGTGGGTACCGGGTTGCTCCTCGCCCGGCTGGCGCCCGAGTGCGAGGAGTACTGGGGAACCGACTTCTCACCCACCGTC
>NZ_MUNF01000747.1 GCF_002154555.1 Streptomyces murinus
GCGGGCACGGTGGCCCCCGCCCAGGGACCCGCGGCGGGGGCCACCGTGCCCGCGCCCCGGGAGGCCGAGGCCCTGCCGCACACCGAGGCCCCGGAGCCCGTCGCCGAGCAGGGGGAGACCCCGGCCGAGGAGGCACCCGCGCCAGCGCCGGGGCCCGCCGGGCCCGCCGCCCCCGGCTACGACGACGCCGAGCGTGAGGCCGTGCTCAAGGTGATGCGCGAGCGCCGCGACATCCGCAACGGCTTCCGTAGCGACCCCATCCCGCACGAAGTGCTGCTCCGCGTCCTGGAGGCCGCGCACACCGCGCCCTCCGTCGGCCACTCGCAGCCCTGGGACTTCGTCGTCATCCGGTCCGCCGACACCCGCAACACCATGCACGAACTGGCCGTGCGCCAGCGCGAGGCGTACGCGAAGTCGCTGCCCAAGGGCCGGGCGAAGCAGTTCAAGGAACTGAAGATCGAGGCCATCCTCGACACCCCGGTCAACATCGTCGTCACCGCCGACCCCACCCGCGGCGGCCGGCACACCCTGGGCCGGTACACCCAGCCCCAGATGGCGCCGTATTCCGCCGCACTCGCCGTCGAGAACCTCTGGCTCGCCGCCCGCGCCGAGGGCCTGGGCGTAGGCTGGGTCAGCTTCTTCGACGAGCGCGAGATGGTGCGGGCCCTCGGCCTGCCCGAGCACCTGGAGGTCATCGCCTACCTGTGCGTCGGGTACGTCGACGAATTCCCGGACGAGCCCGAGCTGATGCAGGCCGGCTGGTCCAAGCGACGCCCCCTGTCCTGGGTGGTGCACGAAGAGACATACGGCCGCCGCGCCCTGCCCGGAGAGGAACCCCACGACCTGCTTGCCGAGACCGTCGCCCAGATCCGCCCGCTCGACGCCAAGGCCCTCGGTGAGGCCTGGGAGCGACAGAAGCGCATGACCAAGCCGGCCGGCGCGCTCGGCATGCTGGAGATCATCTCCGCGCAGCTGTCGGGCCTGTCCCGGCAGTGCCCGCCGCCGATCCCGGAGCCCGCGGCCGTCGCCATCTTCGCGGGCGACCACGGTGTGCACGCCCAGGGCGTCACCCCCTGGCCCCAGGAGGTCACCGGCCAGATGGTGGCCAACTTCCTGGGCGGGGGCGCGGTCTGCAACGCCTTCGCCGCCCAGGTCGGCGCCGAGGTGTGCGTCGTGGACGTCGGCGTCGCCGCCGACCTGCCCGCCACCCCCGGACTGCTGCCCCGCAAGATCCGCGGCGGCACCTCCGACATGACCGCGGGGCCCGCGATGAGCCGCGAGGAGGCCAAGGCCGCCATCGAGGTCGGCATCGAGACCGCCCGCGACCTGGTCGCGGCCGGGAACAAGGCGCTGCTCACCGGTGAGATGGGCATCGCCAACACCACCGCGTCCGCCGCGCTGATCTCCGTCTTCACCGGCACCGACCCGGCCGAGGTCACCGGCCGCGGCACCGGCATCAACGACGAGACGCTGGCCCGCAAGACCGAGGTGGTCCGGCGCGCCCTGGACCTCCACCAGCCGGACCCGTCCGACCCCATCGGCGTCCTCGCGGCCCTCGGCGGCTTCGAGCACGCGGCGATGGTCGGCCTGCTGCTCGGCGGCGCG
>NZ_MUNF01000748.1 GCF_002154555.1 Streptomyces murinus
TGCCCCTACGGCCGCCACCCGCACGCGCGACTACCCAGAGGCGCCCCCCCCATGCGTCGCCACGGGTACCCCCACATGGCCGACGTCCCCCCGGCCAGGTGCCGGGACATGCCCTTACGGGGGCCGCGTAGGCCCTTAAGGGGCCCCGGGCAAGCCTCTGGAGCCCCCCGGTGCGCGCCCTTAGGGGCTCTGCGCACGCCCGTAGGGGGTGGCTCCGCGCACGCCCTTAGGGGGCTCCGCGCAGGCATTAGGGGAGCCCGCGGCGCCCCTAGGGGGACCTGCGGCGCCCCTAGGCGGGCCTGCTCACGCCCCTAGGGAGTCCCGCGTCGCCCCTAGGGGGCCTGCTCACGCCCTCAGGGAGCGTCCCCCACCATCCCGTGGCGGGCCCGCACCGGAAACGTGGGGACCGACTACCGATGCCCGCCCCCAGGAGACGACGGCAGGGTGAGCGTCGTACCCCACAGCCCGCCGCGGTGCTCACCACCGGGCGAACGACCTTGCAAGGAGCAGAAGATGGGAGTTCCCGTACCCGTCGGTGTGGTCGCCCTCGACCCGGTCCTGGAGGCCGGCACCCGCAGTACCCTGCTCGCCTGCCCGGAACTCACCGTGTGCGAGCCCGGGAACGCCCGGGTCGCGGTGCTCACCGTGGACCGGCTCGGCCCGGCCGAACTCGACATGGTGCGCACCACCCGTGCCCACCTGACACGTCCCGCCGTCGTCCTGGTGGCCGGCGCGCTGGCCTCCGGAGACGCCCTGCACGCCCTCGCCGCCGGCGCCCGGGGACTGCTGCTGCGCCGCGAGGCGGACGCGTCCCGGCTGGCCCACGCGGTGCTCGCCGCCGCACAGGACGACTGCACCGTCCCCACCGACCTGCTCGAACAGGTCCTCGACCGGCCCGAGGGCGCCGAGCGGGGCTGGGCAGGAGGGTCGCTCTCCGACCGCGAACGCTCGGTGCTGCGCATGGTCGCCGACGGGCACGAGACGGCGGAGATAGCCCAGCAACTCGCCTACTCGCCGCGCACCGTGACCACGGTCGTGCACGACATCACCCAGCGGTTCCGACTGCGCAACCGCGCCCACGCGGTCGCCTACGCACTGAGAGCGGGCCTGCTGTGACCGCCACCCTGACCGCCGCACCCGGCGCGGTGACCACGATCCTGCCCCTGCGCGTCCTGCCCGCACGGCACGCGGACCGGGTGCGGGAACTCGCCCGCCGCGCCGGCCTCGACTGCGCGATCGGCCACGGACAGCCCGGGACCGTCACCGTCGTCGTCACCGACGACGCCGAACGGGCCCTGCGCGTCACCCGGTTGCCCGGCCCGCTGCTGCTGGTGTGCGACACGGTGGGCCGCGCCGGACTCCTGGAGGCGCTGCGCGCCGGAGCCGTCGTACTGCGCAGGGCGGACCTCACCGAGGAGAGCCTCACGGCGGCCGTCCGCCGCGCCGGGGCGCCGCATCTGAGCATCCCCTACCCGGAGCTGTCCCACCTGCTGACCGCAGGACCCGGACCCGGCACGCCCGCCGCGTACGAGGACCGGCCACCGTCTTTGACGGGCCGTCAGATGTCCGTGCTGCGGCTCATGGCGGAGGGCCACGGCAACGCGGGCATCGCACAGTTGCTGGACTGCTCCGAACACACCGTGAAGAACGTCGTCTACGAGGTCATGGCCCGGCTCGGCGCCCGCAACCGGGCCCACGCGGTGGCGCGCGCGGTGCGCCACGGACTGATCTGAGATGCGATCGCCGGCGACCCGGGGGTCACACCCCGGGAGTGGGCAGCAGCCGCGGAGTGATGCGCTCCTCCACCGCCCGCCCGTCCTCGCGGCGCACCACGTACGCGCCCTTGCCCGGCAACTCCGCGACGGCCTCGACCAGTTCGGTGCCCCGGTAGACCAGGCCCACCCCGTCGTCGGTGCAGTGCGCCGTGGGCAGGGTGCCGTCGGCGACCAGCCGGTGGATCAGCGGGCGCCGGCCCGGATCGGAGTCGTAGTGCACCCCGTTGCCGTACGGCAGCAGCCCCAACGCGTCCGTCACCGGGCGCAGTTCGGGCCCGAAGGAGTCCGTCGCACCGCCCTCGAACCAGCAGATGGAACCCGCGCTCACCCCGGCGAGGACCACCCCCGCTTGCCAGGCCCGCCGCAGCACCGCGTCCAGGCCGTGCACCCGCCACACGGCGAGCAGGTTCGCCACCGAACCGCCCATCACCCAGACCACGTCGTGGTCCAGGACCGTGCCCTCGACGTCCTCGACGTTCGGCATGGGGAACAGGTGCAGCGGTGTCAGATCGAAGCCCGCAACCCGGGCCGCCTCCGACATCCGCGCCGCGACGTGCTCGGCGTCCCCGATCGCGGTGCCGACGTACAGGATGCGCGGTCGCCTGCCGTGCACACCGGAGAGATCGACCGCGTGCTGGACCAGGGCGTCGAAGAGCACCCGGGTGCGTGCGGCGACGCGATGTCCTCCGGAGGTGGCGACGATGGTGGGTTCCGGGGCGGTCACGCGGTGATCGTAGCGCGCGCAACGTGCTCCGGACGTGGGGGAGTCGTGAAGGCGCACCCGCGAAGACGGGCGGGGGACAACGCGGCGGGGACCGGTCCTCCGACCGGTCCCCGCCGTCTTCGTGTGCGCCGCTTCGGCCGCGCGCTCACTCGCGCCGCAGTGCCACGGCCGCCGCGTACCCCGCCGGGACGAGGACGTCCCGCAGGCTCCAGTCGGGCGACGGCGACACCGGCCGTGGTCCGGTGCCGACGTGGTCAAGGGCCGGATCGCGCACCAGCCCCGTCCCCAGCCCTTTGAGGTACGCCTCCTTGCGCACCCAGGTCCGGGTGAAGGCCGCCTGCCGCTCGTGTGCCGGGAGCCGGGCCAGCTCCGCCACCTCCGCCGCGTGCAGCGCGCACTGTGCGCTGCGCACCGCCTCCACGGTGGCCACGCCCTCCACATCGACGCCGACCGGTGCGCCGGCCAGCGCCACCAGCACCAGGTCCCCGCTGTGCGACAGGGAGAAGTGCACCCCCGAGGTGCGCAGCGCGGGCCGCCCGTGCGGGCCCCCGCAGCCCGCGCACGGCTCCCGCATCAGCGGCAGCTCGTCCGCCGGGACGCCCAGCAGGGGGCTGAGCAGGGCGCGCAGCGTCGCATGCGCGATCACATACGCGTCCCGGTCCCGGGGCCGCCGGAACGCACGGGCCCGCGCCCGCTCCTGCGCGTCCAGCAACTCCTGGGCGCGCAGCAGCGATCGGTCGTCCTGGCTGCCGACCTCGGTCAGATACAGCTCCAGCGGACCACGCAGCGGCCGGGGGCCGACGGGGTACGCCGGGTACTGCGGACCGGGCAGGTCCAGGAGGGCGGGACACAGGGGGCCGAGGGGCGAGTCCGACAGGGGTGTGTCGCTGACTTCCGTCGGCATCCGGGGGGTCGTGAGTACGGCGCCCGGCTCTGCCGTCATCAGTAAGCCAACTCCAGCTTCGGCCAGCGAAGGTGACGATACGTCATATACATCGTCCGTCGGCCGTTCCGTCGGCGGTGCGTTGGCCGGCCTGGCCGGCACCAGGGCCGGCCGGACCTCAGACATCGGCCCCGGCGAGCCGGCGGCGCAGGCTCAGCGGGCGCATGTCCGTCCAGACGGCGTCGATGTGGTCCAGGCACTCCTGCCTGCTGCCCTCGTGGCCCTCCCGGTGCCAGCCGGCCGGCAGCTCGCGGTCCGCCCGCCAGATCGAGTACTGCTCCTCGTCGTTGCGCACCACGAGATACCCGTCCTCGACGCCGGGGCGCGCCTCGTCGCCGCCGCTGCCGTTCGCGGAGTGGGGTTGCGTCACGGTGAACCTCCCGCAGGTGATGGGCCGGCCGCGGATCAGGGTCCGGCGACGCAAGAGTGCCCGGCCCCCGCCCCGCCCGGTCAGGGACGAACGCGCCGCAGTGGTGGCACCCGTTGCTGCCGGAACTTCCCTGGTGACCCACCGCCCCGACGCGGGACCGTGCTGCTTGGTCGCGGGCCGCCCGGCACCCCGGAAACCCCGGGCCACGCGATTTCCCGCGCACCCCATTCGGAAGGAGCACGCGATGTCGGACGAGAACGCACCTGTCCTGCTGCCGGGCGGAGGCTGGCGGCTGTGGGAGCAGTTCGCGCTCCGCGGTCCCGGCTTCCCCGCCGACGGCGTGCTGCGCCTCGCCCCGCCCGGACTCGCCGAGGCCGCCGACAAGTTCGGGCCCGACAGCGAGCTGTCCGGACCGGAGTGGAATGCCTTCACGGAGGACCTCGCGGCGGCCGCCGTGGACACCGCCCGCTACCTCCAGGAGATCGCCGCCCGGCCCCGCTTCCAGGCCGCGCTCGCCTGGCAGAACCCCGCCGTTCTGCGCACCGGCATCGCCCCGTTCCTGCGCTGGACCCCGACCGCCGACAGCCGCAGCAGCATGCCGCGGCAGCGCGAGGAACTGGTCGCGCACTACTGGCAGCGGTTCTGCGTGAAGAACGACACCATCGGCTTCTTCGGGCCCGTCGGCTGGGGTTACTGGGACACGGTCGCCCGGGGCGGCGTCGCCGTGACCCCCGGCGACGGCTTCCTCGCCGCCCGGGAGGTGTACTTCTCCGGCTGGGCGATCGACGCCCTGGCGAAGGTGCTGGCCGCGGACAGCGCCCTGATGCGCTGGATCCCGCCGCGCCGGGTGTCGTTCGTGCGCTGCGCCGACGGCACGGTCCAGGTGCCCGGCCGCCCCGCCCGGCAGCTCGACGGCCCCGAACGCGCCGTACTGGAACGCTGCGACGGCACCCGGCACATACCCGCCATCGCCGCCGAACTCGGCCTGCCCGAGGACGAAGTCACGCGGACCGTACGGGACTTGATCTCCCGCCGATGGGTGCAGTGGCGACTGGAGGTGCCCGCCGCCACCCACCCCGACCGCGCGCTGCGCGACATCCTGGAGCGTGTCCCCGAACAGGCCGCACGAGAAGGCGCGTTGGAGCGCCTCGCCGTACTGGAGCGCGGCCGGGACGCCGTCCGCGCCGCCGGCACCGACGCCACCGCGCTGACCGCCGCGATCACCGCGCTGGAGGCCGACTTCGCCACGCTGACCGACAGTGAGGCCCAGCGCGCCAAGGGCGAACGCACCGCGCCCTGCCGGGGGCTGGTGTACTCCGACACCCGGCGCGCCGCCACCGCCACCACCGGCGCCGCGCTGCTGGGCCACCTCGAACCGCTCCAGCTGTGCCTGACCGCCGCCCGCTGGATGACGAACCGCTTCGCCGAGGCCGTCCGCGCCCGGCTGCGCACCGTGCACGAGCGGCTGAGCGCCGGGGGCGCCCCGGTCGACCTGGGGACCCTGTGGCTGCACACCCTGCCCTCCCCGCACCCCGACGCGGGCGACCTCATCGACGCGATCCAGGCCGAACTCCGCGCCAAGTGGGCCCGCGTCCTCGAACTGCCCGAGGGTGTGCGCCGGGTCCAGGTGGCCACCGCCGAGCTGGCCGACCGGGTCCGCCGCGAGTTCGACGAGCCCGGCGACGGCTGGTCGCTGGCCCGCTACATCAGCCCCGACGTGCTGGTCACCGCCGCCGACGAGACCGCCCTCGCCCGCGGTGACGTGGACCTCGTCCTCGGCGAGATGCACTGCGCGCTGAACACCATGGGCGCCTCCCTGTTCGTGTACCAGCACCCCGACCGCGACGAGCTGCTCGCCGAGACCACCCGGGACTTCCCCGGCCCGCGCCTGCTGCCCATGCTGCCCAAGGAGCTGCCCCTGAAGTGGTCCACCCGCAGCCGGCCCTCCCTGGACCGGCCCGAGGACCACTACGTCGCCCTCGTCGACCAGACCGGCGACCCGCACCGCCCGCGCACCGTGCTCAGCGCCGATGTCCTGGTCGAGGACCGGGACGGCCGGCTCACCGCGGTCCTGCCCGACGGCACCGCGTACGACGTGCTGGACGCCTACGCCAACACCCTCACCCAGCGCGTCATGGACCGCTTCACCCTGCGCCCCGAGGGCGAACACACCCCGCGGATCACCCTCGGCCGGATGACCGTGGCCCGCGAGACCTGGCAACTGCCCGTCGCCGAAGTGGACTTCGCCGACGAGAAGGCGGAGGCCGCCCGCTTCGTGAAGGCCCGGCACTGGCAGCGCCGGCACGACCTGCCCCGGTTCGTGTTCGTGGTCTCGCCGACCGAACCCCGGCCGTTCTACGTCGACTTCGACAGCCCCGTCTACCTCACCATCCTCGCCAAGGCGGCCCGCAGGCTCGCCCGCAAGGACCCCGGCGCCCGGCTCAAGGTCAGCGAGATGCTGCCCACCCCCGAGCAGGCCTGGCTCACCGACGACGAGGGCAGCCGCTACACCTCCGAACTCCGGTTCGTGGCCGTCGACATGACCGTCGCCGACCTGGGGGAGCAGTGATGCGCACGGTCGCCGACGACATCGCCGCCCACGCCCTGCGCCACCCCGGCCGCACCGCCCTGAGCACCCCGGCGGGCGAGGTGTCGTACGCCCGGCTGGCCACCCGGACCGAGGAGATCGCCCGGCTGCTGCGCGCCCACGGCGTCCGGCCCGAGACCGTCTGCGCGGTGGCCGTCGAGCACGGCACCGACGCGGTCGCCGCCATGGCCGCAGTGCTGCGCTGCGGCGCCGCCTTCCTCACCCTGGACGTGAGCCAGCCCCGCGAGCGGCTGGCGGCCTTCGTCCGTAGCGCCGGCGCCCGGCTGCTGCTCACCCACGCCACCCTCGCCCCGTCACTCGAACTCGGCATACCCGCCCTACTGTTGGACCAGGAGGAACCCTCGGACGGCCCGCTCCCGGACGCGGGCGCCGACCCCCAGGCCCTCGCCTACGTCAGCCACACCTCCGGCAGCACCGGCGAACCCAGCGCCGTACTCGTCGAACACGCGAGCCTCGACGCCTATCTCCGCGACACCGCACGGGCGTTCGGCCTCGGCGCGGACACCGTGGCCCTCCAGACCGCGCCGCTCGGCTACGACGCCTCCATCCGGGACACCTTCGTACCGCTGCTGGCCGGCGCCCGGCTGGTGATCGTGGACCGCGCCCGGCTGCTGCGCCCCGCGGAGTTCGCGGCCACCGTGCGCGACCACGGGGTGACCGCGCTGCTCAGCGTCACCCCGTCCTTCCTCACCCACCTCGGCGGACAGACCGACCTCACCGAACCCCTCGCGGGCGTCGAACTGGTCGCCTCCAGCGGCGAGTCGCTGCGGCCCTTCCTCGCCGCGGGCGGCCGCGGTCTCGTACCCGGCCGGCTCGTCAACCAGTACGGCCCCACCGAGTGCACCATGACCACCACCCGGCACAGCGTGCCCGCCGTCCCCGACCACACCACCGACCTCGTCGGCACCCCGCGCGAGGGCACCGTCGTCCGCATCCTGGACGGGGACCTCGCCCCGGTCCCCGACGGCACGGTGGGCGAGGTCTACATCGGCGGCACCGGAGTGACCCGCGGCTACGGCGGCCAACCCGCCCGCACCGCCGCCGCGTTCGTCCCCGACCCCCTCGGCCCGCCCGGCGCCCGCCTCTACCGCACCGGCGA
>NZ_MUNF01000075.1 GCF_002154555.1 Streptomyces murinus
ATTTCAGGCAGCAGGCGGACACAGAGTTACCACTCTCGATAACCTGGAGACACATCTTTCACAGCACTCCCCTGCCACACACGATCTGTGACGCGAGGACCCACGCTGCCCGCCCACCACCCCCCACAGCTGCCCCGGCCCCTCGACGCTTTCAACGCGGCGTGCGCCACCGAGGCCCGGGCCCTCCTCCTGCGCTGCCTGCACAGCCCGCGCTGGTCCCACCGCGTCGCGGCCCACCGCCCCTACCCCGACCTGGACGCCCTGCTGGCCGCGGCGGACGAGGCGGCGTACGACCTCTCCCCCGCCGACATCTCCGAGGCCCTCTCCCACGAGTGCCTGCCGCGGCTGCCGGAGGACACGTACTCGGCCGCGCACATGGCCCTGGACGCGGCACACGCGGCATACGAGGCGCGGTTCGGGCACGTGTTCGTCATCTATCTGGGGGACACGGCGCCGAGCGAGACCGCCGACCGCGTCCTGGAAGCCATCCGGTCACGATCGGCGAACGATCCCGACGAGGAACGCGCGATAGCCGCGGACGAGCTCCGCCGCCTCGCAAGGGGCCGACTGGGCACCTATCTGAGGGGCGCGGGCAGCTGTACGACCAGCCCGAACGCACCCACATCCGGACGATAACGGGACGGATCGCCCTCGTATCCGTCCCCCGCTAGCCCAACCGCGTGCCAGTTTGATCACACAGGTAGGCCCCCCGTAAGCCTCGCCCCGCCACACGGATACCATGCTGGGGGCCGGTGGACCGTACCCGGCCGGGCCCGACCGACAGTGAAGCCGGCGCGGCCCTAATCCCCGCTCCCGGAGGGTTCTTCCGTGCCGGCTGGAACGCTGTACCGCGGCCGGGAAGGAATGTGGTCCTGGGTGGCTCACCGAGTCACCGGCGTCCTCATCTTCTTCTTCCTGTTCGTTCACGTGCTGGACACCGCTCTCGTGCGTGTCTCCCCCGAGGCCTACGACAAGGTCGTGGCCACGTACAAGACGCCGATCGTCGCGCTGCTGGAGTACGGCCTCGTCGCCGCAATCCTCTTCCACGCGCTCAACGGTCTGCGCGTCATCGCCGTCGACTTCTGGTCGAAGGGCCCGCGCTACCAGAAGCAGATGTTCTGGACCGTGATGGGTGTCTGGGTCGTGCTCATGCTCGGCGCGATCTACCCCGTGCTCGGCCACGCCGCTCGTGTTCTGTTCGGGAGCTGACGCCGATGTCTACCACTGAGACCACCGCCTCCGGGGTCGGCCCCGTCGAGGGTGCCGCCGTCTACAACGTGGACAACCCGGCCCCGCTGATCGAGGCGCCGCGCAGGCGGACCAAGAAGACCCCGAAGTCCACCCGCGGCAACTTCGAGCTGGCGGCGTGGCTGTTCATGCGCCTGTCCGGCATCGTGCTGGTCGTCCTCGTCATCGGCCACCTGGTCATCCAGCTGGTCCTGGACGGCGGCGTCTCCAAGGTCGGCTTCGCCTTCGTCGCCGGCCGCTGGGCCTCCCCCTGGTGGCAGATCTGGGACCTGGCCATGCTGTGGCTCGCGATGCTGCACGGCGCCAACGGCCTGCGCACGGTCATCAACGACTACGCCGAGCGGGCCGCGTCCCGCATGTGGCTGAAGGCCCTGCTGTACACCGCCACGGTGTGGACCATCCTGCTGGGCACGCTGGTGATCTTCACCTTCGACCCGAACATCCGCTAGGCACGGGGCTGCGAGAATCATGAAGATCCACAAGTACGACACCGTCATCGTCGGCGCCGGTGGCGCGGGCATGCGTGCCGCCATCGAGGCGACGAAGCGCAGCCGCACCGCGGTCCTGACCAAGCTCTACCCCACCCGCTCCCACACGGGCGCCGCGCAGGGCGGTATGGCCGCCGCGCTCGCCAACGTGGAGGAGGACAACTGGGAGTGGCACACCTTCGACACGATCAAGGGCGGCGACTACCTGGTCGACCAGGACGCCGCCGAGATCCTGGCGAAGGAGGCCATCGACGCGGTCCTCGACCTGGAGAAGATGGGCCTGCCGTTCAACCGGACGCCCAAGGGTGAGATCGACCAGCGCCGCTTCGGCGGTCACTCCCGCAACCACGGCGAGGCCCCGGTCCGCCGTGCCTGCTACGCGGCCGACCGCACCGGCCACATGATCCTCCAGACGCTGTACCAGAACTGCGTCAAGGAGGGCGTGGAGTTCTTCAACGAGTTCTACGTCCTGGACCAGCTGATCGCCGAGGTCGACGGCGTCAAGAAGTCCGCCGGTGTCGTGGCCTACGAGCTGGCGACCGGCGAGATCCACGTCTTCCAGGCGAAGTCGGTCATCTACGCGTCCGGCGGCACCGGCAAGTTCTTCCGGGTGACCTCCAACGCGCACACCCTGACCGGTGACGGCCAGGCCGCCTGCTACCGCCGGGGTCTGCCGCTGGAGGACATGGAGTTCTTCCAGTTCCACCCGACCGGCATCTGGCGCATGGGCATCCTGCTCACCGAGGGTGCCCGCGGTGAGGGCGGCATCCTGCGCAACAAGGACGGCGAGCGCTTCATGGAGAAGTACGCTCCCGTCATGAAGGACCTGGCGTCCCGTGACGTCGTGTCCCGCTCCATCTACACGGAGATCCGCGAGGGCCGCGGCTGCGGTCCCGAGGGCGACCACGTGTACCTGGACCTCACCCACCTGCCGCCGGAGCAGCTGGACGCCAAGCTCCCGGACATCACCGAGTTCGCGCGCACCTACCTCGGTATCGAGCCGTACACGGACCCGATCCCGATCCAGCCGACCGCGCACTACGCGATGGGTGGCATCCCGACCAACGTCGAGGGTGAGGTCCTGGCGGACAACACCACCGTCGTGCCGGGTCTGTACGCGGCCGGCGAGGTCGCCTGCGTGTCGGTGCACGGCGCCAACCGCCTGGGCACCAACTCGCTGCTCGACATCAACGTCTTCGGGCGCCGCGCGGGCATCGCCGCCGCCGAGTACTCCCACACGGCCGAGTTCGTCGAGCTGCCGGAGAACCCGGAGAGCCTCGTCGTCGAGCAGATCGAGCGACTGCGCAACTCCACCGGCAACGAGCGGGTGGCCACGCTGCGCCGCGAGCTGCAGGAGACCATGGACGCCAACGTCATGGTGTTCCGCACCGAGCAGACGATCAAGACGGCGGTCGAGAAGATCGCCGAGCTGCGCGAGCGCTACAAGAACGTGTCCATCCAGGACAAGGGCAAGCGGTTCAACACGGACCTCCTGGAGGCCATCGAGCTGGGCAACCTGCTCGACCTGGCCGAGGTCATGGCCACGTCGGCCCTGGCCCGCAAGGAGTCCCGCGGCGGTCACTACCGCGAGGACTACCCGAACCGCGACGACGTCAACTTCATGCGCCACACCATGGCGTACCGCGAGGTGGGCGACGACGGCACCGAGTCCATCCGTCTCGACTACAAGCCGGTCGTCCAGACCCGCTACCAGCCGATGGAGCGTAAGTACTGATGGCTACCCCTGTTCTGGACAAGGCGGACGCGGCCGGCCAGCCCGAGCCCGGCTTCGCCGACTCCCCCTACATCACGGTCACCTTCCGGATCCGCCGGTTCAACCCGGAGGTCTCGGCGGAGGCCGTCTGGGAAGACTTCCAGCTGGAGATCGACCCGAAGGAGCGTGTCCTCGACGGTCTCCACAAGATCAAGTGGGACATCGACGGCACCCTCACGTTCCGCCGCTCCTGCGCGCACGGCATCTGCGGCTCGGACGCCATGCGGATCAACGGCAAGAACCGTCTTGCCTGCAAGACGCTGATCAAGGACATCAACCCCGAGAAGCCGATCACGGTCGAGCCCATCAAGGGCCTGACGGTCCTCAAGGACCTGGTCGTGGACATGGAGCCGTTCTTCCAGGCGTACCGGGACGTCATGCCGTTCCTGATCACCAAGGAGACGAACGAGCCGACGCGCGAGCGTCTGCAGTCCGTGGAGGACCGGGCGCGCTTCGACGACACCACCAAGTGCATCCTGTGCGCCGCGTGCACGTCGTCCTGCCCGGTGTTCTGGAACGACGGCCAGTACTTCGGCCCGGCCGCGATCGTCAACGCCCACCGCTTCATCTTCGACTCGCGTGACGAGGCCGGGGAGCAGCGTCTCGAGGTGCTGAACGACCGTGACGGCGTGTGGCGCTGCCGTACGACCTTCAACTGCACCGACGCGTGCCCGCGTGGCATCGAGGTCACCAAGGCG
Organism: Streptomyces murinus; assembly: GCF_002154555.1. Lineage (GTDB taxonomy): Bacteria > Actinomycetota > Actinomycetes > Streptomycetales > Streptomycetaceae > Streptomyces > Streptomyces murinus. The sequence continues at coordinate 4,209 of NZ_MUNF01000075.1, forward strand.
ATCCAGGAAGTCAAGCGGGCGCTGATCACCCGCCGCTACTGACGCGACGACTGGCACAATACGAGGGCCGTTCCCCCGTTCGGGGGAACGGCCCTCGTTTCTTGTCCACGCCTTTCACGACCTATCGGGGGCACCAGCGTGACCGAGCAGAACCCGTACCACAGCGGCGCCGGCGACTGGGGTCCCGGTCATCCGCCCGGGCCGTCGGACACACCGCCGCCGGGATACGGGTACCCCGCCGCGGGTGCGCCCGCGCAGGGGTACGGCTTTCCGCAGCCGCCGACCGCGGGCGCGCTGCCGATGGGCGGCGCTCCCCTGCTCTCCATCGGCGACATCATGGTGATGGGCGATCAGATCATCACGCCAGCCGGGCAGTTGCCGCTGCGCGGGGCGATATGGAACGCGACGGACATGTCGCACACCGAGGAGAAGATACCGACGCACGCCATCGTGCTCGCGATCGTGTTCTTCCTGTTCTGCCTGCTCGGGCTGCTCTTCCTGCTGATGAAGGAGCGGAAGACCACGGGCTACATCCAGGTCACCGTGACCAGCGCGGGCCGGCACCACCAGACGATGGTCCCGGCGCACGGTCCGGAGACGTTCCCGGCGATCATGGGGCAGGTCAACTACGCCCGCTCGCTAAGCAGCATGTGACGCACGCGAGCCGACGGCCCGGCAATCACCGGATCCCGGCGGCCCGCGCTCTAATCTGACGACATGTCAGACGAAGAGTCGTACGAACTGCTCGGGTTCGACAACGTGCTGCTCCCCGTCGGGGACCTCGCGGAGGCCGTCGGGTTCTACGAGCGGGCCGGGTTCGGCGTGGGGTTCCGGTTCGACGAGGCCGGGATCGCGCTGCTCACGGCGGGCAAGGAGACGCCGGGAATCCTGCTGCGGGTGGAGGAGGCGCTGGGCCATCGCAGTCCGCCGTGGCCCTCACCGCGCCTGTGGCTGGAGGTGCCGGACGCGCGGGTGGCGGCGCGGCGGCTGTCCGCAGTCGACATCGAGCCGGTGGACGAGGTGTTCCAGACGGCGACCGGCTGGACGGTGGAGATCGCGGACCCCTGGGGCAATGTGCTCGGTCTGACGGACTACACCCGGCGCCCGGAGCTGGGGCGCCGAGGCTGAGCCGAGCGCGCGGACGGTACTCGTTAGGCTTCGTGGCGTGCCCGTGAAGAACGACGGTCCCGAGGCGGCCGGTACCCCCAGCAGCAAGTCCGAGCAGACCCGTGCGCTGATCCTGGAGACGGCCATGCGGCTGTTCCGGGAGCGGGGGTACGACAAGACCACCATGCGGGCGATCGCCCAGGAGGCGGGCGTCTCCGTCGGCAACGCGTACTACTACTTCGAGGGCAAGGAACACCTGATCCAGGGCTTCTACGACCGGATCGCGGCCGAGCACCGGCAGGCGGTCCGGGGGATCCTGGAGCGGGAGACGGACCTGGAGACGCGGCTCGCGGGCGTCCTCACCAGCTGGCTGGACCTCGCGCGGCCGTACCACGAGTTCGCGGTGCAGTTCTTCAAGAACGCCGCCGATCCGGACAGCCCGCTGAGCCCCTTCTCGCAGGAGAGCGAGCACGCGCGCGAGCAGGCGATCCAGGTGCACCGGGAGGTGCTGGCCGGCTCCAAGGCCAAGGTCCCGGCCGAACTCCGCGATGTGCTGCCGGAGTTGATGTGGCTGTCCCAGATGGGCCTGATCATGTACTGGATCTTCGACCGCACCGAGAACCGCGAACGCAGCTACCGCCTGGCCCGCCGCGGCGCCCGCCTCACCACCCGCGGCGTCACCCTCTCCCGCTTCCGCGTCCTGCGCCCCCTGGTCCTGGAGGTCCACGAACTGTTCACGGACTTCCTGCCGGGGATGACGAGGCTGCTGCCGACACCGAGCCCGGTGCGGGACCAGGAGCAGGGCTAGTGATCACTTTCGGGTGACGGGACGGGAACGCGACGTCCGTCCGCCGGACTGCCTGCCACGCTGCTCTCGGCACCGACCTTGAGGAGGCACCCTGATGTCCGCAGCGGCTGTCGAGCGACGTCATGACCGACCGCTGATCGCGGAAGCCGACCGGATCATGGAGCGCCTCCCGGGCTGTCGCGTCGAGATCATCGGGAGCCAGATCCTCGCGTCCCCGCTCCGCGACGGCCCACATGGCGAGGTCCTGACCGAACTGATGCGGTCCTTCTTCTCCGCCGATCTCCACGATGTCGACTCGTGCGTGCTCCAGGGCATCGCTCTCTGGCTGCCGACGGAGCCAGAGGACTACGCGATCCCCGACCTCTCCCTGGTCGACGCGGACTTCGAGGACCACCGCATCGAGAACAACTGCTACGACCCCGTCTGCTTCCGCATGGTCCTGGAGGTCACCTCCAGGAACTACCGGACCGATCTGCGTACCAAGGTGAACGCCTACGCGGAGGCCAAGGTCCCCGTCTACGTCATCGTCGACCGCAAGCACCAGCGGCTCCACGTGCTCACCGAGCCGTCCGGGAGCGAGTACGCGAACCATCGCGTCCACGCCCCCGGCGAGACCGTCGCCCTCCCGGACTCACTCGGTGCCAAGGTCACCGTCGACGTCGAGCAGATCATCCGAGCCGGGCAGAACTAGGGCAGCAGGTCAGATCCAGTCCAGCCGCCACAGGCGGTACACGCCCGTGCCGTCCATCAGGTACTGGCCGCCGCCCACGTCCTCCGTGGTGACCGTGTACTCCTTGCGCTGCCACAGGGGGACCAGGGGGACGTCCTGGGCGATGGTGGACTGGATCTGCTGGAAGTCGGAGGCGGCCCGGCTCCGGTCGGCGAACTGCTGGCTGTTGCGGATGAGCTGGTCGACCGTCTTGTTGCTGTAGCCGGTGGCCATGGTGGAGCCGGTGCCGACCAGCGGCTGGCCGAAGGTGTCGGCGTCGGGGTAGTCCGCGACCCAGCCGACGGCCCAGGCGTCGAGCTTGCCCGCGGCCATCCGCTCCTGGAAGTCCGTCCACTCGTAGCCCTTGACGTCGACCTTGAACAGGCCGCCCGCCTCCAGCTGCTTCTTCAGCGCCGCGGCCTCCTGCTCACCGGGGCCCTGGCCCTTGCCGTAGGCGAAGGTGAAGCGGACCGGCAGGCTCACCCCGGCCTGGGTGAGCAGCTCGCGCGCCTTCTTCGTGCTCTGCGTCGGGTAGGCGTCGAAGAAGGACGTGGTGTGGCCGGTGATGCCGGTCGGGATCAGCGAGTACAGCGGGTCGACCGTGCCCTGGTAGACCGTGGCCGCCAGCTGCTCCTGGTCGACCAGCCAGGCGACCGCCTGCCGCACCCGTACGTCGTGCAGCGGGGAGCTCGCCCGGGTGTTGAGGTACAGATTGCGGGTCTCGGACGAGTCGGACTCGGTGACCCGCTCCTTGGGGTCGCTCGGGTTCAGCCCGGCGAGCACGTCCGGGGGCAGCGTCCGCGACGCCACGTCGATGTCCTTCGCCTTCCACGCGGCGTCGAGCTTCGCGGAGTCGGTGTAGTAGCGCAGCTCGACCGGGCGGCCGGTGGAGCTCAGGTAGCCCTTGTACGTCGGGTTCGGCGCGAGCCGGGCCTGCTGGTCCTTGGTGTACGAGGTGAGCCGGTAGGGACCGGTGCCGTCGACCGAGGAGTCCTTGCGCAGCGCGTTCGCCGGGTAGGTGTCCCGGTCCACGATCGCGCCCGCGCCGGTGGCGACCTTCAGCGGGAAGGTGGCGTCCGGCTCCGAGAGGTGGAAGGTGACGGTGTGCGCGTTGTCGGCGGTCACCGAGGAGAGGTCGGCGAGCAGCGAGGAGGGGCCGACGTCGGAGTTGATCCGCTTGACCCGGTCGAAGGAGAACTTCACGTCCTCGGCCGTCATCGCCCGCCCGCTGGGGAAGGTGATCCCCGAGCGCAGCGTGCACCGGTAGGTCTTCGTGGCGCTGCCGACAAAGGCGCAGCTCTTGGCCGCGTCCGGCACCGGCTGCACGCCGTCCGGCTCGAAGGTCATCAGTGTCTGGAACACGTTGCTGAACAGGGCCCAGGACCCCGCGTCATAGGCTCCGGCCGGGTCGAGCGAGGTGACCGCGTCCGTCGTTCCGACCGTGATGGTCTTGTTCTTGTTCTCCTGTGACGGCAGCAGTTTCCAGCCGCCGATGCCCACGATCGCCAGCACGAGCAATGTCACAACAATCCGCATGCGAACAGATCGCACGGTGGTGCCCTCCCCAGACCCTTGTGAGGTCCTACCCCTGGTCAGCACAAATCCCGCCACTCCCCTGAGTGACGCGGCTCACCCAATCACACGTGTTTCGGTGTGTGAAGGGCTTTCTGACCAGTTGTGGAAGAACTTGCCCAAGACGTTGTCTCCGCCGGGCGTTTGCCGCGCCTTCACAGCATCTCCACAGGAGGCTGGGGAGATTCCGGTCACATGGACGGCGTCTCCCGGCGCAGGGCCCGTACACCGCGCAACCCGATGCCCCCGATGACCGTCCCCAATACGAAGGAGACGATCGCCAGCACCAGGTGCACCCAGAAGTAGGCGGTCGGCCGGCCGTCATGGAAGGCGAGACCGCTGCCGTCCTTGACCAGGTTCTTTACGAAAGTGACCCAGATGAACCAGCTCCACACCCCGAAGGCGAGCAGGAACCAGGAGACCGGGCGGCTGAGTTTCATACCTCCAGTATCCGGGGTGCGCTTCCGTGGCAGGGGCTGGGGCGGGTCTTCCCGATCGACCACGGGTACGTTCTCGGTCGTGCCCGCACCCAAGAACACCGCCAGGCGATCCCTGCTGATCAGCGCCGCGACCCTGCTGTCCCTCGCCGTCACCGCGCCCGCCGCCCTCGCCGCCCCGGCCGCCGGCAAGGCCCCGGCCGCCACGCCTCCGGCTCATATGTCGACGCTCGGCGGCGCCCGGCTCGGCCTGCCCGGCACCCAGGTGAACCTCGCGCCCGGCGTCCCGGTGCTGCCCAAGGACCTGACGGCGCGCTCCTGGATCGTCTCCGACGCGCAGAGCGGCGAGGTGCTGGCCTCGCACAACGCGCACTGGGCGCTGCCCCCGGCGTCCACGATGAAGATGCTGTTCGCGGACACCCTGCTGCCCCGCTTCCCGCGGACGACGGAGCACAAGGTCGCCGCGAAGGACCTCGCCGGGATGGGCGAGGGCTCCAGCGTGGTCGGCATAAAGCCGGGCAAGACCTACAGCGTGCACGATCTGTGGCTCGGGGTGTTCCTGCGCTCGGGCAACGACGCGGTGCATGTGCTGTCCGCGATGAACGGCGGTGTCGCCCAGACCGTCCAGGACATGCAGCACCACGCGGACGAACTCCAGGCCCTGGACACCCATGTGGTCTCCCCCGACGGCTACGACGAGCCGCACCAGGTGTCCTCGGCGTACGACCTCACCCTGGTCGCCCGCTCCGGGCTCCAGAAGAAGGACTTCCGGGACTACTGCTCCACGGTGAGCGCCGACTTCGGGGGCCAGGAGATCCGCAACACCAACCGGCTGCTCAGCGGTGACACCGATGTGCCGGTCTACCAGGGCATCGCGGGTGTGAAGAACGGCAACACCACGCACGCGGGCGCCACCTTCACCGGGGTCGCCCAGCGCGGCAAGCAGGTGCTGCTCGTCACCGTGATGAACCCGCAGAAGCAGGAGCACAACGAGGTCTACAAGGAGACGGCGAAGCTGTTCGACTGGGGCTTCCAGGCGGCCGGCAAGGTCGAGCCGGTGGGTGAACTGGTGCCGCCGCGCGGCGCCGCGCAGACGGGTACGGCACCGAGCGGCTCGCCGCAGGCCTCCGCACCTGCGGGCCGGGCGGGTTCGAAGCCGGTGGCGGCCGCCGCGACCGGCTCCCGTGGGATCGGCACCGCGCTCGCCGTCGCGGGCGGGCTGCTGGTGCTGCTGGCGGGCGGGGTTTTCCTGGTCAACCGCCGGTGGCCGCTGCCGGACCTGATGCGCCGTCGGCCACGGGCGTGAGCTTCGCGGTACCGCCCGGCGTGGCCGTCCAGGCGGCGCAGTACAGGACCAGTTTCGCGGTGAAGTTGATCCACAGCAGCAGCGCCACGGGGACCCCGAACGCGCCGTACATGCTCTTCGCCGCGACTCCCTGGATATAGCCGCTGAGCAGCAGCTTCAGCAGTTCGAAGCCGATCGCGCCGAGCAGCGCCGCGACCACCAGACGGCGGCGCGGCGGCTCCACCCCGGGCAGCAGGGTCAGCACATAGAGCAGCACGAGGAAGTCGGCGAGCACGGCGACGGTGAAGGCGGCGGCCCGCAGCAGCGCGGTGCCCCAGCCGTGCTGGGCGAGACCCAGCTGGTCGGAGACCCGGCCGACGGCGGCGGAGGCGAGCGTGGACGCGGCGAGGGTGACCAGCAGGGCGCCGCCGAAGCCGACCAGGATTCCGGCGTCCTTGGCCTTGGCGACCAGCGGATTCTGCTCCTGGTCCGGCAGCTCCCAGACCACACGCAGACAGTCCCGCACCTGGCCGACCCAGTTGACGCCGGTGAGCAGCAGCACGGCACCCGCGATGACACCGACGGTGCCCGCGTTGTGGACCAGCGTGGTGATGTCCAGCTGCTGGGAGACGACCCCCGGGAACTGCTCGGCGACCTTGTGCTCGACGGTCTGCTGCCGGGCCGGGCTGAGCGTGGCGGCGGTGATCGCCGCGGCCACGGTGAGCAGCGGGAACAGCGCCACGAAGCTGACGAACGTCATCGCCGCCGCCAGCCGGGACCACTTCACCCGGTCGAGCCGCTCGTACGCCCGCCAGGCGTGGGTGGCCGTCAGCCAGGTCACCAGCGGCCCGATGACGGGCAGTCTCTTGAGCCAGTCCATGATCCGTCCCTGCCCGGTGTGCGAGGTCCCATGTCCGGGTACTCGCAACGGTTTGCGGGCCGAAGCCCGGCCCTCCCACTTTCGAGTGATCTTCGACCTTACAAGGTGACGTTCAGGGACGAAGAGCGCACTTCCGGACGATACGGTCACGGACATGCCTGTGAAGGACGCCCTCGCCCTGCCCCAGTCCCTGCTCGTCCTCGGCGGCACCTCCGAGATCGGGCTCGCCACCGCCCGCCGGCTGATCACCCGCGGCGCCCGCACCGTATGGCTGGCCGGCCGCCCCTCCCCCGCGCTTGAGCAGGCCGCCGAGAGTCTGCGCGCGCTCGGCGCGGACACCCGTACGGTCGACTTCGACGCCCTGGACCCCGCCTCCCACGAGACCGCGCTCGGCAAGGTCTTCGCCGAGGACGCCGTCGACCTGGTGCTGCTCGCCTTCGGCGTCCTCGGCGACCAAGCCCATGACGAGCGGGCGCCGCTGCGCGCGGTGCATGTCGCCCAGACCAACTACACCGGGGCGGTCTCCGCGGGGCTTGTCGCCGCGAGCGCCCTCCAGACCCAGGGCCACGGCGCGTTGGTCGTGCTGTCCGCCACCGCCGCCGAACGCGCCCGCCGCGTCGACTTCATCTACGGCTCCAGCAAGGCGGGCCTGGACACCTTCGCCCAGGGCCTCGGCGACGCGCTGTACGGCACGGGAGTGCGGGTGATGGTCGTACGCCCCGGGTTCGTGCGCACGAAGGCGACGGCGGACCGGCCCCGCGAGCCGTTCGCCACCACCCCGGCGGCGGTCGCCACCGCGATCGAACTGGGCCTGCGCCGGGGCGCGGAGACGGTGTGGGTGCCGGGGGTGCTGCGGCTGGTGACGGCCGCGCTGCGGCACGCGCCGCGGGCACTGTTCCGCAGACTGCCGTTCTAGGGCCGCCCTTCCGGGAGGGGCCCCAGGACGCGCCTACCGGCTGGCGATGGTCCCGTGGTCGAGGTCGGCGGGGGCCGCCTGGGGCGGTACGACGGAGCCGCCGAAGGTGTACTCGCGCAGCTTGCGCCACACCCCGTCCGCGCCCTGTTCGTACAGCGCGAACCCGTTGCACGGCCACTCGGCCTCGAAGTCGGCCAGCTCGGCGAAGGCGCGGTCCATCGCCGCGTCCTCGATGCCGTGCGCCACGGTGACATGCGGGTGGTACGGGAACTGGAGCTCGCGGGTGCAGGGCCCGGTGCTCTCCCGGACCCGCTGCTGGAGCCGGCCGCAGTCCTCGGCACCGCGCACCACCCGGACGTAGACCACCGGGGAGACGGGCCGGAAGGTGCCGGTGCCGTGCAGCCGCATCGGGAAGGGGCGGCCGGTGGCGGCCACCTTCACCAGATGGGCCTGTACGGCGGGCAGCGCGGCGCGGTCCACCTCGGTCGGCGGCAGCAGCGTGACATGGGTGGGGATGCCGTAGGCCGCGGCGTCGCCGAAGCCCGCGCGCCGCTCCTGGAGCAGGCTGCCGTGAGGCTCCGGAACCGCGATCGACACGCCGATCGTTACGGTCCCCACGTCGTCTCCTGTCGTCGCGTCCGTCGTCTACTCGGCCGACTCGTACGGGCCTTCGGCTTCGACTGTACGGCCATGGGTGTCCTGTGGGCAGGCGCAACGGAAGTGATGTGCAGCGCTCTGCCCACAGGAACGTGCGAACGGTCGTGCGCCCTCGCGCCGGTTCCGTGCCTCCCGGCGCGGGCCGTGCCGTTCGGTGCTCCGGTCAGTGGATCGGCCGGTGCTTCGGTCAGGGCTTCGGTCAGTGCTTCGCCGGCAGGAAGCCGACGCGGTCGTACGCCTGCGCGAGGGTCTCGGCGGCGACGGAGCGGGCCTTCTCGGCGCCCTTGGCGAGGATCGAGTCGAGAGTCTCGGCGTCGTCCAGGTACTGCTGGGTGCGCTCCCGGAACGGTGTCACGAACTCGACCATGACCTCGGCGAGGTCGGTCTTGAGCGCGCCGTACATCTTGCCCTCGTACTCCCGCTCGAGGTCGGCGATCGACTTGCCGGTGAGGACGGAGTAGATGGTGAGCAGGTTGGAGACGCCCGGCTTGGTCTCCGCGTCGTAGCGGATGACCGTGTCGGTGTCGGTGACCGCGCTCTTGACCTTCTTGGCGGTGGTCTTCGGGTCGTCCAGGAGGTTGATCAGGCCCTTCGGCGTGGACGCCGACTTGCTCATCTTGATCGACGGGTCCTGGAGGTCGTAGATCTTGGCCGTCTCCTTGAGGATGTACGGCGCCGGGATCGTGAACGTCTGCCCGAAGCGGCCGTTGAAGCGCTCGGCCAGATCCCGGGTCAGCTCGATGTGCTGGCGCTGGTCCTCGCCGACCGGCACCTGGTTGGCCTGGTACAGCAGGATGTCCGCGACCTGGAGGATCGGGTACGTGAACAGGCCGACCGAGGCGCGCTCGGCGCCCTGCTTGGCGGACTTGTCCTTGAACTGGGTCATCCGGCTGGCCTCGCCGAAGCCGGTGAGGCAGTTCATCACCCAGGCCAGCTCGGCGTGCTCGGGCACATGGCTCTGCACGAACAGGGTGCAGCGCTCGGGGTCCAGACCGGCGGCGAGGAGCTGGGCTGCGGCGAGGCGGGTGTTGGCCCGCAGCTCCTTGGGGTCCTGGGGCACGGTGATCGCGTGCAGGTCGACGACCATGTAGAAGGCGTCGTGGGTCTCCTGGAGGGACACCCACTGGCGTACGGCGCCGAGGTAGTTGCCGAGGTGGAACGAGCCGGCGGTGGGCTGGATACCGGAGAGCACGCGGGGCTTTTCAGCGGGGGCCATGCCGCCCATTCTCTCATCGGCCGGGGGTGGGATCGGCCCGGGAGGTGAGGGGGCGCGGAGCCGCGTACCGGACACGGCCCCGCGCCCCTGGGGCAGTGCCCCTGCCGGCGTTGCTCAGCCCAGGTCGACTTCCGGGTACAGCGGGAAGCCCGCGACCAGGTCGGTGGCGCGCTCGGCGATCTCCTCGGAGACCTTCTCGTCCAGGACGTGGGAGGCCTTGCTGGGGGCGCCGGACTTGGTGGTGCCCGGTTCGGTGGCCGCGAGGACGCGGTCGATCAGGCCCGCCACCTCGTCCATCTCCGCCGTACCGAGACCGCGGGTGGTCAGGGCCGGGGTGCCGATCCGGATGCCGGAGGTGTACCAGGCGCCGTTGGGGTCGGCCGGGATGGCGTTGCGGTTGGTGACGATGCCGGAGTCGAGCAGGGCGGCCTCGGCCTGGCGGCCGGTGAGGCCGTAGGAGCCGGCGACGTCGATCAGGTTGAGGTGGTTGTCGGTGCCGCCGGTGACGAGGGTCGCGCCCCGGCGCATCAGGCCCTCGGCCAGCGCCCGGGAGTTGTCCACGATGCGCTGCGCGTAGTCCTGGAACGCGGGCTGCCTGGCCTCGGCCAGGGCGACCGCCTTGGCGGCCATGACGTGCGGCAGCGGACCGCCAAGCACCATCGGGCAGCCCCGGTCCACCTGGTCCTTGAGGGAGTCGTCGCACAGCACCATGCCGCCGCGCGGGCCGCGCAGCGACTTGTGGGTGGTGGTGGTGACGATCTGGGCGTGCGGCACCGGGTCGAAGTCGCCGGTGAGGACCTTGCCGGCGACGAGACCGGCGAAGTGGGCCATGTCGACCATGAGGGTCGCGCCGACCTCGTCCGCGATCTCGCGCATGATCCGGAAGTTCACCAGACGGGGGTACGCCGAGTAGCCCGCCACGATGATCAGCGGCTTGAACTCGCGGGCCTGGACGCGCAGCGCGTCGTAGTCGATCAGGCCGGTCGCGGGGTCGGTGCCGTAGGAGCGCTGGTCGAACATCTTGCCGGAGATGTTCGGGCGGAAGCCGTGGGTGAGGTGGCCGCCGGCGTCCAGGGACATGCCGAGCATCCGCTGGTTGCCGAAGGCCTGGCGCAGCTCGGCCCAGTCCGCCTCGGAGAGGTCGTTGACCTGGCGGGCGCCGGTCTTCTCCAGGAAGGGGACCTCGACCCGGTCGGCGAGTACGGCCCAGAAGGCGACGAGGTTGGCGTCGATGCCGGAGTGCGGCTGGACGTAGGCGTGCCGGGCGCCGAAGAGCTCGCGGGCGTGCTCGGCGGCCAGGGACTCCACGGTGTCGACATTGCGGCAGCCCGCGTAGAAGCGGCGGCCGACGGTGCCCTCGGCGTACTTGTCGCTGAACCAGTTGCCCATCGCGAGGAGGGTCGCCGGGGAGGCGTAGTTCTCGGAGGCGATCAGCTTGAGCATCGCGCGCTGGTCGGTGACCTCCTGGCCGATGGCGTCGGCGACCCGCGGCTCCACGGCGCGGATCACGTCGAGGGCGGCGCGGAAGGCGGTGGACTCGGTGGACAGGTGCTGCTCTGGCATGGGGACCTCCGGACGGGGTGCGTTTCGGCGTTCACGTTCGGCCCAGGCGCACGGCACTGTTTCCAGCAAGGCCGCTCCCCGATGGTCCGTCCCATCCCAGCGCGCCAGTCACGGCCCGTGGCTCAGCGTACCGGCCGGGCCGGAGGGCGGAGGTCCGGCGTCCACCATGCGGGCGAGGGCGCGGACCGCCCGGCTCAGAGGATGACGTGCGGCAGGAAGCGCGCGTATCCGTCGGTGACGGGGCCCGCCGACTCGCGGATGCCGAGGCCCGCGGGCTCGCCGTCGATGACCCAGGTGCCGAGGACGACGTGGTTGCCGTCGAAGGCGGGCAGGGGCGCGAGCTGCTGGTAGCAGCAGGGCTCGGGGTGGACGGCGGGCGGGTGGCCCGGCGGGTGCAGGGTGATCCCCTCGCCCTCGCGGCCCAGGAGGGGCTTGGCGGCGTAGCCGCTGGTGGCGGCGAGCTCGCGGGGGCCGTCGAGGTAGGAGGGCAGGAGGTTGGGGTGGCCGGGGTACAGCTCCCACAGGACGGCCAGCAGGGCCTTGTTGCTCAGGAGCATCTTCCAGGCCGGCTCGATCCACAGGGTGCTGCCGGTGCCGCCGCCGTTGTCCAGGGTGTCCAGGACGTGGCCGCCGAAGGCGTCGGTGGTGAGCCATTCCCAGGGGTAGAGCTTGAAGAGGGCGCGGATGAACCGGAGCCGGTTGTCCACGAACCGGCCGGAGAGGGTGTCCCAGCCGATCTCCTCCATGGCGAGCCAGTCGGTCGCAAGGCCCGCCTGCTCCGCGGTCTCCTTCAGATAGGCGACCGTCATCAGGTCCTCGCCCAGCTCGTCGGCGGCGGAGTGCGCGAAGTGCAGCAGGCTTCCGGGCGGGAGCAGCGCGGACTGCCTGCGCCAGGACTCCACCAGGCGTTCGTGCAGCGAGTTCCACTGGTCGGCGCCGGGGAAGCGGTCCTCCATCCAGAACCACTGCGGGGAGGCGGCCTCCACCAGGGAGGTGGGGGTGTCGGCGTTGTACTCCAGCAGCTTGGCGGGGCCCGTGCCGTCGTAGCGCAGGTCGAACCGGCCGTAGAAGGAGGGGAGTTCGGCCCGGCGCTGCCAGGACTCGGTGACCGCGGCGGCGACGGCGGGGTCGGTGATGCCGAGGTCGGCGAGGCGGCCCCGCTCCACGATGTGGCCGGCCGCCGCCAGGCACATGGCGTGCAGTTCGGCGACCGTCTCCTCCAGCGCCTCGACCTCGGGCAGCGAGAAGACGTAGTAGGCGCTCTCGTCCCAGTAGGGGCGCAGGCTCCCGTCGGGGTGGCGGGTGAGCGGGTAGATCAGGCCCTGCTCCTCGACGGTGCGCTGCCAGTCGGGGCGGGGGGTGAGGGTACGGCGTTCCATACGGCGATCCCGGTCAGCCGCCGGAGCTGTGCGAACCGCCGCCGAAGCCGCCGCGGTGCACCCCGCCGGAGCCGGAGCCGTAGTGCGTCGAGGAGTGGTTCGTGGAGTGGTTCGTGGAGTGTCCGGAGCCGGTGCGGGGCTTGGTGAAGGAACCGCCGCTCACCCAGGAGCCCTTCTTCTTGCCGCCGTAGTACCAGGAGCCGTTGACCGCCGACTTGACCGCCTTGCAGTTCTTGTCGGAGACGACCTTGTAGCCCTTGGCGTAGGTGTAGCTGCTCTGGTCCACGCAGCGCTTGTCCGGCTGGGACGAGCAGGCGGTGAGCGCGGCGGCCAGCAGTCCGACGCCGCCGAGGACCACCGTGCCGGAGCGCAGTCGTCGCCTGGTTTCGGCCATGTTCGTGTCTCCCCCGTGTGCGATGTGCGGTGCGGCAAGCCTAGAGACCGGTATGAGAACCGGCCAAGGGGGGTGAGCATGACAGGGCGGTGATGGGGCTCCCTTAGAGTCCCTTTGTGCTCTTTGGAATGGTGTGCGCCCTTGGCGCGGCGGTCTGTTTCGGTACCGCGACGGTGTTGCAGGCGGTGGCGGCGAGGCAGGCCGGTCCCGGTGGTGGCGGTGAGGCGGCGCTGCTGCTGCGGGCGTTGCGGCAGTGGCGGTACATCGCCGGGCTCGGGCTGGACGGGCTGGGGTTCCTGTTCCAGATCGTGGCGCTGCGCTCGCTGCCGATCTACGCGGTCGGCGCGGCCCTCGCGGCCAGCCTCGCGGTGACGGCGGTGGTCGCGGCGCGGCTGCTGGACGTGCGGCTGCGCGGTGTGGAGTGGGGCGCGGTGGGCGTGGTGTGCGCCGGGCTCGCGATGCTGGGCCTGGCCTCCGGGCCGGAGGGCGGCGAGAGCGGCTCGGACACGCTGCGGTGGGTGATGCTCGCGGTGGCGGCCGGGCTGCTGCTGCTCGGGCTCGCGGGCGGCCGGCTGTCCGGTCCGGCGCGGGGGCTGGTGCTGGGGCTCGGTGCCGGGTGCGGGTTCGGGGTGGTCGAGGTGACGGTCCGGCTGATCGACAGCCTCGCGCCCGTCGACCTGCTCACCAACCCCGCGGCGTACGCCCTGCTGATCGGCGGTGGCGCCGCGTTCATCCTGCTGACCTCGGCCCTCCAGCGCGGCTCGGTCACGACGGCGACGGCCGGGATGGTGCTCGGCGAGACGCTCGGCCCGGCCGCGATCGGCGTCGTCTGGCTCGGCGACCGCACCCGCGAGGGCATGGCCTGGCTGGCGATCCTGGGCTTCGCGGTGGCGGTGGCCGGCGCCCTGGCTCTGGCCCGCTTCGGCGAGGCCCCGGAGACGGAGACGTCGGAGCCGGCGGAACAGCCGACGGACCGGTGACCGAGACCGGTGGCAGAGGCCGGAGACAGAGACCGGTGACAGCGGCCGGTGAGCGGGTCCCCGGAAAGTGATGGACCGGCTGCGCCCCCCGCAGCGCAACCGGTCCGGGGACCATCCTGCGGCAAGCGCACCTCCGTGACCAGGAGCCGCTTTTTCCGGAACCTGAATTTCAGGAACGTAGACTTCCGTTATTTGCCGGGCCGGTGAGACGGCCCGCGCCGAGAGGGAGTTGGGGATGGACAGGGAAGCCCTGCGGTCGCTGCTGCGGCACAAGCGCTCGCTGATCGACCCCAGCGAGCTGGGCTGGCCCCGCCGCACCGGCCGCGGCCGCCGGTCCGCCGGGCTCTCCCAGGCCCAGGTGGCGCACGCGCTGTACGTCTCCGAGCGCACGTACGCGCAGCTGGAGCGGGGCGACATGCCCTCCCCCGCGCCCGAGTTCTTGGACGCGGTCTCCACCGTGCTGCGGATGGCCGAGCCGGAGCGGGGAGCGCTGTACGTCTACGCGCTCGGCCATGAGCCGCCGGTCCCCATGAACCCCGAGGCCGGCACCCGGGTCGACCCGGCCTGGTTCACGGCCGTCCAGGGCGTGTCCGGCGCACCCTGCTACGTCAACGACGTGGCGTGGAACCTCCTCGCCTGGAACGACGACTTCCTGCGCATGTTCCCCCGGGCCGAGGGCGCGGAGCCGGAGTTGCCCGAGCAGAACGTGATGCGCTGGATGCTGCTGCGCGAGGAGGCGCGCGAGCACCATCTGCTGGACTGGGCGGAGCGCTGGGCGGCACCGGTCGCGGCCCAGTTGCGGGCGGCGGTCGCGGCCCACCCCGACAACCCCGATCTGCGGCAGCTGGACGCGGAGGTGAACGACGACCCCGTGGTGGGGCCCATCTACCGCCGGCACGACATCACCTACGTGCAGCAGGACGGCGACACCCGGCCGGTACGGCACGCGGGGCTCGCCGCCGAGGAGTCCGAGCGGTGCTGCGAGAAGCACACCCCCTCCGCGCGCGGCCTGGTGACCCTGTGCGCCGCGCAGCCACTGGGTTCACCGGGCGCCCGGTTCTTCTTCCTGGTCTTCCGTCCACTTTCCGGCTGACCCTGGCCGGGCGCCCCTAAGGAAGTACCCTGCACAGCGCCTCCAGGGCTCCCGCCCAGGCGCTGTCCGGTGGTGTTCCGTAGCCCACCACCAGTGCGTCCAGCGGTTCGGCGACGGACTCGGGGTGGCGGTGGAAGGAGAGGCCGTGCAGGGCGAGGCCCTGCCAGGCGGCGGCCTGGACGACGGAGGGCTCGGTGCCCGGGGGCAGTCGCAGCAGCGCGTGCAGACCGGCGGCGACCCCGGTGACCCGGACGCCGGGGGCGCGTTCGGCGACGGCCACGGCGAGGGCGTCGCGGCGGCGCCGGTAGCGCAGCCGGGAGGCGCGGACCTGGCGGTCGTACGCCCCCGAGGTGAGGAACTCGGCGAGGGTGAGCTGTTCGAGCACGCCCACGGTGTCGACGTGTCCCTTGACCGCGATCACCTCCCGGGTGAGGGCCGGCGGCAGCACCATCCAGCCCAGCCGGATGCCGGGGGCGAGGGACTTGCTGGCGGTGCCGAGGTAGACGACGCGGTCGGGGTCGAGGCCCTGGAGGGCGCCGACGGGCTGGCGGTCGTAGCGGAACTCGCCGTCGTAATCGTCCTCCAGGACCAGGGAATCGGTGCGCCTCGCCCAGTCGACGACGGTCGCGCGACGGTCGGGGTGCAGGGGCATGCCCATGGGGAACTGGTGGGCGGGGGTGAGGAGTACGGCGCCCTCGGTGGTCAACGGGCCGGTGTCGGTGCCGAGTTCGTCCCAGGGCAGGGCAGGGGTGGCGAGTCCGGCGGCCTGGAGGAGACCCCAGTAGGCGTCGAGGCCGTACGACTCGACGGCCACCGAGTCCGCCCCGCGGGCGCGCAGCACCGGGCCGAGGATGCGCAGGGCGTGCGAGAAGCCGGCCGTGACGACCAGGTTGTCGGGGTCGGCGCGGACGCCCCGGACGCGGGCGAGGTAGCCGGCGAGCGCGGTGCGCAGTTCGACGCGGCCGCGTGGATCGCCGTAGCCCAGGGCGTCGTTGGGGGCGGCGGTCAGGGCGCGGCGGGCG
>NZ_MUNF01000749.1 GCF_002154555.1 Streptomyces murinus
TCGGTATCCGCCGTGCGGCCGCCGAGCTGGGGCTGCCGTCGACGCCCGCGGCACTGATCGCGCGTGCGGAGGCATGGCGTCCGTGGCGGGCGTACGCGGTGCAGTATCTGTGGGCGACCGACAGCCACCCGATCAACTTCCTTCCCGTGTAAGTGGGTTCCACGATGATCCGCCACACCGAGACTGACGGTCCCTACGTCCGTACATGACGCTCAGCGGCCTGTTCTGAGTCAGCCCGCCGCATCCTCGGCCAGAGCGGCCAGCAGCCGGGGCAGCGCGGTGCCGATGGGCTCGCGGATCACCTCGTCGGCCTGGTCGTCGTACGGTGTGGGGTCGGCGTTGACGATGATCAGGCGGGCGCCGTGGTCGGCGGCGAGGCCCGCGAGGCCGGCGGCGGGCTGGACCTGGAGGCTGCTGCCGACGGCGATGAACACCTGGCAGGCCTTGGTGACGGCCACGGCCTGGCCGAGGACCATCGGGTCGAGGCGCTCGCCGAACATCACGGTGGCGGACTTCAGGATGCCGCCGCACTCCCGGCACCGGGGATCGTCCTCACCGGCCTCCAGACGCTCCAGGGCGTCCGCCATCGGGCCGCGCGTGTGGCACAGGGTGCAGAGGAACTCCCGGGCGGTGCCGTGCAGTTCGAGCACCTTGCGGGCGGACGTACCGGCGAGCTGGTGCAGCCCGTCCACGTTCTGTGTGATCACCCGGACCGGTACCCCGGACCGCTCCAGTTCGGCGACGGCCCGGTGGGCGGCGTTGGGTTCGGCCCGCAGGGCGCCGTTCTCGCGGCGCATCCGCCAGGACCGCCGGCGGATCTCCGGGTCGCCCATGTAGTACTCGTAGGTCACGAGCTTCTCGGCCTCGGGGTCCCGCCGCCACAGCCCGTTCGGGCCCCGGTAGTCGGGGATCCCGGAATCGGTGGAGATACCTGCGCCACTGAGAATGGCCACGAGAGGCTTGCCCATGGGCCCGAGCGTAGGGCGCGGGGTGGGGAAGGGCGAATGGATATGCGCGCGGTGGCGGTGCGGCCGCGCGGTCAGTCCACCCGGTGGCCGTTCTCCAGCTCGGCCGGTCCCGAGCCGTCCGCGAGGGCGTCCAGGGCGGCGAGGACACGGCGGCCGAGGGCGCCGGGGAGGTGCGCGGCGAGTTCCTCGCGCGGGACCAGCCGCCAGGACAGCAGTTCCTCCTCCTGGAGCCGGATCGCGCCCAGCTCCTCGTCGGCGAGCACCCCGCCGTCGTACACGTACGCCACCAGCGGCGGCCGTCCCGTCCCCGGCACCCAGTCCACGGCGAGCAGCCGCCCGAGCGCCCGGTCGAGCCCGATCTCCTCCAGCGTCTCCCTGCGGGCCCCCTGCCGGGGAGTCTCCCCGCTGTCCGACTCCACCGTGCCGCCCGGAAGCCCCCATCCCTCGCGGTAGTTGGGCTCGACCAGCAGCACCCGGCCCGCTCCGTCCCGGAAGAGCGCGGCGGCCCCGGCGAGCACCCGGGGCAGTGAGGCGATGTACGCGGCGTAGTCAGCGGTGGAGGTCATGGAGGGAAGGGTATCCAGCCGGACCGGGCCCCGAACCGCCGTGCGCCAGGCGCACGGTGCGTTCGGCCAGCGCACTGATCCGCACCCCGTCGAACCCGAACACCGCGCTGCGGACGGTGTCTTCGAGCGGATCCTTCCAGTGGCCGGGCAGCGCGGCGGCGCCGGTGCGGACCCCGGCCACCGAGCCCGCCGTCGCCCCGTTGGAGTCGGTGTCCAGACCGCCGCGCACGGTCAGCGCGAGGGTCCGGGTGAAGTCGTCGTCGCCGTACAGCAGCCCCGCGGTGAGGACGGCCGCGTTCGGCACCGTGTGGATCCAGCCCCCGGCACTCTCCCCGGTCGCGGTGTCCACGGTGTCCGCCCAGTCGAGGCCGGCCTCGTGCAGCGACATGACGCGGCGCACCGTACGGGCGAGGCGGCTGCTCGCCGGGATCACGCCGAGCGCGCTCTCCAGCGCGTCCCGCACGGCCGGTGCGGTGAAGGCCGCGGCGATCAGCGCGGCCGCGAACATGGCGCCGTAGACGCCGTTGCCCGTGTGCGACAGCACGGCGTCCCGGCGCGCCAGACCGGCCGCGCGCCCGGGGTCGCCGGGGCAGGCCCAGCCGAAGACGTCCGCGCGGATCAGCGCGCCGATCCACTCCTGGTACGGGTTGTCGTACGTCGCCGTCAGCGGCGGCCGCAGCCCGTTCGCGAGGTTGCGGTAGGCCGCACGCTCCGCGGTGAAGGTCTGGAGGTAGGGCAGCCGCAGCAGCCACAGCTCGCCGACGTCCTCGGTGCTGAAGCCGAAGCCGCGGCTCTCCAGCAGGTGCAGTCCGAGGACCGTGTAGTCCACGTCGTCGTCGCGGCAGCTGCCGTGGATCCGGCCCCGGACGCAGGAGCGCCACTCGGGGCGCAGTACGGCGGTGTCGGCCGGGTCGGCGGGCTCCGGCAGGTAGTCGGTGAGCGGCAGCGCGCCACAGCCGCCGAGATACCGGTCGATGCGGGTACGGGTCCACACCTCGCCCTGCTCGATCGGCTTGCCGAGCATGTTGCCCGCGATCCGGCCGAGCCAGCCGCCGTGGATCCGGTCGGCGAGACCGGTGGGCGCGGGGTGCTCGCTGCTCATGCCAGGGGCCTACCCGTTTTCCCCGGACCTGCTCCTGATTCCCGCCCCCGGCCTGCTCAGCCCGTGGTCGGGGCATGGCGGCGAGCGGGCGCCGAGGTTAGGGTCGCAGCGGCGCGACCGGTCCCGCCGTGTGCGGGGCCCGGAGAGCAAGGGGATGGCAAGGTGGCGGAAGCTGTGGGTGAGAGCCGTCGGGTACTCATCGCCGCGGACAAGTTCAAGGGCTCGCTGACGGCCGTGCAGGTCGCCGAGCGGGTTACGGCCGGGCTGCGCCGGGTGCTGCCGGACCTGGCGGTCGAGGCGCTGCCCGTGGCGGACGGCGGGGACGGGACCGTGGCGGCGGCGGTCGCGGCCGGGTTCGAGCGCCGCGAGGTGCGGGTGGCCGGGCCGCTGGGGGAGCCGGTGACGGCGGCGTTCGCGCTGCGCGAGGGCACCGCGGTGGTGGAGATGGCCGAGGCGAGCGGGCTGCACCGGCTGCCGGCCGGGGTCTTCGCGCCGCTGACGGCCTCCACGTACGGCTCGGGTGAGCTGCTGCGGGCCGCGCTGGACGCGGGCGCGCGGACGATCGTGTTCGGCGTCGGCGGCAGCGCCACGACGGACGGCGGCGCCGGGATGCTGGCGGCGCTCGGGGCGCGGTTCCTGGGGGAGGAC
>NZ_MUNF01000750.1 GCF_002154555.1 Streptomyces murinus
GGCGACCGTCCAGAAGACACGGGGGCGGGTGGTGACGGACCCGGCGTGCACGACGAGACGGCCGCCGGGCGCGAGCACCCGGCGGGTGAGGCCGTAGAACTCCTCGGAGTACAGCTTGGTGCTGGCGGTGATGCCGGGGTCGGGGAGGTCGGCGATCACCACGTCGTACGAGGCGCCGGGCGCGGTGCGCAGCCAGCCCAGGGCGTCGGCGATGGTGAGGTGGATGCGGGGGTCGGCGTAGACATGGCCGTTGGCGGCGGCGAGGCCGGGGTCGCTGCGCGCCAACCGGACGAGTTTCGCGTCGAGTTCGACGATGTCGACGCGGCGCACTCCGGGCCGGCGCAGCACCTCGCGCGCGGCGAGGCCGTCGCCGCCGCCGAGGATCAGCACCCGGGCGTGCGGCCCGGTGAGGGCGGGGTGGACCAGGGCCTCGTGGTAGCGGCGGGCGTCCTGGCCGCCGACGCGCAGCCGGCCGTCGAGGTAGAGGTCGAGGGGGCGGCCGTCGGTGCCGCCCGCGAGGACGACCTCCTGCACCCCGGTCTGCACGGCGACCCGGACGTCCGTGCCGTACACCGCCCGGCGCGCGGCGCGTTCGAAGTCGGCGGAGAGGGCGGCGGCCGAGGCGAGGACGCCGAGGACGGTGAGGCCGACGAGGAGCAGGGACCAGCGGGCGCGGCGGGTCAGATCGCGCCGGAAGAGGCCGAGGACGAGGGCGCCGCCCGCCACGAGGTTGACCGTGCCGGTGAGCAGCGCGCCGGTCAACTGGCCGAAGAACGGCAGGAGTACGAAGGGAAAGGCGAGGCCGCCGACGAGGGCGCCGACGTAGTCCGCGGCGAACAGGTCGGCCACGGCGGTGGGCGCGTCCTGCCGGCGGATGCGCTGGATCAGCTCCATCAGCAGGGGAACCTCGGCGCCGATGAGCAGGCCGATGGCGAGCGAGAAGGCGACCAGCAAGCAGCGCGGGCCCTCGGCCCACAGTCCGCCCCAGCCGCCGGTCCAGGCGAACACCGCGTACAGGGCCATCGCGCTGCACCCGCCGACCAGGGCGAGCAGCGTCTCGACCGCGCCGAAGCCGACGGCGGTGTGCCGGCGCAGCCGTTTGGCGCCGAGCGAGCCGATGCCCATCGCGAACACCATCACGGACAGCACGACGGACGCCTGGGTGACCGTGTCGCCGATCAAGTACGAGGCGAACGCGACGAGTTCGAGCTCGTACACGAGTCCGCAGGCCGCGCAGACGAAGACGCACGCGAGAACCAGGAACCGCCCGGTGCCGGGCCGGACGGGCAGCCCGGCACCGGGCGGTTCCT
>NZ_MUNF01000751.1:0-851 GCF_002154555.1 Streptomyces murinus
TTATCCGGACGGCCCGTGTCACTGCGAGCGGCTCGGAAGGAGGTTCGGCGATCGGCTCAGTGGCCGGTCTGGCCGCCGTTGTCCCGGCGGTCGAGGGCGCGCTGGAGGGCGGCGGCGGCGTTCTTGCGGTCGGACTCGCCGGTGCTGGGCACGTGGCGGACGCGGCGGCGGACGGTCGTCTCGGCCATGGAAATCGACTCCTCGGCATGAAGGGAGCACGGAGATGAGGGGGGTGTGCGAGACGCCGGAGCAGGCAGGGAGCGCTGGCCGCAGGGGTTGCCTGCACGGGGCCCGGCTCACGACCGCCATTCGCTGGATCGAGCGAGACGTTCGGCTTCTTCCAAGCTAAGGGAGCGGCCCGCGTCTGTCTGCATAGTTACTCGGACTTCCTACTATCTGAGACGGCGGACCCCCTCGAACCGCTCTGAGCTGCGCCGACGCGCGTCCGGGTGAGCGCGGGACCGCGTCCGAGCGAGCGCAGGACACGGATCAGGGCGCGTACGGCGTCGGTGGTGGCCAGTTCCGGGGTGGTGACGTAGCCGACGCCGCGGTACGGGCGGTCCGGGCCGAGGTCGGTGATCTCCACCGAGGGCGGTGCCCCGGTGAGGGACAGCGCGGGCATGACGGCCATGCCGAGGCCACTGCCCACCATGGACAGCACCGCCCCGTCGTCCTCGGCGCGGACGGTGGCGGGCGGCAGCCAGTTTTGGGCGGCCCACCAATCGCGGGTGTGGGAGCCGCAGTTCTCGGCCCAGTCCACGAGCGGCAGACCGCGCGGATCCGGGTGCCCGGCCGGATGCACCAGGGCGTACGGCTCCTCCAGCAGCAGCCCGCCGACCAGCCCGCTCGGC
>NZ_MUNF01000751.1:863-1233 GCF_002154555.1 Streptomyces murinus
CGGCGCCCAGCTTGCGTTCGATGCCGCGCACGGCGTGGGACACGGCGGACTGGCTGGTGCCGAGCCGGGTGCCCGCGGCGGAGAAGCCGCCCTCGTCGGCCACGGCGACCAGGATCCTCAGCTCCTGCGGGGCAAGGTCTGTCACTCGGGGCTCCCACCTGCGTCTATGAGCCCGCTTCATGGATCAGCGGCTTCCATGAGCCCAACCCTCTGCTGCCGCGCGGCATTCCTCCCTACCGTCCTCCTCATGACCGAGACCGCGCTCACCGTGCAGCAGACCGCCCGCCCCACCGGCTTCCCCACCGCCGCCCACTTCCGCTTCGCCGAGTCCCCGGTGCCCGAACCGGCGCCGGGCACCGCCCTGGTGGAG
>NZ_MUNF01000752.1 GCF_002154555.1 Streptomyces murinus
CGCACCCTCCTGCCCGGCGCCAGAAGGCCGTTCGCCCGTCAGTCGTGGACGATGGACCCCGAGACCCGGACCGGTGGGAACGGCGCCGGGCAGGAGGGTGCGGAGGGCGGAGATGCGGGTGGTGGCGATGCGGGACGGGACGACGCGGGTCGGGACGAGGCGGGTGTGGGTGAGGCGTGTCCGGCCGGTTTCCGGCCTCCCGGGGTGGCGGGCGGCGGTCTCGGCGTCGACGGCCGCGCGCGCCTCGGCCCGGGGCGGGGCCTCGGCGGGTTCGGCCGACGAGGCCGGGGCCGGGGCTGAGGCGGTCGAGAGCGCCGGGGCCGCCGAGGAGTTGGGCCGAGGCGGCCTCTGCGCGGCGGGGGTCGAGGGGGTGGACTCCGTGCGCGTCATGGTGAGCGGGTCCGGCACGGAGAAGCCGAAGACGGTCTTCTCGCGCTCCGGTGGCGTACGACCGCCCGCCGGGCCGCCCACGGTCGGCGCACGCTCGGGCAGCGCGCCGTCCGCGGCGGAACCGGGACCCATGTCGCCGATCTCGTCGGCGAGTTGGTGGACGAGGATGCCGTGCCGGAAGGCCGTCTCGCCGATCACCGAGGTCGTGGTGCCGTACACGGAGAGGCGGTTGCCGCCCTCGCGTACGACCTCGACGGAACGGCGGCCGGTGCGGGCCTCCTTGGTGAGCGCGGCCGCGAGGCGCCCGGCGTACGGGCTGCGCACGGCCACGCGCGGGCGCAGCCGGGTGCGGGCGAACTCCCCGGCCGCCTGGTCGGCGACGAGCCTGCCCGCGTCGAGCGTGACGACCCGGTCGGCGATGCGCGCGGCCTCCCTCGGGTCGCCCGTGGTCGTCAGTACGGTGCCGCCCTGATCGGCGTGGGCGCGCAGCATGCCGTGCAGCCACTGCGCCTCGCCGGGGGAGAGTCCGCGGGTGGGGTCGTCCAGGACGAGCGTGTGCGGGTCGGGCAGCAGGGCGCAGGCCAGGCCGAGCCTGCGGTCCATGCCGCGCGAGAGCGTGCCGAGCCGTTCCTCGCGGAAGCTGACGAGGCCGACGGCTTCGAGGACCTCGTCGGCGCGGCGCCCCGGGACGCCCGACGCCGCGCACAGCATGCGCAGATGTCCGCGGACCGAGCGGGCCGGATGCCCCGGTACGTCGCCGAGCAGCACGCCGACCTCACGTGCCGGATGGGCGATCCGGTACAGGGGCCGTCCCCTGAAGTAGGTGATGCCGCGACCGGGGCACAGGGCGAGCATCAGCCTCAGGGCCGTGGTCTTGCCCGCACCGGCGGCTCCCAGGAGCACGGTGATCCGGCTGGCGCGCGCTTCGAAGGAGACGTCGTCGACGGCGGGCGGCCGCGCCTTGCGGGAGATGCTGGTCAGTCCGAAGGCTTGGATCACCTGCACCAAGATAGCGTGCGATGTCCGGTTTTTTGGTGTATGGGGCGGTTTGACGATGTATGCCACGCCCCTGCGCCGGTCCCTGTCCACCGTTCGACGCAACAGGAGCCCTGCCCTTTGGGCCCGCGGCCGGGTTTCGGCGCCGGTCAGACCTCGGGGCGCAGCATCGGCGGGTTGAGCAGCGTGGCACCGCCGGCCCTGAAGAGCTGGGCCGGGCGGCCACCCTGGCGTGTGGTCGTGCCTCCCGTCGGGACGAGGAACCCGGGGGTCCCGGTGACCTTGCGGTGGAAGTTGCGCGGGTCGAGGGCCACCCCCCACACCGCTTCGTACACCCGGCGCAGCTCGCCGACGGTGAACTCGGGCGGGCAGAACGCGGTGGCCAGCGAGGAGTACTCGATCTTGGAGCGGGCCCGCTCCACGCCGTCGGCGAGGATCTGGGCGTGGTCGAAGGCCAGTGGTGCGACGGGCTCGCCGTCGCGGCCGTAGCCGCCCTGCTGGAGCAGTTCCTCGACCGGGGCCCAGCGCGCGTTGCTGGCGTCACCGCCCGCGCGGGGTGCGGGCAGGTCGGGGGCGAGCGCGAGGTGCGCCACGCTGACCACACGCATCCGCGGGTCCCGGTCGGGGTCGCCGTAGGTGGCGAGTTGCTCCAGGTGCGCTCCGTTGTCCTGGGCCGGGGTCGAGGGGCCGTGCGCGTGCAGCCCTGTCTCCTCGGCCAGTTCGCGCGCCGCCGCCTGATTCAGGTCCTCGTCGGCCCGTACGAAGCCACCGGGCAGCGCCCATCGTCCCTGGAAGGGTGACTCGCCCCGGCGGACCGCCAACGCGCACAGCGCATGACGGCGAACGGTCAGCACGACCAGGTCCACGGTGACGGCGAAGGGCGGAAAGGCTGACGGGTCGTAGGGCATGCCGCGATCATAGTCGTCTTCCTGACGATAAACACGCCCTTCGCTCGGCGGCACCGCCGGTGCTTCCGCTTCGTCGCGTTATGGGAGGCGAGGCCGGCTCCCGTCCGGTTCAGGTCGTGGTCTCCTCCGTTCCCTTGGTGGGCATGCGGGTGCCTGCCGGGTGCCGGGTGCTCGCGCGCGGAGCCCGGCCGGCGGCCTGACCGGGGCTCGCCGGACGGCGCCGCTGCCCGGGCACACGGGCGGCGCGGGGGCCGTCCCCGGCGGCGAGGGCGGACCGCAACCGGCGTCGGCGGCGGATGCGCGCGGCCGGATCCGGTTCGCCTGCGGGTGCCGGGCCCGCCATGCTTTCCGCGTGCCCCGGGGGTTCGGTCGTCCCCGAGGCGTCTGTCGAAGGTTCCGTGCCCGGCGCTCCCCCGGGCCGTCCCACCCGCATGCACCGGCGGATCGATTCCACGTCCAGTCCCTCATTGCACGCCTGGTGCAGGAGGCGGGCGAAGAGGTAGTCAGGGTCGGCGCCCAGCGCCATGGCCAGGGCCTCGCGGGCTTCGAGTTCATCGCCCGTGGACCAGGCGACCCAGCCGGCCAGGGTCAGCGGAGGGGCGGCGTGCTCGGCGTACGGCCCGACGCAGCGGCGGGCGAGGGCGCGCCAGAGCCGGAGCGCGGGGGCCGCTTCGTCGCCCTCCATCCAGGCGGCGGCGCGGTCGCGGGTGTTGCGGTCCTGGAGGCCGAGGATCAGCCGGGCCGCCTCGTCGTGTCCGATCAGGCCGTCGTCGCGCAGGTCGGCCGGGCGGGCGCCCGCGACCGGGGTCGCCGCGGCGAGACGGTGGATGACGCGCTCGGCGAGGGCGATGGTCTCCTCGGCGACCTCCGCGCGCCCCGCCTCGTCGAGGATGCGGGGCACCAGCGCCAGCCCGCCCGCGTCGAGGGCGGCCTCCTGCTCCCGTGCCGCGGCGGCCTCCCAGGGCTGGAGCCGGGCGCGCAACTCCTTGAGGGTGCCTCGGACTTGGATGCCGGCGTAGGTGGCCGCTGCGGCGAGGACGGAGGTACCGGGCAGGCCCATCGGCGTACCGTCCTCGGGGCAGCAGTCCTCGGCGGGGCAGCAGTACGACCAGTAGCGGCCGTCGGAGATGCAGAGTGCCTCGATGACCGGCACGTCCAGGTCGCCGCACTGGATGCGCAGCAGATGGGCGAGGCGGGCGAGACGGCGTTTGACGTCCCGGCCGCGCTCTCCCGGGGCGGGTTCCTGGCAGACGTAGGCCACCAGCTGTTCGGGTTTGGCGCCCCGCCGCTCGCTGCTGGTCACCAGACCCCGGGCCAGCTGCCGGGCGGCCTCCTCCCAGTCTTCCTCGTGCGCGGGGATGCCGAGCCGGGCCCGGCCACCGAACCTGCCCTTGCCGTCGCTGTCGTGCAGGGCGACCAGGACCATGCTGTCCTCCGGCCGGTACCCCAGCAGATAGGGCAGGGCGTCGGCCAGTTCGGCCGGGCTGCGCAGGGTGACCTGCGCGGTGGTTTCGCTGTGATTCGTCATGCGCCGACGATCTCGCGGATTCCGCGAACCCGCTCGGACCTGTGGATAAGTCGAATCAGGGACACGACAAGCCATCGAGGGTTGTCCACAGATCCGCGATCGGCCCGCCCGTTCGTCGGTCCCGTCCTGTTGTATGGAACGCATGGAGCACGAGCACACGAGCAACGCGGATCTCCGGGCAGGGGCGGATGCCGTCCTCGCCCGGCTCGTCGGGGACACCACGGGCGCCGCCCGGCTGCGCGAGGACCAGTGGCGGGCCATCGAGGCGCTGGTCGCCGACCGGCGCCGGGCGCTGGTCGTGCAGCGCACGGGATGGGGCAAGTCCGCGGTGTACTTCGTGGCGACCTCGCTGCTGCGGGCCCGGGGCAGCGGGCCGACCGTGATCGTCTCGCCGCTGCTCGCGCTCATGCGCAACCAGGTGGAGGCGGCGGCCCGCGCCGGTATCCACGCCCGGACCATCAACTCCTCGAACACCGAGGAGTGGGAGGACGTGCAGTCCGCGATCGCCGCCGGCGAGGTGGATGTCCTGCTCGTCTCGCCCGAGCGGCTCAACAACCCCGACTTCCGCGACCAGGTCCTGCCCAAGCTGTCCGCGGCGACCGGACTGCTGGTCGTGGACGAGGCGCACTGCATCTCCGACTGGGGCCACGACTTCCGCCCCGACTACCGGCGGCTGCGCACCATGCTCGCCGACCTCCCGCCCGGCGTCCCCGTGCTGGCCACGACCGCGACGGCCAACGCCCGGGTGACCGCCGATGTCGCCGAGCAGCTGGGCACCGGCGGCGGCTCCGACGCGTTGGTGCTGCGCGGCCCGCTGGACCGGGAGAGCCTGAGCCTCGGGGTGCTGCGGCTCCCGGACGCGGCGCACCGGATGGCCTGGCTCGCCGACCATCTCGACGATCTGCCGGGTTCCGGCATCATCTACACCCTCACGGTCGCCGCCGCCGAGGAGGTCACCGCGTTCCTGCGGCAGCGGGGCCACACCGTCGCCTCGTACACGGGCCGGACGGAGAACGCCGACCGGCAGCAGGCGGAGGAGGATCTGCTCGCCAACCGGGTCAAGGCGCTGGTCGCCACGTCCGCGCTCGGCATGGGCTTCGACAAGCCCGATCTCGGATTCGTGGTCCATCTCGGCTCGCCCTCCTCCCCCATCGCCTACTACCAGCAGGTGGGCCGCGCAGGGCGTGGGGTGGAGCACGCGGAGGTGCTGCTGCTGCCGGGCCGGGAGGACGAGGCGATCTGGGAGTACTTCGCCTCGCTCGCCTTCCCCTCCGAGGAACTGGTGCGGCGCACCCTGGACGTCCTCGCCGGCGCGGACAAGCCCCTGTCCCTGCCCGCGCTGGAGCCCCTGGTCGAGCTGCGCCGCTCCCGCCTGGAGACGATGCTCAAGGTCCTCGACGTGGACGGGGCGGTGCGCCGGGTCAAGGGCGGCTGGCTCGCGACCGGGCAGCCATGGTCGTACGACGCCGAGCGGTACGCATGGGTGGCGCGGCAGCGGGCGGCCGAGCAGCAGGCGATGCGCGCGTACGCGGGCACCACCGAGTGCCGGATGGAGTTCCTGCAACGGCAGCTGGACGACGAGGGGGCCAAGCCGTGCGGCCGCTGCGACAACTGCGCGGGGCCGCGCTTCACGGCCGACGCCTCCTCGGCGGCGCTCGACGCGGCACGCAGCGATCTGGGCCGCGCGGGGGTGGAGGTGGAGCCCCGGCGGATGTGGCCGACCGGGCTCGGGGCCATCGGGATCGGCCTCAAGGGGCGTATTCCGGCCGGTGAGCAGGCGGCGCCGGGGCGGGCGCTGGGGCGGCTCTCGGACATCGGCTGGGGCAATCGGCTCCGCCCGCTGCTCGCGCCGCGGACACCGGACGGGCCCGTGCCGGACGACGT
>NZ_MUNF01000753.1 GCF_002154555.1 Streptomyces murinus
CGGGCCACCGGCCCGCGGGGCATGTCCCCGCCGCCGGACCCTGAGCCGCGGACGATCCACTCGCCGTCCTGTGGTGCTTGCGGCAGGATCGGGCAGAACGACGACGTGGGGAGAAATACCGGTGATCACCGCCACCCAGGGAGTGCAGGTCACCTCAGCCTGCGGGGTCTGCGGTGGCGTACTGGTCCGCGATCTCGGCCGGTTCATCGACCGGGGCCTGCTGCGCTGGGGCGCCGAAGGGCGATGCCGAGGCTGCTCCGACGCGTGGTGCGAGACGGGCACGGGCCCGGCTCCCTGGGAGATCAGGCAGGCACTGCTCGCCGAGCACGGGGCGGTCCGGCTTCGCGCGGTGGCCGGGGATGCCGGTCTCGTCCCGGTGCTGCGGGCCCTGCGCGAGACGTACCATCTGTCGCCGGCCGAAGCCCGGCTGCGGGCCGCCGAGTTGAGCGGAGCCGGGCTGGTGGGCACGTCCGTGGAGATGGCGTACCTGGCGGAGGGACTCCGCAGGCGGTCCGTCGCAACGACCCTCGTCCCGGTGCCCGCCTGACCACCTGCGCGGCGGTCGGACGCCGCCGGTGTGAACGGCCGTCCTGCACGGACGTGCCGCGGGGGATCCCCCGCTTGCGTGATGTACGGGGATGACGCGCCTGATCCGCGTGCACGGGGGACCGCCTGCCGGTGCCGGTGGTCTGCGCCCCTGTCACCGCTCGGCTGCTCCCCCTGAGCGCACGGAAACCCGGCAGCCGGCCCGGGGCCACCGGGTGGCGCGGGGCGACGGTGACGCGCCGCCCTCATTCATCCGGGTATGCGCAGCAGAAGGTGAATTTCGTGCCACGCCCCAGGGGGCAACCCGCCTTGATGTGAAGCCGCGTTGACGTGTCCTCAGCCGTCGCAGCCTTTGATGTCGTCGCCGCACTCGTCCGCGGCCCGGTCCTCGCGGACGGTGACCAGCCGCCAGTGGATGACGCCGGTGGTCTTGCTGTCGGGCGCGGCGATCGACGCCGTGAACGGCTTGTCGGTGGCGGGGATGTTGAACCGGTCGGCTTCCTGGTCGTTGCAGGTCACCGCCCAGTCCTGTTCCTCGTCCCCGCGCTTGAG
The DNA here is from genome assembly GCF_002154555.1 of Streptomyces murinus. Taxonomy (GTDB): domain Bacteria; phylum Actinomycetota; class Actinomycetes; order Streptomycetales; family Streptomycetaceae; genus Streptomyces; species Streptomyces murinus. The sequence continues at coordinate 1,099 of NZ_MUNF01000753.1, forward strand.
GGTGAGGGTGAGTTCGCCGGTGCCGGGCGCGGCGCAGTCGATGTCGAGGCGGTACGGGTGCGCGCCGGGAGTGCGGAAGGTCCGGCTGATGCCGTCCATGATGTCCGGGAAGCCGCTGTCGACGAGTTCGGCGTCCGTGTCGCGCAGGGTCCGGGTGAGGCGCTTCATGGCCTTCTCGTAATCGCCCTTGCCCCAGCCGGCGGGTGCGGTATCCGTCGACGGGGTGCCGGAACCCGCCTCGGTGGCGGCCGAGTTGGGCCCGGTGTCCGAGCGCGCACCACAACCGCCGACCGATATGGCGGCGAGCAGTACGGCGAGGGTGGTGGCGGCTCTGGCGCGCTTGCGCACGACGGTGGTCCTCTGTTCGCCGATGGTGTCGACGGCCTGGTGCGGGCCGGACGCGACGAGGTTAACGTAATGGCCAGGTTCACCCAAAGCGCAGGTAAAGCACGCGAGATGGTGCACGGGGCCCGACCCCGGCGGAGCCGTGCTCACGGCAGGGCAGCTGTCCGGATCGTCGACAGCGCGTACGGGCGCGCGTTCCGCGCACGCCCCCGTACACCCTCACATGACCCCGCGGCCACGGACCTGGTGGTCCCACCGCCGGCCCGCCGACCCGCCGCTCACCTCCCGCTCACGGACACCGCGCCCGCCCCACCGC
>NZ_MUNF01000754.1 GCF_002154555.1 Streptomyces murinus
GGGGCGGTGAGGGACGGCAGGGGCGGCCGGCGGCTCACGCCGGGAGCGGCCGGTCCCGTACGACGTGCTTCATCACCAGCGTCGACGTCAGCCGCTGCACCCCCGGCAGCGTCGCGAGCCGCTCGTCGTACAGCCGCTGGAACGCCGCGAGGTCGGCCGTGGCCACCCGCAGCAGATAGTCCGGCTCCCCGAACAGCCGCTGCGCGTCCAGCACATGATCCAGCTCGCCGACCGCCCGCTCGAACTCGGCCACCGTGTCCCGGTCCTCCTGCCGCATGGACACGAAGACCAGCGCCTCGAAGTTCAGCCCGAGCGCCGTTGCGTCCACCACCGCGCGGTAGCCCTGGATCGCGCCGGAACGCTCCAGCTCACGCAGCCGGCGATGGCACGGCGAGACGCTGAGCCGCACCCGCGCGGCCAGTTCGGTCACGGTCAGCCGCCCGTCCTGCTGGAGCTCGGCAAGAATTTTCCGGTCCACGTCGTCCATGAAGTAGATATTTGCGCAGAAGCGCGGATCATGGGCAAACTTCGGGAACACTTTCGGGGCGATCGCGCCTAATGTCCCCTTCATGGACTCGGGACTGCTCTTCTCCTTCCTCGTCGTGGACCTGCTGCTGGTGTGCGTGCCGGGCGCCGACTGGGCGTACGTCATCGCGACCGCCCTGCGCGGCGCCCGGGTCCCGCGCGCGGTGGCGGGCCTGGTCTGCGGATACGCCCTGCACACGGCCCTGGCGACGGCCGGCCTCGCGGTCCTGGTCGCGGGCTCGCCCCGGCTGCTGACGGCGCTGACCGTGGTGGGCGCCGGGTATCTGCTGTGGCTGGGCTGGGGCGTCCTGCGCCGCCCGGCCACCCCGGCGGCGGGTACGACCGGGACCGCCGAGGGGCGTCCCTTCCTGCGCGGGGCCACGATCAGCGGTCTGAACCCCAAGGGCCTGCTGCTCTACCTCTCCGTGCTCCCTCAGTTCCTCACCCTGCGCGGCGCCCATCTGCCGGTCCCGGCGCAGACCGCGGCCCTCGGCCTGCTCCACATGGCGTGCTGCGCGGCCGTCTACCTCACGGTCGGCGTCCTCGCCCGCGCCCTGCTCCGCGCC
>NZ_MUNF01000755.1 GCF_002154555.1 Streptomyces murinus
TTGGGGGGCGGGTGCAAGTGGGTGGCGGGTAACGCGCGCCCCTAGGGTCGGCACAGGTCACCGGCGTTTTACCGTGGGACCGTGGCCTACTTCGACGCGGCTTCCGCCGCTCCCCTTCATCCCGTCGCCCGCCAGGCTCTGTTGGCCGCCCTCGACGACGGGTGGGCCGACCCCGCGCGGCTGTACCGGGAGGGGCGCAAGGCGCGGATGCTGCTGGACGCGGCGCGGGAGGCGGCGGCCGAGGCGGTCGGGTGCCGGGCGGACGAACTGGTCTTCACCCCGTCGGGGACGCGGGCCGTACATACGGGCGTCGCGGGGGCGTTGGCCGGAAGGCGCCGGGTGGGACGCCACCTGATCGTGTCAGCGGTCGAACATTCCTCTGTCCTCCATTCGGCGGAGGTGTTCGAGGCGGAGGGCGGCTCGGTGACCCAGGTGCCGGTGCACCGGACGGGCGCCGTCTCCCCCTCGGGCTACGCCGCCGCGCTCCGTACCGACACCGCCCTCGCCGTGCTCCAGTCGGCCAATCACGAGGTGGGCACCGCCCAGCCGGTGGCCGAGGTGGCCGAGGTCTGCCGGGCGGCCGGGGTGCCGCTGCTGGTGGACGCGGCGCAGTCGCTGGGCTGGGGGCCGGTCGAGGGCGGCTGGTCGCTGCTCGCGGCCA
>NZ_MUNF01000756.1:0-1500 GCF_002154555.1 Streptomyces murinus
AGAAGACCTTGGTGTCACCGAAGGAGACGAGGACGGAGCCCTCGGCGTGCTTGCTCCATCCGCGTTCGATGGTGACCGGGCGGAGCTGATCGGGGGTACGGCCGTCGATGCGAGACATGGCATGGAGCCTAGCCGTAGATACGGAAGGGACTCCTCCCGCGTCGGGAAGAGCCCCTTACCGGTGAATCCCGGCAGAACCCGCAGGGGTCCCGGGGTTCACATCATGTCTTCGATCTCCGCGGCGATCGGGTCGGCGTCGGTGCCGATGACGACCTGGACGGCGGTGCCCATCTTGACGACGCCATGGGCGCCGGCGGCCTTCAGGGCGGCGTCGTTCACGAGCGAGGGGTCCGACACCTCGGTGCGCAGGCGGGTGATGCAGCCCTCGATCTCCTCGATGTTGTCGATCCCGCCGAGGCCGGCGACGATCTTCTCAGCCTTGCTGGCCATGTTGCTTCTCCCCTGATCCGAACCGCTTTGTCGCAGTAACCCACAGTTGGCCCATCTTCGCGAGCGGTCATGCCGTCCGTGCCGAAAGATGGCGTTCACGACAGCGGAACCGTCCGGGCAACTGGTCTACACCAGCGGAGGGACGGTCGCCAAACCGCGCCCGAGTCGAGTGGCCGCCGAGTGGCCGGAGGACGCCCATGAGCGAGGGGAGCGCGACGGGAGGCGCGGCGCGGGAGCGCTGGGGCCGGTTGTTCCAGGGGCTCCAGAAGATGGGGCGGAGTCTTCAGCTGCCGATCGCGGTGCTGCCGGCGGCGGGGCTGCTGATCGGGCTCGGGCAGCAGGGTGTGGTGGGCGCCGACGGGCTGGGCTGGACGACGGTCGCGAAGGTGATGCGGGGTGCGGGCGGGGCGCTGCTGGACGGTTCGCTGGGGTTGCCGCTGCTGTTCTGTGTGGGTGTGGCGATCGGGATGGCGAAGAAGGCGGACGGCTCCACGGCGCTCGCGGCGGTCGCGGGCTTCCTCGTCTACTACGGGGTGCTGCACCAGTTCCCCGAGGACTGCCCGGCCGGTTCGACGGCGCTGGCGGGGGTCGGCTGCCGGGCCGGGGACGGGACGGTGGCGGCGTTCACCTTCCAGAATCCGGGGGTCTTCGGGGGGATCGTGCTGGGTCTGCTGGCCGCGTCCNNGGACGCGGCTGGTGGACTGGCTGGGCTTCTTCAACGGCCGCCGGCTGGTGCCGATCCTGATGGCGTTCGCGGCCATCCTCTTCGCGGCGCTGTGTCTGTGGGTGTGGCCGCCGATCGGTGCGGGGCTGGAGAGCTTCAGCCACTGGCTGCACGCGGCGGGGGCGTGGGGGGCGGGGCTGTTCGGTGTCACCAACCGGGCGCTGCTGGTGGTGGGCCTGCACCAGTTCCTGAACGTGCCCATCTGGTTCCAGTTCGGCAGTTACACCCAGCCGGACGGGACGGTGGTGCACGGTGACATCAGCATGTTCCTGGCGGGTGATCCGCATGCGGGGCAGTTCACCTCGGGCTTCTTCCCGATCATGATG
>NZ_MUNF01000756.1:1527-1725 GCF_002154555.1 Streptomyces murinus
GTACGCGATCCACGCGGTGCTGACCGGGGTGTCGATGGCGGTGACGTGGGCGCTCGGGGTGCATGACGGCTTCAGCTTCTCGGCGGGTCTGATCGACTACGTCATCAACTGGCATCTGGCGACCAAGCCGTGGCTGATCATCCCGATCGGCCTGTGCTTCGCGGTGGTCTACTACGCCGTCTTCCGCTTCGCCATCAC
>NZ_MUNF01000757.1 GCF_002154555.1 Streptomyces murinus
AGGTGGGGCGGGGGGGGGGCGGCGGCCGGGTGACGGAGGTCGGGGCCGGGGCCGTTGGGGTCGACGCGGCCGGGAGTGAGGAGGTCGGGGGTGAGGCGGTTGGGAGTGATCCAGCGCAGTGGCGACTCGACGGTGACGGGGATTCCGGGGCGCGGCCAAGGGGCGCCCGCCAGATGACCGAGGACGGCACCGGCCGCCCTGGCTCCCTCGCGGGCCGCGGTGCCTGCGGGCTCCACGGCGTGCAGGAGGTTTCCGGCCGCGAACACGCCGGGGCGCGAGGTGTGCAGGGCGGTGTGCACGGTGGGGCCCCGGGTGCCGGGGTCGAGGTCGAGGGCGCCGCGCCGGGCGAGTTCGTGGTCCGGGACGAAGTCGCCGGTGAACACGACGGTGTCGCAGGGCAGTACGGTCGTACGGCCGTCCCGGTGGCGGACGCGGACGCCGGACAGCCGCCCGTGGCCGAGGAGTTCGGTGACCGTGGTGCCGGTCAGCAGCGGAATGCCCTGGACCAGTCGGGCCGACCGGGCGCGGGCGGGGCTCGTACGGGCCCGGGGGTGTTCGGTGACCAGCGCGACGACCTCGGCACCGGCCGTGCGGACGGTCCGGGCCGCCGCGTACGACACGTCCCGCGCCCCGACCACGACCGCCCGGGTGCCGATGCGCTGCCCGAACAGATGGACCGCCCGCTGGAGTTCACCGGTGGTGTAGACACCGGCGGGCCGGGTGCCGGGCACCAGGCGGGCCGCGCGGGGGCGTTCACGGGCCCCGGTGGCGAGGACGACGGCCCGCGCGCCGAGGGCCTCGGGTCCGCCGGGCCCGACGGTCAGCAGAGTGTTCGCCCCGGGGACGGCCGCAACTTCCCAGTCCAGCACGGTGGTTCGCGTCCTGATCACCGCACCCGCCCGCTCGGCCGCCGCCGCGAGCAGATGGGCGTAGCGCGGGCCGGTCAGCGGGCGGGTCCAGGTGCCGAAGCCGCCGTGGGCGCAGTGCCGGGGCACTCCCCCGGGCCGCGTCTCCCGCTCCAGGACCTCCACGCGTCCGGCTCCGGCGGTGGCGAGCCGGGCCGCCGCGGCGAGACCGGCGGGCCCGGCGCCGACCACGAGGACGTCGACCTGCCGTACCGCCGTCACGCGCGCTCCCCGCTGCCCTGCCGTTCGAGCAATTCCCTTACCGCCGCCCCGCAGTAGAACCCCTGGCAGCGGCCCGCCCGCGCCCGGGTGCGGCGGCGCAGGCCGTCCGGGCCGCGGGGCGGGATCGGACCGGCGAGGGCGTCGCGGATCTCGCCGAGGGAGACCCGCTCGCAATGGCAGACGAGGGTGCCGTAGGCGGGGTCGGCGGCGATCAGTTCGGGGCGCTGGTGGGGGCGCGGGAACGCCTCGCCGAGGTTGGGCATGCGCACCGGTTCCAGATCACGCTCGGGACCGAGGTCGAGGCCGCTGTCGGCGAGCAGTCCGGCGATGTGTTCGGCGATGGCCAGGGAGGCGGTCAGACCGGTGGAGCGGATGCCGCCGACGGTGACGTACGACCGCTCGGGGTGCGCGGCGATCCGGTAGTCCTCCTGCCCGGTGGCCGCCCGCAACCCCGCGTAGGCGGCGATGACTTCCTCCTCGACCAGCGCGGGCAGGACCCGGCGGCCCCGCTCCCGCAGCAGGGCGATGCCCTCGGCGGTGGTGCCGGTGGCCCGCTTGTCGTCCAGGTCCTCGGCGGTGGGACCGAGCAGCACCTTGCCGTACACGGTGGGGGCGACCAGAACTCCCTTGCCGAGCGCGGTCGGTACGGGCAGCAGGATGTGCCGGACCAGTGGGCGGGCGAACGTGTCGAACACCAGGAGCTGGCCGCGGCGCGGGGTGACGGTGAAGTCGTCGTGTCCGAGGCGGCGGTCGAGGGTGTCGGCGCCCAGCCCGGCCGCGTTGACGAGATGGCGGGCGCGGAGGGTGCCCCGGGAGGTGTGCAGGTGATGCCCGCCGTCCCAAGTGACCTGATCCACAGCGGTGTTCAGGTGCAGTGCGACTCCGGCGCGGACGGCCTGGGTGGCGTACGCCAGGGTGGTGGTCCAGGGGCAGATGATGCTCTCGCCGGGGATGTGCAGGGCGCCGAGCGCGCCGGGACCGAGATGCGGCTCGCGCGCGTACAGCTCCGCTTCGCTCAACGGTCGTGCTTCGTCGTAGGAGTTGGCTGTCGCCTTCGCCGCGAGCCCCGGCAGGGCGGCGAGTTGCTCCTCGTCCCAGGCGACGAGCAGCGCGCCGACGGGTTCGACGGGGATGCCGGACTCGGCCGCGTAGGCCGCGAGTCGAGCGTGTCCCTCGCGGACGAGCCGGGCTTCCAGGGTGCCGGGTACGGCGTCGAACCCGGTGTGCAGGATCGCGGTGTTGGCCTTGGAGGTGCCCTGGCCCACATCGTCCTGCGCCTCGATCAGGGCGACGCTCAGGCGGGGGTGGCGGGCGAGCCGGCGGGCGATGGCGCAGCCGACGACTCCGGCGCCGACGATCGCGATGTCGTACGGCCGGTCGGGCAGGGCGCCTTCGGCGGTGACGGTCGGGGGTCCCGGGAGCGGATCCCTGGCGTCCCTCATGAGCCGGGCAGGGCGGCGACGGCCGCGCGGAAGCGGGCGCGGCGTTCGGCCGCCAGGTCGGCCGGGATGCGGGGCTCGTACACGGCGGCGGGGCGCTCCTCGGGCAGGGCTTCGGCGATGCCGAGGTCGGGGTCGGCACCGAGGCGGGCGAGGGCGGCGGCGCCGAGCGCGGTGGCGTCGGGCAACGCGGAGACCTCGACGGGGAGTTGCAGCAGATCGGCCTGGGTCTGCATGAGCAGCGCGGAGCGGGTGAGGCCGCCGTCGACGCGCAGCGCCCCCAGCGGGGTGCCGAGGTCGGTGGCGGCCGCCTCGGCGAGTTCGGCGACCTGGGCGGCGATGCCCTCGCACAGGGCGCGCACCAGATGGCCGGCGGTGGTGTCGAGGCCGAGCCCGGTGAGGGAGCCGCGCAGTTCACCGCGCCACCAGGGGGCGGCGAGTCCGGCGAGGGCGGGCACGAAGGTGACGCCACCGCTGTCGGGGACGGCGCCGCCGACCGGGTCGAGGTCGGCGGCGGAACCGATGACCCCGAGGTCGGCGAGCCAGCGCACCGCGGAGGCGGCCGTGTAGACCTGCCCGTCCAGGCAGTAGCTGGTGGTCCCGCCGAGCCGCCAGGCCACGCAAGCAGCGAGCCCCGAGTCGCCGCGCCGGGGACGTTCGCCGGTGTGGGCGAGCAGGAACGCGCCGGTGCCATAGGTGCACTTGGCGGCGCCGGGGGCGGTGACGCGCTGGGCGAGCAGCGCGGCCTGCTGGTCCACGATCAGCCCGGTGAGCGGGATGTCGTAACCAAACTCCCGGGTGTCTCCGATCGGTTGGGCGACATCGGTGATGGCCGGGAGGGGTTCGCCGGTGAGACCGTAGAGGTCGAGGGCGCGGGCGGACCAGCGGACGTGGTCGAGGTCGAGGAGCTGGGTACGGCCGGCGGTGGCGGCGTCGGTGACGAAGGCGCCGGTGAGGCGGTGCACCAGCCAGGCGTCCGAGGTGGTGACGACGCCCTCGCGGGTGAGACGGCGACGGATCCAGGCCATCTTGGGCGCGGCGAAGTACGGGTCCAGGGGGAGACCGGTGAGCTGCCGCAACTCCTCGCGGTGATCGTCGAGTTCGGCGCAGACGGTCTCGGCGCGGCGGTCCTGCCAGACCAGGGCGTCGGTGAGCGGGCGGCCGGTCGCGGGGTCCCAGGCGAGGACGGTCTCGCCCTGGTTGGCGAGGCCCAGGGCGACGACGGGCTCACCGGCCTCGGCGAGGGCGCTCCGGCCGGCCGCGAGCACCGACTCGTACAGCGCGCCCGGGTCCGCCTCGACCAGCCCGCCGGGCCGGTGCCGGGGGCGGACCTCGGCGTATCCGGTGCCGAGGACACCGCGCTCCGGGCAGACCACCAGGGCCTTGGTGCCGGAGGTGCCCTGGTCGACGGCGAGTACCGGCCCCGCCGTCACGCCGGTCCAGCCGTCCGCCGCTCCGGTACGGCCGTCCGGCGCGCCGCCCCTGTCATGCGTACCCTCCCGCGCCCGGCACCAGAGATCACCACGTCAGCCTGCCGCCGTGCGCATCCGGCGTCAAGCCGACCCGAGGCGGACCGATGATCTGCCAACTCACCTGGCTGGCTCATTGAGTTGGCAACAATGGTGAGGCTGAACCACCACCCCTATAGTGGCCGCCGACCACCACGCACCGCCCAGGGGAGGGCTGTTGCCACCTCATTCCGCCGCCTCGTCCATGCGTCACCGGCTCCGGGGCTTCGGCTGATGGCACGCGAGGGAGCGAGACCCTCCTACGATCCCGCAGGACCCGACCACGCCCTGCGCGCGGTGCTCCAGGAGTTACGCACCGGGCGCTGGGTGGCCATGCGCGCCCTGCTCGCGGAGACCACCGAGTGGTGGCTGTGGACCCAGCGCACCCAGATCCTCGCGGCGGCGGCCGCCGGCAGCGATGTGGTGCGCGCCTGGCTCGCGGAGGAGCCGGACAGCGCCCACGCGGGGGTGATGCGGGCCCGGATCGGCGTGGAGCGGGCGTTACGGGCCCGCATCACCC
>NZ_MUNF01000758.1 GCF_002154555.1 Streptomyces murinus
GCGGCTCGGCCTCGACGGGCGGGCGGATCTCGGCCGCGACCACGGCGTGCAGGATGCCGCCGAGCGAGTCGCGCCGGAACGGCGACTCGCCGCTGAGCACCGTGCACAGCAGCGCGCCCAGCGACCACAGGTCGGACTCCGGGCCGGTGCGCACCCCGGACATCCGCTCGGGCGCGGTGTACTCGGGCGAGCCGACGAAGGAACCGGTCTCGGTGAGCGTGGTGGCGCCCGCGACCTGCGCGATGCCGAAGTCGGTGAGCACGACCCGCTCGGTGCCGGACTCGATCAGCACGTTCGCTGGCTTGATGTCCCGGTGCAGCACCCCGGCCTCGTGCGCGGTGTCCAGCGCGCTGAGCAGGGCGATGCCGATCCGCGCGGCCTCGGCCGGGGTCACCGGGCCGTGCCGGGCGATCCGGTCGGCCAGCGAGCAGCCGTCGATCAGCTCCATGACCAGGTACGGCCGTTCGTCCTGCTCCACCACGTCGTGCACGACGATGATGTGCGGATGCCGCAGCTGCGCGACCGCGCGCGCCTCCCGGAACGTACGGTCGCGGCGGCGGCGCGCGTCGTCCTCCGGGAGCGCGTCGTCCGCGAGGATCTCCTTGACCGCGACGAGCCGGCCCAGCAGCTCGTCGCTCGCCCGCCATACGACGCCCATGCCGCCGCGCCCGATACGCGCCTGGAGGCGGTAACGGCCGGCGATCACCCGGAAGTCGGCGCCCTCGGTCCCCATGCGCCCATCATGCCGCAACGGACCCATCCGCTCCGGGGCTCCGATCGGCCAAGCCGCACCGTTCAGTGACTCGTTTTCAGCCGTTTCAGTCGCAAAGAGCGCCCGTTCGGCTCAGCGCCGGTCATCTCGTCTGACCCGGCTGCTGCCAGCTCTGGAGCACCCACTTGAACTGCTTGCCGGTCTTCGGCCAGTCGTCGGCGGGCCCGGACATGTAGAGGGCGTACTCGGTGCCCTCGCGCGAGAAGTACGTCTCCTCGACGGCGTGCCGCGGTCCCGCCACGTACGGCGGGTCCTTCTTCAGCGCGTTCCAGGTGTACTCCCACAGCGAGCCGTTGCGGTCGCGGTAGACGTTCTGCTTGAGGGCCACGCGCTGATAGCCGACCAGCCGCTGGAGCTGCTGCTCCAGGTCCTTCTGGTGTTCGTAGGCGTCGGCGAAGTCCGGCGAGGTGTCGATGGATATCCGTACGAAGTGCTTGCCGTCGTCGGGGGTGTAGTCGATCTGCTTCAGGGGGCCGTTGATGCCGTAGACCTGGCGCTTCCAGCCCTTGGGCAGGGAGATGCTGAAGCCCAGCGGGTCGTGGTGGGTCTCCCAGCTGTCCGGGACGGTGCCGGTGTCCGGGTCCTGGTCGCCGCCGGGGCTCGCCGAGGAGGCCGGGCCGGGGTTCGTGCCGTCGTGCGCCGCGCTGTCGTGCCGTGCGTTGTTCCACTCCTGGAAGCCCACCGCGGCACCGCCGCCGAGCACGGCCGCGGCGGCGACGACGAGCGCGAGCGTGCGCAGCCTGCGCCGGGGCCGGACCGGCCGTCCGCCGCCGTGCCCGCCCGGCACCGGACCCACGGCGGTGGGCCCGACCGGCGACGGACCGACCGGCGTGGCCGGGCCGCCGGTGGCCGAGCCGTTCACGGCGCGACCGTTCGGGGACTGCCCCGGGGTGCCGTAGCCGCCGGTGTTCCCCGGCCCGTGCAGGCCGGAGGTCTGGGTCGGCACATACGCCTGCGCGGCGTTCGGCCGGCGGCCCTCGGCGGCCTCGGCGAGCATCTGCTCGGCCTCCTCCGCGCCCGGCCGCCGCTCCGGCTCCTTGCGCAGCAGCGCGGAGATGACCGGGCCGAGCGGCCCGGCGTTGTGCGGCTGTTCGGCCTCCTCCTCGACGACCGCCTGCATGGTGCTCAGCGGCGAGGTGCGGCGGAACGGCGAACGCCCCTCCACGGCCGTGTACAGCGTCGCGCCGAGCGCCCACAGGTCGGAGGCCGGGCCGGGGTCATGGCCGCGCACCCGCTCGGGCGCGAGGTAGTCGACCGAGCCGACGACCTCTCCGGTGCGGGTGATGGTGGAGTCGCCCTCGATCTGGGCGATGCCGAAGTCGGTGAGCAGCACCCGTCCGTCGCGGCCGAGGAGGACGTTGCCAGGCTTCACATCGCGGTGCAGCACCCCGGCGGAGTGCGCGGCGCGCAGCGCCCGCAGCACCCACAGCCCGATCCGCGCGGCCTCCCGCGGCTCGATGCGCCCCTGCTCCTTGACCGCGTCGGCCAGCGAGTTGCCCTCGACCAGCTCCATCACGATCCAGGGCCGGCCGTCGTGGTCGAGGACGTCGTGCACGGTGACGACCGCGGAGTGGTTGATGCGCGCCGCGGCCCGCGCCTCGGCCCGGGTCCGGGCCAGCAGGACGGCCTGGTCGCTGTCGGAGACGTAGAGCGCGGCGGTCAACTCCTTGACGGCGACCGCCCGGTGCAGCACCTCATCGTGGGCACGCCAAACCCGGCCCATGCCGCCGCTGCCGATGGATTCGGCAAGCCGGTAGCGGCCCGCTATGAGCAGGCCCTGCATCTGATTCACGTTGCCCCGCAATGCTCTTGTCAGGGGTCAGACTAAGGACCGGCCCGTTCGCAGGGAACAAGCGGGGTCCCAAGGAAACCGCACTGTGACGATGGTCATTTCCGCGTGAGAACGGGAACCGGCGCGCCGGGCCGGGCCCGTTGTGTACGCCGTGCTCAACCGGTGTAGCGGTATGTCGCGGTCGCTTCCTCGTACAGCCTGGTCACCTCGTCCCGGTCGGCGTCCGGGCCGCGGACCTGGAGGATGTGGTACCGGCCGTTCAGCAGGATCGCCATGTTGCGTACGTAAAGATCGCGGCCCTGCCCGTCGGTCCAGGTGAACTGCCCCTCGGCCATGGTCCGTCCGCCCACCTCGATGGTGCGCAGCCCGGTGGCGGTGGCCCAGCTGGAGTCCCGGTACGGCTGGAGCTCGCGCTCCTTGTCCCGCTGATAGGCCATCGGATCGCTGCCGTACGCCGCCGAGCCGTCCCGTCCGGGTACGACCAGCAGCTCGAAGTCGCCGTGTGCGTAGACGACTTCGCCGCTGCCGTTCTTCGGGGTGCGCGTCCAGCCCTTGGCGACGGCGATGTCGAAGCCCTCGGGGTCCTTGCGCAGGGTGAACCCGGCGGGCACGGAGGAGGTGCCGCCCGCCTGGGTGTCGGAGGCGGAGGGGCTGTGCTGCGAGCGGGCGGGAGCGGGGCTCGACCGCCCGGCCGAGGGGGTCGGGCCGGTCCCGCTCCGTCCGTGCGACGCGTGCTGTTTCGGCATGAACAACATCGCGTACGCGACCGCACCGGCCAGCAGCAGGATGATCAGCACGAGCAGCGTCCGGCCGAGCCTGCTCGGTGAACTCCCCTCCTCCCGGTCCCGCTTGTGCCGGGCGTGCGCGTCGGGCAGCCCGGCGCGGCGCCGCCGCACCAGTTCGCCCCGGCGCCGGACGATCGGCAGCCGCCGGGGGTCGGGCGGTACCGGCACCACCCTGCTACCGGCCTCCGGCTCGGGCGCGGACCGCACCAGCGAGCGCAGCCAGCCGCCCAGTTCCTCGAAGTCGGGCCGTTCGGTGGGGTCCTGACGCAGCAGGGACTCCACCACCGGCCGCAGCGGCCCGCACTCCTCGGCGTACGCGGGCGGCTCCGCGCACACCAACTGCACCAGTTCGGCGGTGGATTCCTCGGGGTAGGGCGCGTGCCCCTGGACCGCGCGGAACAACAGCGCGCCCAGCGCCCACAGATCGGTGGCGGGCCCGACCGGCGCCGCCAGCTGCCAGTTCTCGTGCACGGGCCCGGCCTGCTCGGGTGCCCACCGCTCGGTCACCGGCCCCACCACGGCCATCCGCGCCTGTCGCGCCCGCTCGGCCGCGAGCGCCCCGCCGGACCGCCGGGGGGACAGGCCCGTTGGGACGAGGCGGCGGTCGCCTCCGGGGCGCGGTCCGGCGGGGCGCTCGCGGCCGA
>NZ_MUNF01000076.1 GCF_002154555.1 Streptomyces murinus
GCCTCCTCCCCGTCCGCGGCCTCCGCTGCCCGCCCCGGCACCCGAATGTCCACCACACACACGTCGTCCCGCCATTCGTCCACCAGCATGGCCGCGAGCAGCGCTTCCAGGGAGCCGGAGTCGCCGTCGTCGCCGTCGTCGTGGGCGCGTACCGCCTGGACCAGGCGGTCGAGGCCCGCGTCCAGGCCCTCGCCGGGGCGTTCGACCAGGCCGTCGGTGTAGAGCAGGAGCCGGTCGCCGGGGCGCAGGCGCAGCTCGGCGGACTCGTAGTACGGGTCGGAGCTGGCGCCGAGCAACAGGCCGCCGGGGCGGTCGAGATAGCGGATCTCGTCGCCGCGCACCAGCAGCGGTGGCGGATGCCCGGCCTGGGCCCAGGCGAGGAGATGGCGGTCGGGGTCGTAGCGGGCCATGATCATGGTGGCCGTCATCCGGCTGTCCCGGGAGTGCAGCAGCAGGTGGTTCAGCCGGGCCAGGGCGACGGTGAGCGAGGTACCGGTGCTGACCATCCCCTTGGCGGTGAAGCGGAGTTGGGCCATGGTGGCCACCGCGTCGATACCGTGTCCGGCCACGTCGCCGACGACGAACAGCGCGTCGTAATCGGGCAGTTCGACGGCGCTGAACCAGTCTCCGCCGACATGGATCCCGGCCTGCGCCGGCAGATAGGCGACCTCGACACGCAGCCCGGCCAGCTGTACCGGCTTGCTGGGCAGGGGCAGCAGGGCGTGCTGGAGCCGGGCGGCGAGGGCGCGTTCGGCCTGGAGGACCCCGCGTTGCACCGACATGGTGCGCTCGCTCTTGACCAGGGCGAGTTCCGCGCTGCGCTGCGCGGTGAGGTCCTGCACGAAGCCGTGCACCTCGGCCGGGGTGCCGTCCGGCTCGCTGACGGCCTCGGCGACCAGCCGCAGATGCCGTACGCCCGCGGGTGTCTCGACCCGGAACGGCACGTCGAACGGCCGCCCCCGATGGATCAGTCCGGCGATCGCGGCGGTCAGCGGATCCGCGTCCTGCGGCAGCGCCAGCCGCGGCAGCTTCTCCAGTTCCAGCGGCCCCTGTTCGGGGTCGCGCCCCAGGACGGCGTACGCCTGCGCGGACCAGGAGATCTCCTGGGTGAGCAGATTCCAGTTCGCCCAGCCGAGGTTGCCGAGCCGCTGCACATCGGCCAGCCGCTGCTCCTGCCGCTCCAGGGGGTCGTGCCGCAGCCAGGACACCAGCAGGCCCCCGCCCAGGGGAGCGGCCCGCACCGAGAAGGTGCCGGTCAGGGCCACCTCGTCGACGGTCTCCTGGTAGGCGAACGGCTCGCTCTCGAACGGCACCCCGGACTCCAGGGTCTCCAGATAGCCTTGCCACAATGGCTCGCCGGCCACGGACGGGTAGCTCTCCAGGATCAGCCGGCCGACCATGTCCCGGCCCGTCCGGCCGGACACATCGACCGCCTGCGGGGTGGCGGCGTCGATCCGGTAGTCCGTCACCTCACCGGCGGCGGTGCGCAACGGCGTCAGCAGGACCGCGGCACCCGGCAGCGCGTCGAAGACCGCCTGCACGGTCTCCGTGACGCCCGGATCCCCGGGCACCTCCCGCGCGGTGCCGAAGACGCGCAGCCGCCCTGCGCACAACCGGGCCGCCGCGACGAGCAGTTGGCGTTCGTGCGGCTCGAACGGCCCCCCGCACCGGCGCAGTACCCCCAGGGCGAACCGGGCGGTTCCCTCGGCGGGTACCGGCAGCCACACCCGGCTCGGCCACCGCTCCGGCGGGTCCCCGACCAGCACATGGCGGACCCGGTCGGCGGCCAGGTCCTCCAGCCACAGCGGCTCGCCCGCCGTCAGGACGTCGAACGCGGGCACCCCGGCCAGCGGGGGCACCTGCCGCCACCGGGCGGCGAACCGCGCGTCGATCCCGGCATGCCCGGCCAGCTCCAGACCGCCCTCGGCCCGCCGCTCGTAGAGGAGTACGGCATCGGCCCGCACCCGGGGCGCCAGGTGGTCCAGCAGGCGCGCGGCCAGCTCGTGCGCGGAGCGGACACGGACCAGGTCCCGCCCGATCTCGCTGAGCACCTCCGCCACCTCCTCCGCCTCCGCCATCTCCGAGGCACCGGCGAGCGGGGGCGGAGGCGGAGGAGGTGG
>NZ_MUNF01000759.1 GCF_002154555.1 Streptomyces murinus
CCCCGGAGATACCCGGGCCCCCGGCCGTCCCCCGGATCGTGCCCCAGCGCCGCTACGGACAGTGGACCGCCGCCGTCGTCGTCCTCGTCCTGCTCGGCCTCGCCGTCACCTCCGTCGTGCGCAACCGGGCGTTCCAGTGGGACGTCGTCGCCGCGTACTTCACCACCGGCTCGGTGCTGCGCGGACTGTGGCTCACGCTCTGGCTGACCGCCGTGGTGATGGTCCTCGGCTTCGCCCTCGGTACCCTGCTCGCCGCGTTCCGGCTGTCCGCCAACCCCGTGCTGCGCGCGGTCGGCTGGGGCTATGTCTGGCTGTTCCGGTCCATCCCGATCCTGGTGCAGCTGCTGCTGTGGTTCAACATCGGGGCGCTGTACCCGACGGTGCTCGGGGTGAAGACGGTCGACCTGCTCAGCCCGGTCGCCGTCGCCGTCGTCGGTCTCACCCTGCACGAGGCCGCCTACGCCGCCGAGGTCGTGCGTGGCGGCATCCTCTCCGTCGACCGCGGCCAGATCGAGGCCGCCCAGGCACTCGGCCTGAGCCGGTGGCGCCGCTGGCGGCGGATCGTGCTGCCGCAGGCGATGCGCTCCATCGTGCCGCCCGCCGGCAACATGCTGATCGGCACCCTCAAGGGCACCTCCATCGTCAGTGTCATCGCCGTCAACGACCTGCTGTTCTCGGCCCAGTTGATCTACCACCGCACCTACCAGGTCATCCCGCTGCTGATGGTCGCCACCCTCTGGTACGCGGTCGTCACCACCGTGCTCGGCATCGGTCAGGCGTACGTCGAGAAGTACTACGCCCGCGGCACGGGCGGGACCCGATGAGGCCCCAGCTGGTGATCGTGGGCGCCGGGCCGCGGGGGACCGGCCTCCTCGAACGCATCGCCGCCAACGCCCCCGAGCTGTATGCCACCTCGGGCCTCGACATCCATCTCGTGGACCCGCATCCACCGGGCGGCGGACGCATCTGGCGCCAGGAGCAGTCGCCGCTGCTGTGGATGAACTCGCACGCCGAGGACGTCACCATGTTCACCGACGACACGGTGCGCATGGACGGACCGGTGCGCGAGGGCCCCACGCTGCACGAGTGGGCCGCCCTCGACGGCCGTACCTTCGCCGACCGCCAACTCCAGGGCAGGTACCTGCGCTTCGTGTACGAACGGGCCCTGGCCGAGCTGCCCCCGGACATCACTGTGCACCACCACCCCACCCGCGCGCTGCGCGTCGGCGGCCCCCGCGAGGGGCGCCAGCAGGTCTGGCTGGAGGGCAGGGCGCGCCCCCTCCTCGCCGACCTGGTGATCCTCGCCATCGGCCACCTCGACGCCGAACTCGACCGGGAACAGGCCGCGCTGGCCGCGTACGCCCGGACGCACGACCTGGTGCACCTGCCGCCCGACTTCACCGCCGACACCGACCTGTCCGCGCTCCAGCCCGGCGAACCGGTGCTCGTGCGGGGCTTCGGACTGGCCTTCGTCGATCTGATGGTGCTGCTCACCGAGGGCCGCGGCGGCCGGTACGACGGCGACACCTATCTGCCCTCGGGACGGGAGCCGGTGCTGTATGTCGGCTCCCGGCGCGGGGTGCCGTACCACTCGAAGATCGGCTACGACTGGAGCGGCGACCGGCCGCCGCTGCCGCGCTTCCTCGGTCCCGCCGAGATCGCGGAACTGCGCTCCAGGCCGGGCGGGTTCGACTTCCGACGCGATGTGTGGCCGCTGGTCGAGAAGGAGCTGGGCTTCGCCCACTACCACCGGCTGTTCACCGCCCACCCGGAACGCACCACGAGCGCCTGGGCCGACTTCGAGGAGAAGTACGCGGCCGCCGACGGCCCCGCCGAACGGGACGCGCTCGCCGCCGCCTGCGTACCGGACCCGGCCGACCGGCTCGACCTCACCGCGCTCGACCATCCGCTGGCCGGGGTGCGGCACGCCTCGCACGAGGACCTCCAGGACGGGCTGCGCGCCTATATCGAGGCCGACCTGGCCAGGCGCCACGACCCCGCCCACAGCGCCGACCTGGGCGTCTTCCTCGGACTGCTCTCCGTCTACGGGCAACTGGTGCGGCTCGGGGACATCGGGCCCTGGTGGCACGGGTTCTTCAGCTATCTGGCGTCCGGGCCGCCCGGCCCCCGGCTGCGGCAGATGCTCGCGCTGTCCCGGGCCGGACTGCTGCGGTTCCTCGGCGCCGATATGGCCGTCACCGCCGAGGACGGGGTGTTCCGGGCGGCCGGACCCACCGTGCCCGGGTACGCGGTCACGGCACGGGCCCTGGTCGAGGCCCGGCTGCCCGAGCCCACCGTCGCCCGCGCCCGCGACCCCCTGCTGCGCGAACTGCACGCCGACGGCGCCGCCGAGACCCCGGAGGGGCTGCTGCGGGTCGACCCCCGCGATGGCCGCCTCCTCGACGGCGCCGGGCGCCCGCACCCCCGCCGCTTCGCGCTCGGCCCCTACACCGACGCCCGCACCCCCGGCGCCTTCACCCGGCCGCGCACCGGCGGACCCGCCTTCCGGCAGAACGACGCCACCGCGCGGGCCGTGCTGGCCTTCCTGCGCTCCGGAGCCGGCCGCGCCGCCGCCTGAACTTCCCCCTATACAAAGGAATTGACCCCATGACCGTCATGGTCGACATCCGGTCGGTGCACAAGAGCTTCGGCCCGCTCGACGTCCTCAAGGGCATCGACCTCCAGGTCCGTACCGGCGAGGTCACCGTGGTGCTCGGCCCCTCCGGCTCCGGCAAGTCCACGCTGCTGCGCACCATCAACCACCTGGAGAAGGCGGACCGGGGCGAGATCACGGTGGACGGCACCCCGATCGGCTACCGGCGCGCCGGTGACCGGCTGCACGAGCTGCCCGAACGCGAGGTCCTGCGCCGCCGTACCAAGATCGGCTTCGTCTTCCAGAGCTTCAACCTCTTCCCGCACCTCACCGTCCTGGACAATGTGATCGAGGCGCCGGTCTCCGCGTTGAAACGGCCCCGCAAGGAAGCGGAGGAGGACGCGCGCCGGCTCCTCGCGCGGGTGGGGCTCGCCGACAAGTCCGCCGCGTATCCACGGCAGTTGTCCGGCGGTCAGCAGCAACGCGTTGCCATCGCACGGGCGCTGGCACTGAAGCCCCGGCTGCTGCTCTTCGACGAGCCGACCTCGGCGCTCGATCCCGAACTGGTCGGCGAGGTCCTC
>NZ_MUNF01000760.1 GCF_002154555.1 Streptomyces murinus
GGGGCGGGAGCGCAGCGCCCGGGCGAAGCCGGAGCGCAGATCCGTGCCCCCGCCGCCGACCAGCGGGATGTCCTCCGCGCGGCACAGCGGTACGGCGATCCCGGCCGCCGCGTCGCAGGAGATCACCGAGACCAGGTCCCGCCGGCCGCCCACCGCCCGGGAGATCGCCGCCACCTCCAGCAGCGCGCTGCCCAGCTCGGCGTCGCTCACCGAACCGGAGGTGTCGATCACCACGCACACCCGGGGCGGGCTGCGGCGCAGGCTCGGCAGCAGCACCCCGGGGACACCGGCCGAGCGGCGGGAAGGCCGCCGGTAGCTGTGGTTCTCGCCCACTCCCGGCGCACCGGCCGCCGCCCGGACCGCCGCGCCGAGCAACTGCCGCCACGGCTGCGGCGGATGGAACACCGCGTCCGCCCACCTGCGCCACCCCTCGGGTGCGTCGCCCGGCCGGCCCTTGATGCCCTTGGCGACCCGGAAGCGGACCGCGTCCCGCTGCTGTCTGCTCAGTCCGTGCGCCCCGTCGGGTCCCAGCTCCCACGGCCGCCGCAGGCCGTCGGCGCCGCTGCCGCAGTCCAGCCAGGCCAGGTCCCCGGTGAGCCCGGACATCGACGCCGTCCGCAGGTACTCCTCCATCAGCAGCCCGTCGGGCAGCCCCAGCAGGGACGGCAGGACCGCGCCGGCCGGCCGG
>NZ_MUNF01000761.1 GCF_002154555.1 Streptomyces murinus
CAGTCCCCGGCGACGGCCCCGACACCCCCCAGGGCGCCGAGGCCCCCCTGCACGGCCCCGGCAGCGGCTCCACTCGCCCCGGCGGCGTCTTCACCCCGCGCACCACCCGCAACGCCATCATCAAGCGGGCCAAGTCCTGGGTGACCGCGAAGGTGCCGTACAGCATGGGCCGCTACTGGACCGACGGCTACCGGCAGGACTGCTCGGGCTATGTCTCCATGGCCTGGGGGCTGAACAGCAACCAGTGGACGGGCAGCCTCGCCCAGTACGGCGTGAAGATCAAGAAGTCCCAGCTCCAGCCCGGCGACATGCTGCTCTTCCACAACACCGCCAACCCCCAGAACGGCTCGCACGTGGTGATCTTCGGCGGCTGGACGGACTCCGCGCACACCCACTACAAGGTCTACGAGCAGACACCCCCGCACACCCGCAGCCAGACCACGCCCTACCCCTACTGGAGCAACGCCGGGAAGTACGTCCCCTACCGCTACAAGGGCCTGGCCACCGGCAGCGCGGGCGCCGAGGCGACCGGCGGCAAGACCTCCCCGGAGTTCCCCGGCGCGGACTCCTTCGGGCTGGGCGCGGTCAACGCGTACGTCACCGAACTGGGCCGGATGCTGATGGCCCGGGGCGCGGCGCCGTACTACCCGAAGGGTCCGGGCCCGGCCTGGAGCGAGGCGGACCGGCGGGCCACCGAGGCGTTCCAGCGGGCCCAGGGCTGGGACGACGAGGAGGCCGACGGGCTGCCGGGACCGCGCACCTGGGATCTGCTCACCTCCGGCCGGGGCAGGGACATCGCCCCGGACGCGACGGAGCCCGCCTCGCACGGAGTCTCCGGCTACCCCGGCAAGGGCTACTTCCGCCCGGGACAGAGCAACGACTACGTCACCCGGCTCGGCGTCCAGCTGACCCGTAAGGGGTTCGGCCGGTTCTACGGCGACGGTCCGGGGCCGCGCTGGGGCGAGGCGGACCGGCAGGCGGTGGCGGCCTTCCAGCGCGGCCAGGGCTGGCGGGGCGGCGCCGCCGACGGCTCGGTCGGCCCCGAGACCTGGCGCCGCCTGTTCCTCTGACCGGCCCCGACCGCCGTACCCCACCCATCAGTTCACGTTCATGACGCATCTGGCGCGGAGGCTGGAGGCACGCATGAGTACGACCACCCACACACCGTCCGAGTCCGAGGGGCGACCCCACCCGGCCACGGCCACCGGCACCCGCCCGGCCCGGCTGATCCGCAACGAGTCCACCACCGAGATCCCGGTCCATCTGCTCTTCCGCGACGACCCCGGGGGGCACGACCGTCCCGCGGCGGACGATCCCGTACGGGTGCCCCCCAAGCCCGCCGTGGTGGGCCGCCGGCAGGGCACCGGTGAACTGCCGCGCGCGAGCCGCCCGGCATCGCAGCCACGGCGCCCGCTGCCCCGGATCGACCCGGAGCTGACGGAACGGGAGGCGCGGGTGCTGCCCGGGGCGGCCGGGGTGCTCGCCGGGGCCTGCGGGGTCAC
>NZ_MUNF01000762.1 GCF_002154555.1 Streptomyces murinus
GCCACTCCACCGCGCTGACCCGCCGTCCGGCGGCCCGCGCGCCCAGCGGCACGGCCGCCACCAGGGTCAGCGCGCCGAGCGGCTGTACGACGGTCAGGGGACCGTACTTGAGGGCCGCGACATGCAGCAGCGCGGCCGCCGCGTTCAGGCCGACCGCCGACCACCAGGCGCCCGTGCCGAGCAGCCGCAGCAGCCCGGCACCGGCGTTGCGTGCGGCCAGCCGCTCCTGGGCGACGGCGGCGAGCGCGTAGGCCACGGCCGAGACCAGGGACAGCGCGACGGCGACCAGCTCGGCGGCGTTCACCGGGCCGCTCCCGCCAGGACCCGCTGGCGCGGGACGATCCGGCCGGCGCCGCGGCCCACTTGGGTGATGGTGCGGTGCGGGGGACGGAGCAGGGCGAGGGCGATGCCCAGCATGGCGGTCGCGGCGAGCGCGTCGAGCCAGTAGTGGTTGGCGGTGCCCACGATCACCAGCAGGGTGAGCAGCGGGTGCAGCAGCCACAGCCAGCGAAGGCGGGAGCGGGTGGCCGTGATCAGGCCGATCGCCACCATCAGCGCCCAGCCGAAGTGCAGCGAGGGCATCGCGGCGAACTGGTTGGAGAGATGGTCGTGGGCCGGTGGGCCGTACACAGAGGGGCCGTAGATCCGGGCGGTGTCCACCAGGCCGGTTCCGGCCAGCATCCGGGGCGGGGCCAGCGGGAAGGTGAAGGGCAGCACCAGGGCGGCCGCGGTGACCGCGGCGAGGACCCGGCGGGCCCAGACGTAGTGCGCGGGGCGCCGGAGGTAGAGCCAGACCAGGAAGGCGAGCGTGGCCGGGAAGTGCACCGTCGCGTAGTAGGTGTTGGCCACATGGACGAGGGTGTCGCCGTGCAGCAGCGCGGACTGGACGGCGGTCTCGCGCGGCAGATGTAGGGACCGTTCGAGGTCCCAGACGCGATGGGCGTTGTGGAAGGCGCGCAGGGTGTGGCCGGTGGCCAGCTGCCGGCCGAGCTTGTAGACGAGGAAGAGCCCCGCGACGAGCAGGAACTCACGTATGAGACCCGGACGCGCGGCGGCGTCCGGCTCCGTTTCTGCCTCGGCAGGCTCGGTGAGCGCAGTCATCCCCCGGCCCCTTCGCTGACGATCGTGTGTGGCGGTGCTTCGGTACGGTGCGGCAACGCTTTGGTACGTGTCCGTACCGATACGTTGGTGTACCGATACGGCAGTGTACCGATACGATGGAGTACCGGTACACTCGTGTATCGATTGAAGTGCGACACACTGGAAACTGGGCCCGGGGGCGCCCGAGCCCATGAGTGAGGGGAAACACCACATGACGTCGCAGGCCGCGGAGGGACCGGAGACGGTCGTCGCCTCGCGCCGCTCCAAGATCACGCCGGAGCGTGAGCGGGAGTTCTTCGACGCCGTGCTGGAACAGATCCGCGAGTGCGGCTACGAGTCCGTGACCATGGAGGGCGTCGCCTCCACCACCCGGTGCAGCAAGTCCACGCTCTACCGGCAGTGGAAGAACAAACCCCAGTTCGTGGCCGCCGCGCTGCGGGCCCGGGGGCGGGTGCGCTTCGCCGGCATCGACACCGGATCGCTCGCCGAGGACCTGCGCCAGGCCGCGCGGGCCGCGGGCGACTGGTCGGGCAAGGACACCAAGCTGCTCCAGGCGCTCGGGTCCGCGGTGACCCAGGACGAGGAGCTGGCCCAGGCGCTGCGCGAGGCGCTGGTGCACCCGGAGATCGCCGCGCTCCAGGAGATCCTCGACCGGGGTGTGGCACGCGGCGAGATCGCCCCGGGCCATCCCGCGCTGGAGTTCATCCCCGCCATGATGTTCGGCGTGCTGCGCGTACGGCCCGTGCTCAGCGGCCAGTACGCCGACGCCGACTATCTGCTCCGGTTCGTGGAGGCCACCGTGCTGCCCGCGCTCGCACTGACATAGGACCCAGGCCGCCGTTCACGGGATGACTGAACGGCGGTCTGCCCGCGCCGCACCGTGGGGACGGGGGCGGCGCGCACCCCCGGCCGGGCGGGGTTCCCCTTGAGCGGAGGGGAACCCCACCCGGCCGGACTCTTCGGCCCGGTCAGACGTTCTGGCCGGCCCCGCCGCCGGAGGAGACCTTGATCCCCTTCAGGATCTCGTCGATGACCGAGGTGTCCTGCCCGACGTCGATGCCGAAGCGCACGACCACCATCTGCCGGGCGTCGTTCGGGGAGGGGAAGGCGACCGACTCGACCAGGCCGTCGGCGCCCTTGCTGGTGACCGCCTTCCAGCGCACCAGATAGCCCTTCTGCCCGGCCACCGTCACCGCCTCGGCGGCCAGCTGCTGGTGCGAGGTGATGCTGCCGTAGGTGCTGCCGCCGTACGACTCCTTCGCGTTCGCCGCGATGTCCGCCTTGGCGACCTGCTCCGCGGTGTCGCCGTCGGTGCCCAGCGCCACGGCGGGCGCGGTGTAGGCGCCGCCCGCCGTGCAGGTCTGGGAGCTGTTGCCGGGGCACTTGTAGGAGTTGTCCGAGGTGACCTGCGCGCCGACGCTGATCGCCTGCCCGGTCCAGCCCTTCGGCACGGGCAGGCTGACACCGTCGATCGAGTCCGGCACGGTCCCGCCGCCCTTGATCTTGGGCGCGGGCGAACGGTCGGGCGAGGGCGACTGTCCGCCGGGGCCGCCCGAGCCGTCCCCGCCCCCGGAACCGCCGAGGCCACCGGAGCCGCCCGGACCGCCCTGCCCGCCGGAAGCACCACCGGAGCCGTCGGACCCACCGGCGCCGCCCGGGCCGCCGAACCCGCCGCCGTCCTGTCCGCCGCTCGCGCCCTGCCGCACCCCGGCGCGGTCGTTGCTCCCGCCGCTGTCATTGGTGAGCGCGTAGACGCCGATCCCGATGCAGGCCAGCACCGCGACCGCCGCGGTGACGGCTATGCCGGTCCGCAGCCCGCCGCGCGCGGGCGGCGGGGGCGACGCGGGATAGGAGGGGTAGCCGGTGTACGCCGGGTAGCCGGGCTGCCCGGGCGGAGGCTGGTGACCGGGGTAGGCGCCGTAGCCGGGCGGCACTTGGCCGGTGGGGGGCACCTGGCCGGTGGGCGGCGCCTGGCCGACGGGCGGCAGGGGAGTGGTCTGTGCCGCGGGACCGGCGAGGGGGGACTGGCCGACGGGCGGTACGGGACCCGCCTGCGCTCCCGGATCGGCCTGCGCCCCGGTGTCGGGCTCCGTCGCCGGGTCGGCCTGCGCCGCCGGGCCGTTCTCCGGTGCCCGGCCGTCGTCCGACGCCCGGCCCGGCTCCGCCCCACCCGTCTCCGGCCGCCCCGTCCCCGGCTGATCCGCCGGAGGCACCTGTGCCGGGGGACCCCAGGGCGCGGCCGTCCCGGCGGGGCGGACCCGGTCCGTCCAGGCCTTGCCGTCCCACCAGCGCTCGGTGGGCGGGCCGTCATGCGTCTGCCCGGGGTCGGGGTACCACCCGGGAGGAGTCACCTGCGTCATGGCCCCACCGTATGAGGCATCCGTGAAAGCGGGATGAGAGGATCTGCCGCCAATCCCGCCGACCCGGGACAAATCACCTCTCGATTTCTTCGGCTTCTTCGGCCAACCCCGTCCGGCTCCTCTCCCCGCCCTCGATCACCAGCCGCACCGGCGCGCACCCCGCGGGCGCCGGCATCCGGAATCCGTCCCGCCCCGGTGTCACCGACCCCAGTACGCTCGGCCGCCGCGCCCCCGTGCTGCGCGGATCGGTGCCCGCGAGGCCATGCACGGTGAGGAAACCGAGCACGGCGAAGGCGTACGCCTCCTTCGCGGCGGCGGGCAGCCCGAGTTCGTCCGAGGAACGCAGCGGAATCTCCCCGAGCAGCCCCCGGAGCAGGCGCACCAGCACCGGATTGCGCACACCCCCGCCGGACGCGATCACCTCGCTGGCGCCGACGGACCGCACCGCGTCCGCGATCGTCCGCGCGGTCAGTAGGGCGAGCGTGGCCAGCACGTCCTCCGGGCGGCCCCCGTCGAAGGCACCGGCGGACCGCAGATACCCCGCGTGGAACAGCTCCTTGCCGGTGGTGCGCGGCGCGGGCAGGGCGTAGTACGGCTCCGCCAGCAGCCGCTCCAGCAGCCGCGGGTCGGGACGGCCGCGCGCGGCGAGGGCGCCGTCCGCGTCGTAGGCCAGCCGCCCGCCGCTGAACTCCCGCGCCGCCGCGTCCAGCAGCGCGCAGCCGGGCCCGGTGTCGAAGGCGGTGCCGTCCGGCGCGGTCAGATTGGCGATGCCGCCGATGTTCAGTGCCACCGGCCGGCCGGGCCGGCCCCGCAGCCACAGCAGGTCGAACAGGCTGACCAGGGGCGCGCCCTGGCCGCCCGCCGCGACGTCCCGGGCCCGGAAGTCGGCGACCACGGGCAGCCCGGTCGCCTCCGCGATCCACGCGGGCTGCCCGAGCTGCAAGGTGCCGCGCACCCGCCCGTCCGCCACCCAGTGGTAGACCGTCTGTCCGTGCGAGGCCACCAACTCCGCGCGCCCCGCGCACAGTTCCCGGTCCGCCCGGACCGCCGCCGCCGCGAACGCCCGCCCGATCCCGGTGTCCAGACGGCACACCGCCTCGAACCCGCACTCCGCGGGCGGCATCGCCTTCGCGAGCGCCGCGCGCAACGGCTCCTCGTACGGCGCGCCGACCATCCCGAGCGGCCGCAGCACCAATGTGTCGCCGTCCAGCCGCAGATCGCCGGCCGCCGCGTCCACGGCGTCGTACGACGTCCCGGACATCAGCCCGATCACTCGCACCGCTACCTCCGACTCGCTTCCCGTGCCGCCTCTTCCGGCGGCCGACGTCGCCAACTCCCTTCCCGCGGCGCCCGCTTCAGCAGGGCCGCCGCGCTCACCGCGCACGCGGCCGCCGCGTAGTACCCGGGTACGTCCGGGTTGCCGGTCCTGCGCACCGCCTCCGTGATGATCAGGCCCGCGCAGCCGGAGAAGACCGCGTTGGACAGGGCGTAGGCGAGACCGAGGCCGGTCCAGCGGACGCGGGCGGGGAACATCTCGGCGAGCAGGGCAGGGCCCGGGCCCGCCATCAGACCCACCACCGCGCCGGCGCCGGCCAGGGCGAGGGCCTTCGCCAGGGTCGAGGCTCCGGGATCCCGGAGCAGGTCCAGCACCGGCAGCGCGGTCGCCACCACCAGCACCGCGCCCGCGAGCAGCACCGGCCGCCGCCCCACCCGGTCGCTGAGCACCCCGGCGGGCAGGATCGCCGCGGCGAACCCCGCGTTGGCCACCGCCGCGGCCAGCAGTGCCTGCGCGAAGCCCGTGTGCAGTGCGGTCTGGAGGTACGAGGGGAGCACCACAAGGAAGGTGTATCCGGCCGCCGCCCAGCCCGTCACCCGCGCCGCCGCGAGCACCAGCGCCCCCCAACCGAGCCTCATCTCCGGGGTGTTGGTCCGCTCCAGGAACTCCGGCGTCTCCGTGAGGCCGGTGCGCAGCCACAGCGCCAGCAGGCCCAGCGGCACGGCCAGCAGGAACGGCAGCCGCCACCCCCACGCGGACAGCCGCTCGGTGCCCAGCACCGCCGCCGTCACCGCCGTGACCCCCGCGCCGCCCAGCAGCCCCAGCGCCACCGTGAAGGACTGCCACGCCCCGTACAGCCCCCGCCGGGGCGGCGGGGCG
>NZ_MUNF01000763.1 GCF_002154555.1 Streptomyces murinus
AGGAGGACCCCTCCGGCCGCCTGGACGAAGAGGCGCAGCAGATCGTGGACGCGATAGCGGCCGGAGGGGTCCTCCTGGAGCAGCCCGGCGTCCACGAGCGAGCTGAGCACCAGGGCGCCGGGGGCGCTGGGCGAGCCCCGTCCGAGTCCCGGGGGCGGCTCACCCGACCCGCCGCTCCCGACCGGCAGCGGCAGCGGACGGCCACCGGACGCAAGTGCCGCGGCCGGTGCGCCGGTGGCGATCGCCCCGTGCTGCCCGTCGGGTAATNNTCCTGCGGTACTCGGCGAGCGCCTCGGCGCGGCGGCCGGAGCGGTAGAGCGCCTCGACGAGCAGCGCGGACAGCCCCTCGTGCCCGGGGTGGGCGCGCACGGCCTCACGGGCCTCGGGGATCAGCTCGCGGTGCCGGCCCAGGCGCAGCTCGCCGTCGAACACCCGCTCCACCGCGAGGAGTCGTTCCTCGGCAAGGCGGGGCACGAGGTCGCGGTGGATCTCGTCCGAGTGCACGTTCGTCAGCAGGGGTTCGCCCCACAGCGCGAGCGCGGCGCGGGCGAGCCGCAGCGCGGACTCCGGGTCGTCGGCGGTGTACGAGCGGGCGAGCAGCTCGCGGAAGTGCAGCAGATCGAGGGTGCCGGCGTCGGCGTACAGCCGGTAGCCGCCGGGCACCGCCTCGATGG
>NZ_MUNF01000764.1 GCF_002154555.1 Streptomyces murinus
GCCGCCCGCCGCCTCGGCCTGCGCATCCCCGACGACATCTCCGTCACCGGCCTCGACGACCTCGCCCTCGCCACCGCCCTCGACCCCGAACTCACCACCGTCCACCTCGACGCCGAGCTCTTCGGCGAACGCGGCATGCACGCCCTCCTCGCCGTCCTGGAGGGCCGCGAACCCCACGGCGGCGACATCCCCGTCCACCTCGTCCTACGCGGCTCCACCGCGCCCCCACGGGCCCCCCGGGACTGAACGCGAGGTGCCCCGGCCGAAACGGCCGGGGCACCTCAGGACCAGGAAGGCGGCGGACTACTCCGCGTCGTCGGACTCCTCCGAGCCGTCCGCGACCGCGGCCGCGCCGTCCGCCTCCAGCAGCCGCGCCAGCTGCCGGCCCACGATCCGCTTGAACTTCCGCTTCTGCGGACGCGTACGGTCCAGCACCGCGACCTCGAGCCGCTCCGCCGGAATCTCCCGCTCGCCGCCGTTCGTGTCCCGCGACAGCGCCTGCACCGCCAGCTTCAGCGCCTCGGCCAGACTCATCCCGTCCCGGTGCCGCTGGTCCAGGAAATTGCTGATCTGCTCCGCGTTGCCACCCACCGCGACCGAGCCGTGCTCGTCCACGATGGAACCGTCGTGCGGCAGCCGGTAGATCTGGTCGCCCTCCGGGGTCTCCCCCACCTCCGCCACCACCAGCTCCACCTCGTACGGCTTCTCGGCCGCCGAGGAGAAGATGGTGCCCAGCGTCTGGGCGTACACATTGGCCAGACCCCGGGCCGTCACATCGTCCCGGTCATAGGTGTAACCACGCAGATCGGCGTAACGGACACCACCGATGCGCAGATTCTCGTACTCGTTGTACTTACCGGCCGCCGCGAAGCCGATCCGGTCGTAGATCTCGCTGAACTTGTGCAGCGCGCGGGACGGGTTCTCGCCGGCGAACACGATGCCGTCGGCGTACTGCATGACCACCAGGCTGCGGCCACGAGCGATGCCCTTGCGGGCGTACTCCGCCCGGTCGGCCATCGCCTGCTGAGGTGAGACATAGAACGGCGTCGACACCGGTTATCCGTCCCTTTCTGTCATGGTCACTGTGATCACCTTGTCAAGAACCGGGCCGCGCTCAGAGCAGCGCGGCCTTGGGGCCGTCCGGCTCCTCCAGGCGCCGCTGGAGCACCGAACGGGAGATCTCGGAGGCCTCTTCCCCGGTGAGCCGGCGGAAACCGTCCTCGGTGATCACGGTGATGATCGGGTAGATCCGGCGGGCGACATCGGGACCACCGGTCGCCGAGTCGTCGTCAGCCGCGTCATAGAGGGCCTGCACCACCAGCGTGGTGGCCTGTTCCTCCGTCAGGTCGTCACGGAACAGCTTCTTCATCGCGCCCCGGGCGAAGACCGAGCCGGAACCCGTCGCCGCGAAGTGGTGCTCCTCGGAACGGCCGCCCGTCACGTCGTACGAGAAGATCCGGCCCTTGTCCCGGTCCACGTCATATCCCGCGAACAGGGGCACCACGGCCAGGCCCTGCATGGCCATGCCGAGGTTGGAACGGATCATCGTCGACAGCCGGTTGGCCTTGCCCTCCAGGGACAGCTGGGCGCCCTCGACCTTCTCGAAGTGCTCCAGCTCCAGCTGGAAGAGCTTCACCATCTCCACGGCGAGACCGGCGGTGCCGGCGATGCCGACCGCGGAGTACTCGTCGGCCGGGAACACCTTCTCGATGTCCCGCTGCGCGATCACATTGCCCATGGTCGCCCGGCGGTCACCGGCGAGCACCACGCCACCGGGGAAGGTCACCGCCACGATGGTGGTGCCGTGCGGGGCCTCGATCACCCCCTGCGTCGGGGGCAGCTGCCGGTTCCCGGGGAGCATCTCCGGCTGGTGCCCGGCGAGGAAATCCATGAAGGAGGAGGACCCGGGCGTCAGGAAGGCAGCTGGTAGACGCCCGGTGCCACGAGTATTGGCTTCCACGAGTTTCCTTCCAGATAGGCGGCGGCCCGGCGTACGGCGTCGGGATCGTCTCCCAACTTGCCGATGGCCGAATTGCAGTTGAAGCACAGTACGCCACGGACCCTACCCGTCTTGTGACAGTGATCCACATGCGCGGCCGGAGCCTTCAAGCAGATCACGCACAAGCCCCGCTGGGAGGCCACCATCGCATCCCGCTCGGCTTCGGTGAGGCCGTACTTGCGCTTGAGGTAGCTGGTTCGGTTCCGCCCCGCGCGACAGGTGCGGCAGTAACTCGCCCAGCCATCGGACGAGGACCTGTTCCGCTCCCACTCCGTATGGGGCTTCACCTCCTGGCACTGCGGGCAGCGCTTGTGCCCGGACGGGACCGCCACTTTCTGTCGGACGGTCTTGCCCATGGCCTCTCGACGGCGCCGGTAGTGCGTGGCGCCGTACTCCGCCACGCACTCCCGGCAGTAGGGCTGAAGACCGTCACGCCGGTTCCTGTCCCGTGCGAAGGCCGCGCGAGGCAGATCCCGCCCGCACTTCCCGCATCCCTTGGCGTTCGGCTCCTCAGCCACCCGTACCCCCCGTGATCTTCACTTCGAAGGCGAAGTGACCAGTGCGCCTTTATTCTCCACCTTTTTGCACGAAGGACCTCACGAAATCCTCGGCGTTCTCCTCAAGTACGTCATCGATTTCGTCCAGGACGGAGTCCACGTCGTCCGACAGCTTCTCCTGTCGTTCCTTGAGGTCCTCGGAGGACTGGGCGTCCTGCGCCTGCTCCTCGACCTCTTCGGTGGACCGTGTGGCCTTCTGCTGGCCGCCGCCGGTGTCCTTGGTTGCCATAACCCTCACCCCGCTCAGTTAGCCTGCCGATCGGTGATGATCAGACCCTACAAGCCGGGTCCGACATCGGCCCCGCAGTTCGTGCAACGTACGGGGGCCATCTCGATGATTCCCGGGCGGCGGGATTTCCACCCGCCGTCACGGACCGCACCGAGTACCCCCCTGGCCCCGCTCACCCGCCCGAAAGCACCCTGACCAGGTCTTCCGCGGTACGGCAGCGGTCCAGCAGCTCCTTGACGTGATTTCGCGTTCCGCGTAGCGGTTCCAGGGTTGGAACGCGCTGGAGGGAGTCCCGCCCGGGGAGGTCGAAGATGACCGAGTCCCAGCTGGCCGCGGCGACGTCGTCGGCGTACTGCTCCAGGCAGCGGCCGCGGAAGTACGCCCGGGTGTCCTCCGGCGGCTTGGTGCGCGCCCGCTCGACCTCGGACTCGTCCAGCAGCCGCTTCATCCGGCCCCGGGCCACCAGGCGGTTGTACAGGCCCTTCTCGGGCCGTACGTCGGCGTACTGGAGGTCGACCAGGTGGAGCCGGGCGGCGTCCCAGTCGAGGCCGTCGCGGTTGCGGTAGCCCTCCATCAGTTCGCGCTTGGCGACCCAGTCGAGTTCGCCGGCGAGGCTCATGGGGTCGTTCTCCAGCCGGGTGAGGGTGTCCTCCCAGCGGCTGAGGATGTCCTTGGTCTGGTCGTCGGCGTCGGCTCCGTGGCGTTCCTCGACGTATTTGCGGGCCAGCTCGTAGTACTCCATCTGGAGCTGTACGGCGGTGAGTGTGCGGCCGCTGCGGAGGGTGACCAGGTGCTTGAGGCCGGGGTCGTGGGAGACCTGGTGGAGGGTGCGGACCGGCTGGTCCACGGCCAGGTCGACCGCGATGAAGCCGTCCTCGATCATGGCGAGGACGAGGGAGGTGGTGCCGAGTTTGAGGTAGGTGGAGATCTCCGAGAGGTTGGCGTCGCCGATGATCACATGCAGGCGGCGGTACTTCTCGGCGTCCGCGTGGGGTTCGTCGCGGGTGTTGATGATGGGGCGCTTGAGGGTGGTCTCCAGTCCGACCTCGACCTCGAAGTAGTCGGCGCGCTGGCTGAGCTGGAAGCCGTGTTCGTGGCCGTCCTGGCCGATGCCGACGCGGCCGGCGCCGGCGAAGACCTGGCGGGAGACGAAGAAGGGCGTCAGATGGCGCACGATGTCCGAGAACGGGGTCTCGCGCCGCATGAGGTAGTTCTCGTGGGTGCCGTAGGAGGCGCCCTTGTTGTCGGTGTTGTTCTTGTAGAGGTGGATGGGCTGGGCGCCGGGGAGCTGGGCGGCTCGTTCGGCGGCCTCGGCCATGATGCGTTCGCCGGCCTTGTCCCACAGGACGGCGTCGCGGGGGTTGGTGACCTCGGGGGCGCTGTATTCGGGGTGGGCGTGGTCGACGTAGAGTCGCGCGCCGTTGGTGAGGATCACGTTGGCCAGGCCGATGTCCTCGTCGGTGAGCTGGCTGGCGTCGGCGGTCTCCCTGGCGAGGTCAAAGCCTCGCGCGTCGCGCAGCGGGTTCTCCTCCTCGAAGTCCCAGCGGGCCCGGCGGGCCCGGTGCATCGCCGCCGCGTAGGCGTTGACGATCTGGGACGAGGTGAGCATGGCATTGGCGTTGGGGTGGCCGGGGACGGAGATGCCGTACTCCGTCTCGATGCCCATTACTCGCCGTACGGTCATGCGGCCCTCCTTGCCCGGCGGCGCCCTCGGTGATGGGTGCCGCTCACGTACCGCTGGCGCTCCGGTGCGTGTGCGGTGCCCGTGCCCGCACTGCGCGACTCGGCGGTAGGAAAGAGCCTAGAACGCCTTTGCGCTGGTGGGGAGATCATTTGCGTCATTGCCTGCTCCGGTCGTGGCCAGAAAAACAGTCGGCTGCGGGTACCCGTGGTGGGCACCCGCAGCCGCCCCGCTTTTACAGGTACTGACCGGTATTGGCCACCGTGTCGATGGAGCGTCCGGTGTCCGCGCCCTGCTTTCCGGTGATGAGGGTGCGGATGTAGACGATCCGTTCGCCCTTCTTTCCGGAGATGCGGGCCCAGTCGTCGGGGTTGGTGGTGTTGGGCAGGTCTTCGTTCTCCTTGAACTCGTCCACGCAGGCTTGGAGGAGGTGGGAGACGCGGAGGCCCTTCTGGGTCTTTTCGAGGAAGTCCTTGATCGCCATTTTCTTGGCGCGCCCGACGATGTTCTCGATCATGGCGCCGGAGTTGAAGTCCTTGAAGTAGAGGACTTCCTTGTCTCCGTTGGCGTAGGTGACTTCCAGGAAGCGGTTTTCCTCGGATTCGGCGTACATCTGCTCGACCGCGGTCTGGATCATGGCTTGGACCGTGGCGTTCTTGTCGCCGCTGTGCTCGCCGAGGTCGTCCGTGTGGAGCGGGAGTCGCTCGGTGAGGTACTTGCCGAAGATGTCCTTGGCGGCCTCGGCGTCGGGACGTTCGATCTTGATCTTCACGTCGAGGCGGCCGGGGCGCAGGATGGCGGGGTCGATCATGTCCTCGCGGTTGGACGCGCCGATGACGACCACGTTCTGGAGGCCTTCGACGCCGTCGATCTCGGCGAGGAGCTGGGGGACGATGGTGTTCTCGACGTCGGAGCTGACGCCGGAGCCGCGGGTGCGGAAGAGGGATTCCATCTCGTCGAAGAAGACGATGACGGGGGTTCCTTCGCTGGCCTTCTCGCGGGCTCGCTGGAAGACGAGGCGGATCTGGCGTTCGGTTTCGCCGACGTACTTGTTGAGGAGCTCGGGGCCCTTGATGTTGAGGAAGAAGCTCTTGCCGGAGGCTTGGCCGGTGACTTCGGCGACCTTCTTGGCGAGGGAGTTGGCGACGGCCTTGGCGATGAGTGTCTTGCCGCAGCCGGGGGGGCCGTAGAGCAGGACGCCCTTGGGCGGGCGTAGCTCGTGCTCCTTGAAGAGGTCGGGGTAGAGGTAGGGAAGCTCGACGGCGTCGCGGATGGCTTCGATCTGGTTGCCGAGGCCGCCGATGGCTTCGTAGCCGATGTCGGGGACTTCTTCGAGGACGAGTTCCTCGACCTCGCTCTTGGGGACGACTTCGTAGACGTATCCGGAGCGGGGTTCGAGCAGGAGGGCGTCGCCGGGTCGGATGGTGACGTCGAGGAGGGGTTCGGCGAGGCGGACCACTCGTTCTTCGTCGGTGTGTCCGAGGACGAGGGCGCGTTCGCCGTCCTCGAGGATCTCCTTGAGGGTGACGATGTCACCGACGCGCTCGTACGCCATGGCCTCGACCACGTTGAGCGCTTCGTTGAGCATGACTTCCTGGCCGCGCCGCATGTCGTCGAGGTCGACGCTGGGGCTGACGTTCACCCGGAGTTTGCGGCCGCCGGTGAAGATGTCGGCGGTGCCGTCCTCGTTGGCTTGCAGGAAGACTCCGAAGCCGGCCGGCGGCTGGGCGAGCCGGTCGACTTCTTCCTTGAGGGCCACGATCTGGTCGCGGGCCTCGCGGAGGGTGTTGGCCAGTCGTTCGTTCTGGGCGGACACGCCGGCCAGGTTGGTCTGCAGCTCGACGATCCGCTCTTCGAGAATCCTCGTGTGTCGCGGAGAGTCGGCGAGCTTGCGTCGCAGGACGGCGATCTCCTGCTCAAGGTAGGCGATCTGCCCGGCCGGGTCGTCGGACCCGCGTCCCGGGCGGATGCCGCGGTTCATGTCGTCGTCGTGGGCTGCCACGGTCCTCACCTCCTCCAAGGGGAGCTGGACGCTTCCAGACCCTACCTGGGTGGGTGTCGATTGAAACCCCTAGATCACAATGACTGTCAAGGTGTGTCGTCGGTCACCCGGTGCGCACTCCCTCGCACGGAGGGGATACCCACTCAACGTGATGGGGAAGCGGCTTGTTCCTTGGTTGGCGTGGTCGAATCCCTTCGGGAGTGGCCGGAGTTGTCGGCTCCGGGCCGGGTGGGCGGGTTCTTGGGCAGGCCGGGGGGCGCTCGTACGTTCATCACGTAGAGCGACGGTGTGGCCTGGCGGTGTCATGGTGGGTGTGGCTGGAAGTGTGCGTCCGGGGTGTGGGGCGTCCTGTTTCTGGTCGAGCGCTCGTACCCGAGCCGGTGGGGGTGGAAACCCGTTGGTGGCCGGAGGTGGCCGGTTCCGGGGGC